>NZ_JBIUYD010000003.1:249445-324219 GCF_044744345.1 Kitasatospora sp. NPDC087315 | reverse complement strand
CCGGCGCCCGGGCCGGCGCCCCGCCCCCACCCCCTGGCCCCCCCCCGGCTGGGCCCCTGCGGGCCCCCCCCCCGGGGGCGGGGGCGGCCGCCCGGCCCCCCGCTCCGCCGCTTCGGCTTCCGCCATGTCCGTTCCGGCGCCGGTTGGCCCGGATTGCCCGAAAGCTGAGTACGGATACTCAGGCGTCCGGCCCGGGCGCGGCGCACCCTGGACTGGTGCTCTGGTCAGACCCCCGCGACGAGCCCTCCCCCGAGGCCCGGCGGATGCAGCAGCGGCTGCACCGCGCCGGCCGGGTGCTCGCCGCCTGCGCCCTGGTGATCGCCGTCCTGCTGCTGCTCTGACCCGCCGGGCCGGGCCGCCGTACCCCAACGGCCCACACCGTCACCCCCTACCCTGGTGGCCATGACCGACCAGCGCACCCTCGTCCTCGCCTCCGCCTCCCCCGCCCGCCTCGGGCTGCTGCGCCAGGCGGGCCTCGACCCGCTCGTGGTGGTCAGCGGCGTGGACGAGGACGCGATCAGCGCCGCCACCCCCGCCGAGCTCGCCCTCGTCCTGGCCGAGGCCAAGGCCAAGGCGGTCGCCGCCGAGCTGACCGGCGGCGAGCTGGTGATCGGCTGCGACTCCGTGCTGGAGCTGGACGGGCAGGCGCTCGGCAAGCCCGCCGACGCGGCCGAGGCGCTGGCCCGCTGGCGGTCGATGCGCGGCCGGGCCGGCGTGCTGCGCACCGGGCACTGCGTGATCGACACCGTCACCGGCGAGCAGTCCTCGGCCACCGCCTCCACCACCGTCCGGTTCGGCACCCCGGACGACGAGGAGATCGCCGCCTACATCGCCTCCGGCGAACCGCTGCACGTGGCCGGCGCGTTCACCCTGGACGGCCGCTCGGCGCCGTTCGTCGAGGGCATCGACGGCGACCCGGGCAACGTCATCGGCCTCTCCCTGCCGCTGCTGCGCACCCTGCTCGCGGAGCTGGGCGTCCGCATCACCGACCTCTGGGCGAAGTAGCACCCGCCGGGGCGCTCCGACGGCATCGATGGTCGCGGCGGGCGACCGCCGCTAGGCTGACCGCCGCTGTTCGGACGGGGGAGGGGGCGGGCGGATGGCCGACGGTCTGCTCAACGTACTGCTGGGCCTGGTGGCCAGCGCGATCAGCGCCGTACTCGGCTGGCTGGGACAGAACCTGCGGCGGAGGCGGCGCCAGGAGCGGGTGCGCTCGTTCTTCGGGCTGCCGGCCGGCAGCGAGTGCCTGATCGTGGTCAACCGCAGTGTCGGCGCCGGCGCGCACGCCAGGACGGTGACCCGCCGCGACGCCTACGCGCTGATGGAGCTGGCGGCCCTGGTCAAGGAGTGCGGGGCGCAGGCCGAACTGGTCGCGCACGACAGCGTCCACCGCGGCCTGGGCGCCAAGACCGAGCTCTGCTTCGGCGGTCCGAGCAGCAACGAACGGATGGCCGCCCATCTGGCCTGGGGGCTGCCCGGGGTGCGGGTCACCAGCGGGCCGGAGGGACCGAACAACGTCATCGTCGTGGGCGACCGCGAGTTCGTGGTGGACCGGGACCGGCACGTCCACACCCTGCTGGCCCGCCTCGCCACCCCCGGGGGCGGGCGCCCGGTGTTCCTGGTCTCCGGGCAGACCGGGATCGCCAACCACGCCGGCGTCCGCTACCTGATGGCCAACCACCGCGGGCTCGCCCGGCGTTACGGTGAGGACGGCACCTTCGCCCTCGTCCTGCGGGTGGTCGACCCGGAGGCGTACGGACCGGACGTGGTGGAGCTCGCGGCGGACGTCACCGCGCAGGCACTGGAGCGCCCGGCCGACCCGGTCCCGGCGCCGGACACGGACGCGGTCACGGACACGGCGCCGGACACGGACACGGCCTCGGGAGCGGCCACGGCCTGAGTGCGGCCAGGGTCACCACACCGCCACGCCGCCCTGTCGCCGTCTGCGAGGATCGGCCCCCGTCGGCACCACCGGCCACGACCTGGGAAGACCCCCCGACGGCCGGCCGACCGGCTCCCTGGGCGCATCACCCTGTGTGTGGGATAGTTCACAACCTGGGGCTACTCGCCGGTACCGTCAAGAACTCCATAAACTCGACCAGGTTCAAGAAGGGAGCCACAGTGCGCAAGGTGCTCATCGCCAACCGCGGGGAGATCGCTGTCCGCGTCGCCCGTGCCTGCTCGGACGCCGGTATCGCCAGCGTCGCCGTCTACGCCGAGCCGGACCGGGATGCGCTGCACGTCCGCGCGGCCGACGAGGCTTACGCGCTGGGCGGCGACACCCCCGGTACCAGTTACCTGGACATCGCCAAGGTGCTCAAGGCCGCCGCCGACTCGGGAGCGGACGCCGTCCACCCCGGCTACGGCTTCCTGTCGGAGAACGCCGACTTCGCCCAGGCCGTCCTCGACGCGGGTCTGACCTGGATCGGCCCGCCCCCGCAGGCCATCCGCGACCTCGGCGACAAGGTCACCGCCCGGCACGTGGCGCAGCGCGCCGGTGCCCCGCTGGTGGCCGGTACGCCGGACCCGGTCACCGGTGCCGACGAGGTCGTCGTGTTCGCCCGGGAGCACGGCCTTCCGGTCGCCATCAAGGCGGCCTTCGGCGGTGGCGGCCGCGGCCTGAAGGTCGCCCGCACGCTGGAGGAGATCCCGGAGCTGTACGAGTCCGCGGTGCGCGAGGCGGTCGCCGCCTTCGGCCGCGGCGAGTGCTTCGTCGAGCGTTACCTGGACAACCCGCGGCACGTCGAGACCCAGTGCCTGGCGGACCAGCACGGCAACGTGGTGGTCGTCTCCACCCGTGACTGCTCGCTGCAGCGCCGGCACCAGAAGCTGGTCGAGGAGGCGCCCGCGCCGTTCCTGACCCCCGAGCAGAACGCCGAGCTGTACCGGGCGTCCAAGGCCATCCTCAAGGAGGCCGGCTACGTCGGCGCCGGCACCTGCGAGTTCCTGGTGGCGATGGACGGCACGATCTCCTTCCTGGAGGTCAACACCCGTCTCCAGGTGGAGCACCCGGTCACCGAGCAGGTCACCGGGATCGACCTGGTCCGCGAGATGTTCCGGATCGCCGACGGCGAGGAACTGGGCTACGGCGACCCGGAGGTGCGCGGCCACTCCTTCGAGTTCCGCATCAACGGCGAGGACCCGGGCCGCGGCTTCCTGCCGGCCCCCGGCACCGTCACGCTGTTCGCGCCGCCGTCCGGCCCGGGCGTCCGGCTGGACTCGGGCGTCGAGACCGGCTCGGTGATCGGCCCGGCCTGGGACTCCCTGCTGGCCAAGCTGATCGTCTCGGGCACCACCCGCAAGCAGGCCCTGGAGCGGGCCCGCCGGGCGCTGGCCGAGTTCAAGGTGGAGGGCATGGCCACGGCCATCCCGTTCCACCAGGCGGTCGTCACCGACCCGGCGTTCGCGCCGGAGGTGCACGGCGGCGAGGGCCCGTTCACGGTCTACACCCGGTGGATCGAGACCGAGTTCGACAACACCATCCCGGCGTTCGCGGGCGCGGCCGGCGAGGGCGAGGAGGCCGAGGGCCGGGAGACCGTCGTGGTCGAGGTCGGCGGCAAGCGGATCGAGGTCTCGCTGCCGTCCTCGCTGGGCGTCTCGGCCGCCCCCGTGGCGGGCGGGGCCGGTGCGGCCAAGGCCAAGCGCCGGGTCGGCGCCAAGAAGGCCGGCTCGGCGGTCGGCGGTGACACCCTGGCCTCGCCGATGCAGGGCACCATCGTCAAGGTCGCCGTCCAGGAGGGCCAGGTCGTCGCGGAGGGCGAGCTGATCATCGTCCTGGAGGCGATGAAGATGGAGCAGCCGCTGAACGCGCACAAGGCGGGCACCGTCGTCGGCCTCAAGGCCGAGGTCGGCGCGAGCGTCAGCAGCGGCGCCGCGCTCTGCGAGATCAAGGACTGACAGGAGCACGAACCGGCGGACCCCGTCGGTACAGCCGGTCCGTACACCCCCCAGGGTGTGCGGACCGGTCGCGTTCGTACCGGCCGTCCCGCGCGGCTCAGCGGCCGCGCGGGACGCCCAGCTCGGCGAGCCGGCCCGGCAGCGGTCCGCCCGGCCCGCCGGGGCCGCCGTGCACCGGGGGGCGGCGCTGGCCGGGCAGCGGGGCGCCGCCGGGCGGAGGACCGGCCCGGCGGGGCAGCGGGCCGGGCTGGGTCTGGTGTACGGGCCCACTGCCGGTGCCGTGCACCGGGCCGTCCCCGGCCGGGGCGGCGCCGAGCGGCGCCAGGTCGATCTGCACCCCGCAGTCGGCGAGCGAGTCCAGCTCACGCGCCGTGGCGTCGTCGGCACCGGCGCGCTCGTCGGTGACCAGCCGGGTGATGGTGTCGGTCGGGACGGTCGGGAACATGGTGTCCGCGCCGAGCTTGGTGTGGTCGGCGAGGACGATGACCTCGGCGGCCGACTGCACCAGAGCCCGGTCCACGCTCGCGGAGAGCATGTTCGTGGTCGACAGACCGCGATCGGCCGTCAGCCCGCTGCCGGAGATGAAGGCCTTGGAGACCCGCAGCCCGTGCAACGACTGCTCGGCGCCGCTGCCGACCAGGGCGTAGTTGGAGCCCCGCAGGGTCCCGCCGGTCATCACCACCTCCACCCGGTTGGCGTGTGCCAGCGCCTGGGCGACCAGCAGGGAGTTGGTGACCACCGTCAGCCCGGGCACCCGGGCCAGTCGGCGGGCCAGTTCCTGGGTGGTGGTACCGGCGCCGACCACCACGGCGTCACCTTCCTCCACCAGACCGGCGGCGAGATCGGCGATGGCGCTCTTCTCGGCGGCGGACAGGTGGGTCTTCTGCGGGTAGCCGGGTTCGCGGCTGAAGCCGCCGGGGAGCACCGCGCCGCCATGACGGCGGTCGAGGAGCCCTTCTGCCTCCAGCGCCCGTACGTCACGACGCACGGTCACTTCGGAGGTCTGGACGACGCGGGCCAGTTCGCGGAGCGACACGGCTCCGTTGGCGCGCACCATTTCGAGGATCAACTGGCGACGTTCTGCTGCAAACACAGAACCGACGGTAACGTGCGTGACCGTCTGCTTTCAGGCGTTTGCAGCTAGTAGCGGGAATTGCTCACGCCGGAACGGCGCGTGACCGTACAATGCGCGCCGCCGACGATCCGGGACTGCGCCCGCCGTCCGGGTGACGCTCCGGCGCACGCGAAGGGCGGCCACCGAACGGCGGCCGCCCTCAACTGCGCTTCGGATGCTCAGGATTCGCCCTCGGCCCGCTTCCGTATGTGCAGCTGGCGGGCGGCCTCTGCGGTCGAACCGGAGACGGACGGGTAGACGGTGAACGCGCTGGCCACCTGTTCGACCGTCAGATTGGCGTCCACCGCGAGCGCGATGGGGTGGATCAGCTCGCTGGCGCGCGGCGCGACCACCACGCCGCCGACCACGATGCCGGTGCCCGGGCGGCAGAACAGCTTCACGAAGCCGTCCCTGATGCCCTGCATCTTGGCCCGCGGGTTGCCCCGCAGCGGCAGCTTGACCTCGACGGCGTCCATCTTGCCGCACTTCACATCGGCGGCGGTGTAGCCGACGGTGGCGATCTCCGGGTCGGTGAAGACGTTGGAGGCGACGGTCTTCAGGTTCAGCGGCTGCACCGCGTCGCCGAGCGCGTGGTACATCGCGATCCGGCCCTGCATCGCGGCCACCGAGGCGAGCATGAAGACACCGGTGCAGTCACCGGCCGCGTAGACGCCCGGGGCGCTGGTGCGGGAGACCCGGTCCACCCGGATCTGGCCCCAGTCGTTGAGCTTGACCCCGGCCTCCTCCAGGCCCATCCCGGCGGTGTTCGGGATCGAGCCGACCGCCATCAGGCAGTGCGTGCCGGTGATCACCTTGCCGTCGGAGAGCGTCACCTCGACGTGGTCGCCGAAGCGCTTGACCCCCTCGGCCCGGCTGCGGCTCATCACGTTCATGCCGCGGCGGCGGAAGACCTCCTCCAGCACCTCGGCGGCGTCCGGGTCCTCGCCCGGCAGCACCCGGTCGCGGCTGGACACCAGGGTGACCTTCGAACCGAGCGCCTGGTACGCGCCGGCGAACTCCGCACCGGTGACGCCGGAGCCGACCACGATCAGCTCGCGCGGCAGCTCCTCCAGGTCGTAGACCTGGGTCCAGGTCAGGATCCGCTCGCCGTCCGGCTGGGCGTCCGGCAGCTCGCGCGGGTGGGCGCCGGTGGCGATCAGCACGGCGTCGGCGCGCAGCGACTGGACGGTGCCGTCGGGCGCGTCCACCAGCACCTCGCGGGAGCCGTCCGCGCCCTGGCCGCCGGTGCCGAGCCGGCCCCGGCCGCGCAGCACGGTGACGCCGGCCCGGGTCACCGACTGGGTGATGTCGTGGGACTGCGCGATGGCGAGGCGCTTCACTCGCCGGTTGACCTTGCCGAGGTCCACGCCGACCACCCGGGCCGACTGCTCCTGCGGAGGTGTGTCGTCCGCGACGATGATGCCCAGCTCCTCGTACGAGCTGTCGAAGGTCGTCATCACCTCCGCGGTCGCGATCAGCGTCTTCGACGGCACGCAGTCCGTGAGCACCGCCGATCCGCCCAGGCCGTCGCGGTCGACGACGGTCACCTCCGCGCCGAGCTGGGCGGCGACGAGCGCCGCCTCATAGCCGCCGGGTCCGCCACCGATGATCACGATCCGAGTCACGTCCCCCATTGTCCCGCACGCCGGGACGACTGCCACGCCGGGGTCGGGGGTTCCGTCCGGCCGCCGGTCCGCCCCGGACCGCCCGGGCCCCGCGCTGCGCGCACCCCGGTCCCACCGCTTGCCCCGCCCGCCGCCCGCCGGACCGTCTAGGCTGCACCCCATGCCCCTTTACGCCGCGTATGCCACCAACCTCGATGCCCGGCAGATGACCCGCCGCGCGCCGCACTCCCCCCTGCGCGGCACCGGCTGGCTGGACGGCTGGCGGCTCACCTTCGGCGGCGAGCAGCTCGGCTGGGAGGGCTCACTGGCCACCGTGGTCGAGGACGAGAAGGAGCAGGTCTTCGTCTCGCTCTACGACGTCGCGCCGATGGACGAGGAGGGCCTGGACCGCTGGGAGGGCGTCCAGCTCGGCATCTACCGCAAGATCAAGCTGCGCGCGCACACCCTGGACGGCGACATCCAGGTCTGGACGTACGTGCTCAACGACTACGAGGGCGGCCTGCCCGCCGCCCGCTACCTCGGCCTGATCGCCGACGCCGCGGAGAGCGCCGGCGCCCCCCACGACTACGTGCTGGACCTGCGCCGCCGCCCCTGCTGAACCGTTCCTACGGCGTCGGGCCCGCGCTCCAGGAGTTCGCGGTGGCGGCCAGTGCCGCCGCCACCGACGCCCGCCGGGCCGGCTCGGTGCGCAGCCCGTTGGCCAGTTCGACGTGGAGCCACGGCACTCCGAGGCCGGCCGCGAACCGGCCCTCGACGTTGGTGGCGCCCTGCAGCTGCCCGCACTTCTCCCGCCAGGCCCGACAGACCGCGAACCCGGCCCGGCCCAGCCCGCCCGCGGTGAGCTCGGCCGCCGCCCCCGCCTGGCCGGCGCCGCTGGAGACCACCGCGTCCGCGCCCGGCAGGCTGTCCTCGTCGAAGCCGTGCACCTGGATGCCGGGCAGGCCCCGCGCGGTGAGCGCCTCGACCACCGCGGCGAAGACGGTGTCGGCGCGGTGCGCCACGTCCGACGAGCCGTCCGCACCCGCCTTGCGGTGCGCCCCCGCCAGCACCAGCACCCCGCCCGGCACGGACCGGAAGAGGTCCACGCCGAGCAGTTCGGTCCGGCTGTCGGAGACCGGGTGCGGCACCTGCACCGTCCAGGAGGCCTTCGCCGCGAGGTCCAGGTAGACCCGGCCCCAGCCGCGCCCGTCCACCGACTGCCCCGAGCCGTCGGCGATCTCGGCCACCCGGCGGCCGCTGCCCGCCTCGGTGAACTCGGTCAGCCGGTAGCCGACCCGCGCCAGCGCCTGCCCGGCCTGCTCCGGCCGACCCTCCAGCGTCCGCAGCACGCCGTCCGCGACCGCCTGGCGCTGCGCGGCGTCGGGCACCGCGTACGGGGCCGCCGGGCCGAAGCCCGCGGTGTACGCGTCCACCCGCGCGGCCAGGTCCACCGGCGCCGGCCCGGTCGGGCCGGCCGTGACACCGGCCGTGGTGCCCGCCGCCGCCCCGGGCTCCCCCGCCGAGCCGCGCGCCGCCACCGTCAGCGCGACGGCCAGCACCACCAGCACCAGAAGCGCCGCCACCGGCAGCACCAGCGCGCGCCGCGAACCCCGTGTCTCCATGGGCCGAGAACCTACCCTGCGGCCCGTCCGGTTCATGATCCGAAGGATCGATCCCGAAGCGTCCCCTGTTCGAAGCCGAAACGTGACTGGATTCCGTGAACCGATTCGTACGCTGGTCCGGTTTGACCAAGGTTTGACCAACCGGCGTCGGTGGACCTCCCGGGGGGTGGGTGCACCGGTCGGCCCGACCGCAGAACGAGGCCCCCGTGAGCACGGCACCCACCCCGCCGCGACAGCACCGCTATCGCCGCCGGGCCGACATGCCGCTGCTCGGGGGCATCCGCCCGCCGATCGCCCTGCTGCTGATCCTGCTGCTGGCCGTCGCCGCGATCACCGCGCTGGCCGTCGGCGGGCTCCGGGTGGACGAGACCCCGCAGGCCGTCCGCGAGTCGCACCAGTACGCCGCCGAGGACACCGCGGCCTCGCTGCGCGCCGGACTGCACGAGAGCGCCACCGACCTGCGCCGGGCTGCCGCCCACTACGACAGCGCCCCCGCCGAGCCCGCCGCCGTGCTGACCGCGCTCGGCCAGGCGTACCGGAAGTGGCGCGGCACGGTGATCGTCCGGCCCGACACCGGCCGGCTGCTCGCCGCCCGCGGCGAGACCGTGCCGCTGGCCGGGCTCGACCTCGGCCAGGTCACCGACACCGCGCCCGCACCGCTGCTGGTGCCCTCCGCCACCGGCACCCGGCTGCTCACCTTCGCCCTGGTCAGCACCAAGGCCGACGGCCGGGCCCTGCTGGTCGCCTCCGACAACCTGCGGCTGCCCGGCACCGCCACCCGCAAGGAACAGACCATCCAGGTGCTCGACGCCGACGGCGCCGTCCTGGACAGCACCGGCGCCAAGCTGACCGCCGACTCCGACCGGCGGCTGGTCGGCCTCGCCCGGGAACGGGCCGCCCGCGAGCGCCCGGCCCCCGGCGGAACCGTCTCCGGCACCCTGGCCGGCGGCCCGGACGAGAAGGGCGCGCGCCGGGTGGCCGGCTACGCGGTCGTCGCCTCCCCCGGCGGCCACGACCTCGCCACCCCGCTCGGCCTGACCGTGGTCTCCACCAGCACCGTCGACGGCAGGCCCGGCTCCCTGCGCCACCCCGCGCTCGGTCTGGCCGCCGCCGGAGCACTGCTGCTGGTCGCCCTGCTGCTCGCCTGGTACCTGATCCGGACGCTCCAGCGCCCGCTGCTGCGACTGTTCCTGGAGTCCCGCCGGCTCACCCGCGGCGAGCAGCTGGACCAGCCGGTCACCGGGCCGAAGCGGGGCGACGCCGGGCGGATCACCCGCGCCCTGGAGGAGCTGCGGCTCCAGCTGCTCGACCCGGCCCGCCCGCCCGCCGCGCCCGCCACCGGCCGGCGCCGCCGCCCGGGCACCGCGCTGCCGCTGGCGCTCTGCGCCGTCGTGGTCCTCGGCTGGTCCGGCCCGCTGCTGCTGCTCGGCGGCGCCGACACCGCCGTCCGCGTCCCGGCCCAGGTGGTCGCCGGCCAGCGCGACCGGACCGACAACGCCGCCGACCGGATACGCCAGGCGCTCAACGAGGGCTACGCCGACCTGCGCTCGCTCGCGCCCGCGCTCGCCGAGGCCTCGGTCGGCAAGGCCGACACCCTGCTCCACGACACCCTCGCCGAGCACGACCGCTACCGCTCGCTCTACGTCCTCGGCGCGAACGGCGAGGTGCTCGCCCAGGCCGGCGGGGCCCCGCACCGCACCGGCCCGGACGCGCTCGGCCCGAGCGGTGTCCTGCTGCTCAACAGCTCCGGCAAGGAACCCCGGATCGCCGCCCGGGCCGCGCTCGGCGGCAGCCCCGCCGAACCGGCCGAGGGCGACGCGCCCGAGGCCAAGGGGCCGGTGCTGGTCGGCGAGTTCAGGACGGACTTCCTCGGCGGGCTGCTCACCCGGCCCGGCCTCGGCCGGGTCTGGCTGGTCGACGACCGGCAGCGGGTGCTCGCCGCCAACGAGGGCTACAGCTCCTTCGGTGAACTCCCCGACGGCCGCGCCCGGACCGTCCTGGCCGACGCCAGGAAGGCGGCCACCGCCGACGTCGTCCGCACCGGCGGCGACCCGGCCCTGCTGGCCGCCGCGCCGCTCGGCGGCAACGGCACCGTCGGCAAACTCGGCTGGTCCGTGGTGACCGCCCACCCGGTGGCCTGGCTGCACCTCGACCAGAACCGGGCCGACCGGCGCGCCGTGCTGGCCGGCATGCTCGGCCTCGCCGCCGCCGCGCTCTGCCTCGGCTGGCTCCAGATCGCCGTCGGCCTGCCCCTGCGCCGCCTCGCCGCGAACGCCGAGGCACTGGCCGCCGGGGACCGCCGTACGGTGCTCTACCCCGTCCACCACGACGAGGTCGGAGCCGTCGCCCGCAGCCTGGAACTGATCCGCCAGGACCTGGAGCGCGCCGCCCGCCGCACCCCCGTGCCCACGCCCGACCGCTGAGCGCCCAGCCCCCTGGCCCCTGGCCCCTGAGTCGAAGGACCACCGCCCGTGCTCTTCCTCTATGTCGTGCTGCTGGTGTGCTGCGCCGTCCTGCTGGTCGCGGGCATCGTCGAGCAGCGCCGGCACTTCGCCGCGCTGGAGCAGATCCCGACCCGGGTGCTGGTCAACGGCATCCGCGGCAAGAGCTCGATCACCCGGCTCTGCGCGGGCGCGCTGCGCGGCGGCGGCCTGGTGACCGTCGCCAAGACCACCGGCACCGCGGCCCGGTTCATCCACCCCGACGCGACCGAGGAGCCGGTCTACCGCAAGTTCGGCATCGCCAACGTGGTGGAGCAGATCGGCATCGTCCGCCGGGCCGCCACCTACCGGCCGCACGCCCTGGTGATCGAGTGCATGGCGGTGATGCCGGCCCTCCAGGAGGTCAACCAGACCAAGCTGATCCGCTCGACGATCGGCGTGCTCTGCAACGTCCGCGAGGACCACCTCGCCGAGATGGGCCCGACCCTGGACGACGTCGCGCGCTCGCTCTCCCGCTCGATGCCGGTCGGCGGCGTCTGCGTCACCGCCGAGCAGGACCGCGTGCACATCCTGCGCGAGGAGGCGGCCCGGCGGAACTGCGAACTGATCGTGGTGGACCCGGAGTCCGTGACCGACGAGGAACTGCGCGGCTTCAGCTGGTTCACCTTCAAGGAGAACGTGGCCATCGCGCTCGCCGTCGCCGAACTCCTCGGCGTGGAACGGCAGACGGCACTGCAGGGGATGTGGCAGGCCCCGCCGGACCCGGGCGTGCTCTCCGTCGAGCGCTACCGCACGGACGACGGCAAGCGGCTGCGCTTCGCCAACGTCTTCGCGGCCAACGACCCCGAGTCCACCCTGATGAACGTCCGCCAGCTGGAGGACCTCGGCGCGATCCACCGCCCGCTCCACGTGGTGATCAACTGCCGTCCGGACCGGGTGGAGCGCAACGGCCAGATGGGCCAGATCGTGCCGGACCTCGATCCGGACACGGTCTTCCTGATCGGCCACCCGACCAGGAGCGCCCGGGACGGCATCCCGGCCGGCTGGTCGGGGCGGGTGGTCGACCTCGGCGGCGACAAGCGGGACCCGGCCGCGCTGACCGACGAGCTGCTGACCGCGCTCGGCCCTGACTCCTCGCTGGTGGCGATCGGCAACATCCACGGCCAGGGCGAACTGTTCCTGGAGGAGCTGGCCCGGCTGGCCCCGGACGAGGAGCCGGAGGACCACGGGACCGGGTACGAGCAGCACGGGTACGACCAGCACGGGTACGAGCAACACGGGCACGACCAGCACGGGCACGAGCAACACGGCTACGGCCAGTACGGGCACGACCAGTACGGCTACGCCGAGCCGCCGTACCAGGAGCACGCCCACCCGCGGCACGAGTACGCCGAGCCCGGGTACGCGCGGCACGACTACGCCGAGCCCGGCCGCCCCGAACCCGTCTACGTCCCCGAGCCGCTCCCCGACTCCTGGTTCGACCCGGCCCCCTCCCGCCAGCACATCCCCTTCCCCCACGGAGACCAGCAGTGATCCCCACCGAGCTCACCCCCGAGATCGCCGCCATCGGCATCGCGCTCGGCCTGGTCTTCTCCCTGGTCTGCTACCTGACCACCAACCTCTCCCCCGGCGGCATGATCACCCCCGGCTGGCTGGCCCTCACCCTCGTCGAGGACCTCCAGCGGGTGGCCATCGTGATCGGTGTCACCGTGCTGACCTACCTCGCCACCCGGGTCGTCCAGAAGCTGGTGATCCTCTACGGCAAGCGGCTGTTCGCCGCCGTGGTGCTGATCGGCGTGCTGCTCCAGGCCACCGTGATGCTGGTGCTCCAGCGCGAGCTGCCGACCATGTACGCCAACCAGACGCTCGGCTTCATCGTCCCCGGCCTGATCGCCTACCAGCTGGTCCGCCAGCCCCGGGCGGCCACCCTGATGGCCACCAGCACGGTGACGCTCGCCAACTACGTGGTGCTCACCGCCGGTGTCCTGCTCGGTGCCCTCCCCGGCACCTGATCGCGGCGCCCGATCCCGGCCCGACTCCGCCTTCTCTCCCCGCCCCCGCCGGAGGCCCCCATGCCCGTCACCCGGAAGTCCCTGCTCAGCGGCGGCCTGGCCGTCACCCTGCTGGCCACCAGTGGCTACCTCACCGTCCAGCTGCGGGACCGCGACCGACGGCCCGCCGAGGGCGGCACCGCCCCGCTGATCGCCGCCACCGCCGCGCCGGGCACCGCCCAGGCCGGCGCCGGGTACCGGTACGAGCGGCTGACCGGCCCGGACCGCACGGTGGTCCGCGACGCCCGCGGCGGTGTGGTCGCCACCCTGACCGACGGCGCCCGCACCGCCGCCCTGACCGGCCCGAGCCGCACCTTCGCCGAGCCGGGCACCACCACCGCCACCCTGGTCGGCGACACCTGGGTCCGGCTGATGCCGCAGCCGTGGAAGGCCGGCGCCGAGAGCGAGGGCTGGTTCCGCGGCTGGTTCCAGCAGTCGCTGGGCAGCAGCGCGGACGACGTGCTGGCGATCGCCGTGCAGTACCTCGCGGGCGCGCCCGGCGAGAAGGACGCCAAGGGCGTGCGCTACAAGGGGGACGCCTCGTTCGGCCCGCTCAACCCCAACGGCTCGGCCGGCAACGACCTGCGGCTGGAGCAGACCGACTTCCTCGACTACCTCGGCACCCCGTACACCTTCGCCGACAGGGTCACCAAGCAGCCCGACAAGACCCGTTACGGCGCCTTCGACTGCTCCGGCTTCGTCCGCATGGTGTACGGGTACCGCTCCGGCTACCCGCTGCTCAGCAAGGACGTGGCCGGCCCCGGCCTGGCCCGCACCGCCAACGGCCTGGCCCGGTTCTCCCCCGGCGTCCCGGTCCTGCCGCTGACCACCGCGCCCGGCTCGGACGTCACCCTGCGGCCCGCCTCGATCGACCCGCTGCAACCCGGTGACCTGGTCTTCTTCGAGATCGACGCGCGCACCGGCGCCCGGCTCGACCACACCGGCATCTACCTCGGCCTGGACACCGACGGCCACCCGCGCTACATCTCCAGCCGGGAGGAGGCGGACGGCCCGACCTTCGGCGACAAGGGCGGCACCGCCCGGCTGGACGACAACGGCTTCTACGCGAAGGGACTGCGCAGCGCCAAGCGGCTGTGAAGCGCCGGCCCCGCCTTCGCCCGCGCGCCCGTCCCGGCCCGCGGCGGTCCGGACGGAATGACCGGCGCCGGGCCCGAAAACCGCCACCGAGCTGTGTTTTCGGGTCAACCGGGTAACGATCCGGCATGCCGGGGCAGGATTTTCTACGCGCGTAGTCGATTCCCGTCTATTCTCGGACCTGTGAACGCATCTCCTCAGTCGGTCGTCTCCTCCGACCCCTACGCCGCCGCCCAGGCCGCCGCCGCGCGCCTGCGCGAGCTGACCGGTGCCGAGCGCCACGACGTCGCCCTGGTGATGGGCTCCGGCTGGGTGCCGGCCGCCGACGCCCTCGGCGAGACCGTGGCCGAGTTCCCCGTCACCGAGCTCCCCGGCTTCCCCGCCCCCGCCGTGGCCGGCCACGCCGGCACGATCCGCTCGGTGAAGATCGGCGACAAGCGCGCCCTGATCTTCCTCGGCCGCAACCACTACTACGAGGGCCACGGCGTGGCGACGGTCGTGCACGGCGTCCGCACCGCCGCCGCCGCCGGCTGCGGGATCATCGTGCTGACCAACGGCTGCGGCGGTCTGCGCGAGGGCTGGGTCCCCGGCCAGCCGGTCCTGATCAGCGACCACATCAACCTGACGGCGGACTCCCCGATCGTCGGCGCCAACTTCGTCGACCTGACGGACCTCTACTCCAAGCGGCTGCGCGACCTCTGCCGCGAGGTGGACTCCACCCTGGACGAGGCCGTCTACGTGCAGTTCCGCGGCCCGCACTACGAGACCCCGGCCGAGGTCCACATGGCCCGGGTGATCGGCGGCGAGCTGGTCGGCATGTCCACCACCCTGGAGGCCATCGCCGCCCGCGAGGCCGGCTCCGAGGTGCTCGGCATCTCGCTGGTCACCAACCTGGCCGCCGGCATCACCGGCGAGCCGCTCAACCACGCCGAGGTGCTGGAGGCCGGCAAGGCCTCCGCCGAGCGCATGGGCGCGCTGCTGGCGAAGGTCCTTGAGCGGATCTGACCCGGGTCTGGCGCACAATCATGAGCGACGGGGTCCGCGGGCGGCTGTGATCCGCTGATCACACCCACCCGCGGGCCCCGTCCGCGTGCGCGCCCTCTCCCCCTTGCCTACTTGCGGAACCCTCCGGCCGACAACCGACGCACTTCCCGATGGAGCTGCAGCCATGACGCAGGCAACCACCACCGACCTCCTCGCCCGGGCCCGGGCCTGGCTGGCCGAGGACCCCGACCGGCAGACCCGCGAGGAGCTGTCCGCCCTGCTGGCCCTGGCCGAGGGCCCGGACGCCGAGTCGGACAGCAAGCTCGCCTGGTCCCAGCTGGCCGAGCGGTTCTCCGGCCGGCTCCAGTTCGGCACCGCCGGCCTGCGCGGCGAGCTGGGCGCGGGCCCGATGCGGATGAACCGCGCCGTGGTGATCCGGGCCGCCGCCGGCCTGGTCGCGTACGTGCGGAAGCAGGGCCTGGGCGACCTCGTCGTCATCGGCTACGACGCCCGCCACAAGTCGTACGACTTCGCCCGCGACACCGCCGCCGTGGTGGTCGGCGCCGGTCTGCGCGCCGCGCTGCTGCCCCGCGCGCTGCCGACCCCGGTGCTCGCCTTCGCCGTCCGGCACCTGGGCGCGGCCGCCGGTGTCACCGTCACCGCGAGCCACAACCCGCCGCAGGACAACGGTTACAAGGTCTACCTGGGCGACGGCTCGCAGATCGTCCCGCCGGCCGACGCCGGGATCGCGGCCGAGATCGACGCGATCAGCGCGCTCACCGAGGTCCCGCGCGCCGAGGACGGCTGGGAGGTGCTCGGCGAGGACGTCGTCGAGGCGTACCTGGACCGGGCCGTCTCCATCGTGGACGGGCAGAGCCCGCGCGACCTGGATGTCGTCTACACCCCGATGCACGGTGTCGGCCGCGACACCCTGGTCGCCGCGTTCCGCCGGGCCGGCTTCCCCGCGCCCACCGTGGTCGCCGAACAGGCCGAGCCCGACCCGGACTTCCCCACCGTGGCCTTCCCCAACCCGGAGGAGCCGGGGGCGATGGACCTCGCCTTCCGCACCGCCGCCTCGGTCGGCCCGGACATCGTCATCGCCAACGACCCGGACGCCGACCGCTGCGCGGTGGCCGTCCCGGACAACGGCAACGGCGGCAACGGCCCCGGCTGGCGGATGCTGCGCGGCGACGACGTGGGCGCGCTGCTCGGCGCGGCACTGGTCGCCAAGAAGGCCACCGGCACCTTCGCCACCACCATCGTCTCCTCCACCCTGCTCGGCCGGATCGCCGAGGCGGCCGGCCTCGGCTACGCCGAGACGCTGACCGGCTTCAAGTGGATCGCCCGCGCCGACGGCCTGCGCTACGGCTACGAGGAGGCGCTCGGCTACTGCGTCGACCCGCAGGGCGTACGCGACAAGGACGGCATCACCGCCGCCCTGCTGGTCGCCGAACTGGCCGCCACCCTCAAGAAGTCCGGCCGCACCCTGGCCGACCTGCTGGACGACCTGGCGCTGGAGCACGGCCTGCACGCCACCGACCAGCTCTCCGTCCGGGTGCACGACCTCGCGCTGATCGCCGACGCCATGCAGCGCCTGCGCGACCAGCCGCCGACCGTGCTGGCCGGCCTGCGGGTCACCGGGGCCGACGACCTGACCGCCGGCTCCGCCGACCTGCCGCCCACCGACGGCCTGCGCTACCGCCTGGCTGGCGAGGGCGTCCGCTCGGCCCGGATCGTGGTCCGGCCGTCCGGCACCGAGCCCAAGCTGAAGTGCTATCTGGAGGTCGTCCTCCCGGTCGCCTCCGCCGCCGACCTGGCCGCCGCCCGCGAGCGCGCCGCCGGGCTGCTCGCCGCGATCAAGCGCGACCTGGCGGAGGCCGCGGGCATCGACGCCTGACCTCCCCGCACACGACGAAGGGGCCCGCCGTTCGGCGGGCCCCTTTCCGTTCTCCCGTGCTCTCTCCCGTGTTCGGACCGCGCTGCTCAGACCACGATCGCGACGACCAGCGCGACCAGGCCGGCCAGCGTCGGCGCGATGATCCACCAGCACCACCGCACGACCACCGGCCCGGCCGCGTCCGGCCGCGCCGCGTTCCGCTCGGCCTGCTCCTGCAGTACCCCGACCACCTGGTCCGACCAGGCCCGGCTCGGGTCCGGCGCGCCGGCAACCACCGAGGAGACGGCACCCGGCCGGCCGAAGGCCACTCCCAGCCGGGACGGGTGCCGGTCGACACCGCCGCGCTGCTGGATCCGGTTGGCCCGCTTGCGCTGACGCAGCGACACCGGCACCGCCCACACCTGGTACTTGGCACCGCCCGCGAACAGTTCGACCGAGTACCCCGCCCGCAGCGCCTCCACCGACGCCCAGGGCGCCGTGATCGTCCGCAGCGGATTGCGCACCACCAGCCGCCGGTCGTTGGCCAGCACCGCCGGCCGCAGGGTGTAGGCGATCACCGGGAACGCGAACACCGGCACCGCCGCCAGCGACACGTACGGAGTCTTCCCCGTCCCGCTCAGCGCCGCGTCCCCGATCAGCCACCCGGCCACGGCCAGCAACAGCACACCGGAGATCACGCCGGGAATGGAGCGGTACACGCGGTCCGCGTACACGGGCTCCCCATCGGAGCCGGCCGAGCCCTGGTGAGGCTTGCCGTCGGAATCGGTCATGACCACGATTCTGCCCCATGCCCCCCGCGATCTACAGGGGTGGCGAACACCGTTCCGGACCACGGCCGGGCCACGGCCTCCGTCCGCCCCCGTTCGGATGAGTCCGTCCGCGACCCGCCCCGCGCGGGGCACCGCGCACGGGACGATCCGTCCGCGACGACCGCACCCGACCACCCGCCCCCCCCCCCCCCGAAGGACCGACATGGCCACCCCCTCGCGCCGGCACCGCTGGTTGCTGGGCATCCGCGATGAACTGCAAGCCGGTGCCCGCCCGTACGAGATCGAGGTGGAGCCGGAGGTGCGGCTCTGGCTGGAGACCCTGACCTCCGCCGAGTACGCGACGGCCCTGCGCTTCGCCGAGTTGCTCGCCGTGAAGGGCCACGAGCTGACCGAGCCCTACGCCAAGCGGCTTGAGCACGGAGTCTGCGAACTCCGTCCCGGCCCGTACCGCATCACGTTCTGGCTCCCTGGGGACCGAAGGGCAGCGGTGCTGCTGACGGTCTTCCGCAAGCGCCGCGACAACGAGCGCCGGGAGAAGGACCGGGCGTACCAGGCGTACGCGGTCTGTGCGGCGCATCACCGGGCTCCCGGGGAGCATGATGTATTCACCAGGAGCAGGAAGGGCGGCGAGTGATGCGCGGCAGTGACGTCCACGGCCGATGGGATCTGTCCGACGGCTGGGAGGACTCCCCCGAGTACGCGGCGGCGGGCTGGCGGATGGCGCTGGCGGGAGCGGTCCACGAGCAGCGCACCGCCCGGGGGTGGACGGAGGCCGAACTGGCCGAGGCGTCCGGGCTGAGCGAGGAACTGGTGGAGCGGATCGAGTGCAGCGGCGTCGACCCGACCATGGACGTCCTCCAGGCGCTCGGCCGTGCCTTCGGCGCCGACGCGGCCCTCACGCTGGCCGAGCCCGACCCCGGTCTGCGGTTCGTCCCCCGCGCGGCCGCCTGAACTCTCGCGAACGCCTCTCCTCCGCTCGCCGAGGTCTCGGTCGCGCATCGAAAGGTGGGAGGCCTAGCGGTCGACTACGCGCGTAGATATGCTGGTCTGGTGACTATGTCCACTGTTGCAGCCAATGCCCTCCCGCAGCCTGGCGGCCGGGAGGTACTCCCAGGCGTTGCGGGCAGCGGCCTTCAGGACGTCGCGGCGTCCGAGGCCTCGCTCCGCCGCTTCCTGCACGGCCTGCCCGGCGTCGACCAGGTCGGCCTGGAGGCGCGTGCCGCCGCGCTCGGCACCCGCTCGATCAAGACCACGGCGAAGGCGTACGCCATCGACCTGGCCATCTCGATGATCGACCTGACCACGCTGGAGGGCGCGGACACGGTCGGCAAGGTGCGCGCCCTGTGCGCCAAGGGCCGGACCCCCGACCCGTCCGACCCGACCACGCCCCGCGTCGCCGCCATCTGTGTCTATCCGGACATGGTCGCCACCGCGAAGGCCGCGCTGCGGGGCACCGACATCCAGGTCGCCTCCGTCGCCACCGCCTTCCCCGCCGGGCGCGCCGCGCTCCCGGTGAAGCTCGCCGACACCGCCGACGCGGTCGCCGCGGGCGCCGACGAGATCGACATGGTGATCGACCGGGGCGCCTTCCTCTCCGGCCGCTACCTGGACGTCTTCCAGGAGATCACCGCCGTCAGGAAGGCGTGCGAGCGCCCCGACGGCACCTCCGCCCACCTCAAGGTGATCTTCGAGACCGGCGAGCTGCAGACGTACGACAACGTGCGCCGCGCCTCCTGGCTGGCCATGCTGGCCGGCGCCGACTTCATCAAGACCTCCACCGGCAAGGTCGCCGTCAACGCGACCCCGCCGGTCACCCTGCTGATGCTGGAGGCCGTCCGCGACTTCAAGGCGCAGACCGGTGTCCAGGTCGGCGTGAAGCCCGCCGGCGGCATCCGCACCACCAAGGACGCCATGAAGTACCTGGTGATGGTCAACGAGACCCTCGGCGACGACTGGCTGACCCCGCACTGGTTCCGCTTCGGCGCCTCCAGCCTGCTCAACGACCTGCTGATGCAGCGTCAGAAGCTGACCACCGGACGGTACTCCGGTCCTGACTACGTGACGGTGGACTGATCACCATGGCCAAGAAGAAGACCATCGAAGAGCCGGCGGCCCAGCAGCGCGGCGGCCTCTTCGCCTACGCCCCGGCGCCCGAGTCCCCCGCCGCCGCGGGCGACATCGCCACCTCCTACGGCCACTTCATCGGCGGCGAGTTCGTCGACTCCTCGGGCGGCGAGGCCCTGAAGACGGTCAACCCGGCCACCGAGCAGGTGCTCGCCGAGTTCGCCCGGGGCACCGACGAGGACGTGGACCGCGCGGTCGCCGCCGCCCGCCGGGCCTTCGCCGACTGGTCGGCGCTACCGGGCAGCGAGCGCGCCAAGTACCTGTTCCGGATCGCCCGGATCATCCAGGAACGCAGCCGCGAGCTGGCCGTGCTGGAGTCGATCGACAACGGCAAGCCGATCCGCGAGACCCGCGACTTCGACATCCCGACCGTCGCCGCCTGGTTCTTCTACTACGCGGGCTGGGCCGACAAGCTGGACTACGCGGGCTTCGGCCCGAACCCGCGCCCGCTGGGCGTGGCCGGCCAGGTCATCCCGTGGAACTTCCCGCTGATGATGCTGGCGTGGAAGATCGCCCCGGCGCTGGCCACCGGCAACACGGTCGTCCTCAAGCCGGCCGAGACCACCCCGCTGACCGCGCTGCGCTTCGCCGAGATCTGCCGCCAGGCGGGCCTGCCGAAGGGCGTCGTCAACATCGTCACCGGCGACGGCCGCACCGGCGCCGCGCTCACCGCGCACCCGGACGTCAACAAGGTCGCCTTCACCGGTTCCACCCCGGTCGGCCGGGCGATCGCCAAGCAGCTGGCCGGCAGCCGCAAGAAGCTGTCGCTGGAGCTCGGCGGCAAGGCCGCCAACATCGTCTTCGACGACGCGCCGATCGACCAGGCGGTCGAGGGCATCGTCAACGGCATCTTCTTCAACCAGGGCCACGTCTGCTGCGCGGGCTCGCGCCTGCTGGTCCAGGAGTCGATCCAGGACGAGCTGCTGGACGCCCTGAAGCGCCGGATGTCCACCCTTCGGGTCGGCGACCCGCTGGACAAGAACACCGACATCGGCGCCATCAACTCGGCCGCCCAGCTGGCCCGGATCACCGAGCTGACCGACGCCGGCGAGGCCGAGGGCGCCGAGCGCTGGTCGCCCGAGTGCGAACTGCCCGGCACCGGCTTCTGGTTCAAGCCGACCGTCTTCACCGGCGTCAGCCAGGCCCACCGGATCGCCCAGGAGGAGATCTTCGGCCCGGTGCTGTCCGTGCTGACCTTCCGCACCCCCGCCGAGGCGGTCGAGAAGGCCAACAACACCCCGTACGGCCTCTCCGCCGGCATCTGGACGGAGAAGGGCTCGCGGATCCTCTGGACGGCGAGCCGGCTCAGGGCCGGTGTGGTCTGGGCCAACACCTTCAACAAGTTCGACCCGACCTCGCCGTTCGGCGGCTACAAGGAGTCGGGCTACGGCCGCGAGGGTGGCCGCCACGGTCTGGAGGCCTACCTCGATGTCTGACACCATCACGCGTCTTGACGTCCTCAAGACCTACAAGCTGTACGTCGGCGGGAAGTTCCCGCGCTCCGAGAGCGGGCGGGTGTACGAGGTGACGGACTCGAAGGGCGAGTGGCTGGCCAACGTCCCGCTCGGCACCCGCAAGGACGCCCGCGACGCCGTCGTGGCCGCCCGCGCGGCGGTCAAGGGCTGGGCCGGCACCACCGCGTACAACCGCGGTCAGGTGCTGTACCGGGTCGCCGAGATGCTCCAGGGCCGGCGCGAGCAGTTCGCCGCCGAGGTGGCGCTCTCCGAGGGCATCGGCCCGAAGAAGGCCGCCGCACTGGTGGACGCCACGATCGACCGCTGGGTCTGGTACGCGGGCTGGACGGACAAGGTCGCCCAGATCGCGGGCGGCGCCAACCCCGTCGCCGGCCCGTTCTTCAACCTCTCCACCCCGGAGCCGACCGGCGTGGTCGGAATCGTCGCCCCGCAGGCCGGGTACGGGCACTCGCTGCTCGGCCTGGTCTCGGTGATCGCGCCCGCCATCGCCACCGGCAACACCGTGGTCGTCGCGGCCGCCGCCGACGCCCCGCTGCCGGCCCTCTCACTGGGCGAGGTGCTGGCCACCTCGGACGTCCCCGGCGGTGTGGTCAACATCATCTCCGGCCGCACCACCGACATCGCCCCCACCCTGGCCTCGCACCAGGACGTCAACGCACTGGACCTCACCGGGGCCATTGCCGCCGACGGTCCCGGCGCGGCGGCGGCGCTGGAGGCGGCCGCCGCGGATACCCTGAAGCGGGTAGTCCGTCCGGAGCTGGACCCGTTCGCCCAGGACTGGACCAGTACGCCCGGTACGGACCGGCTACTCTCGTTCCTGGAGACGAAGACGGTCTGGCACCCGATGGGGATCTGACCGCCCCGTCACCGAGTAACAACTCCACAGACTGGCCGTCCCCAGTGCCCTCTCCCCCCCAGGGCCCGGACGGTCATTGGACGGACCCGCGCCTCTCCCCCCCTGGCGCGGGTCCGTCGACTTTCACCCCCGTCGGCTCTCACCGCCCGCCCTGGTCGCACCGCCCGCCCTGGTCGCACCCGCACCGCGCCGACGGCTCCGGAAGCCGAAAGCACCGGAAGCAGGTGCCGTCCGCCCGGTTTCGGCATCGGGCCGGGATGCGTCAGACTGGTGTCCCGTGAGTGACTCCCCGCTGAACCCTGTGCCGATAGCCGCCGCCCGGGTGGTCCTGCTCTCCGGGCCCTCCGGATCGGGGAAGTCCTCGCTCGCCGGGCGCAGCGGTCTGCCGGTGCTTCAGCTCGACGACTTCTACAAGGACGGGGACGACCCCACCCTCCCGCTGCTGCCCGACGGCGCGGTCGACTGGGACTCCCCGCTCGCCTGGCACCGTGAGCAGGCCGTCGCCGCCATCCGCAGCCTGCACCGGACCGGCCGGGCCGACGTCCCGGTGTACTCGATCCCGGACAACGGCCGGGTCTCCACCCGGGTCCTGGACCTGGCCGGCGCCCCCGCGTTCATCGCCGAGGGCATCTTCGCCGCCGAGATCACCTCCGACTGCGCCGCCGAGGACCTGCTCGGCGACGCCCTCTGCCTGCGCAACGGCGCGTTCACCACCGCCTGGCGCCGACTGCGCCGGGACGTCCGCGAGGGCCGCAAGTCGCTGCCCGTGCTGCTGCGCCGCGGCTGGCGCCTGCTGCGCGCCGAGCGCTCCATCGTCGGCCGCCAGGTCGGGCTGGGCGCCCACCCCTGCGCCGGCCCGGAGGCCGCCCGCCGGATCCGCACCGCGGCCGGGCCCCGGGAGCTCAGCCCCTCCCGGTAGGGCCCGGCCCGCCCGCGCGACAACGGCCCCGGACACAACGGAACGGCGGGCCCGGTGCGTCTCCCCCGCACCGGGCCCGCCGCCTTCCCTCGGACAACCGCCGGGCTCCCCCCGTGGCGCCGCTCCCCCGAGCCGGCGCCACCGGCCCGTGGCCGTCCTTACCCGTCCCCCGACGGGAGTTCTCTCCTCCGCGGGCGCGGAGGCCCTCGTCCGCGCGGCCGCGGCCGCTACGCGACCAGCTCGCCGAACGCCCGGACGGTGTCGCCCGACTTGTTCAGGTGCTCGTCGTCGCGCAGCCGGCGCAGCGCGCGCCAGATGCTGCTCTTGACCGTGCCGACGCTGATGTTGAGCACATCGGCGATCTCCGGGTCGGTCTTGCCCTCGTAGTACCGCAGCACCAGCATGGTCCGCTGGTTCTCCGGCAGCTTCGCCAGCGCCTGCCAGAGCACGGCCCGCAGTTCGGTGCCGCCCATCGCGTCGGTGTCGCCGACCGTCTCCGGCAGCTCCTCGGTCGGGTACTCGTTGACCTTGCGGCGCCGCCAGGCGGAGATGTGCAGGTTGGTCATGGTGCGGCGGAGGTAGCCCCCGACCGCGGCCTTGTCGGTGATCCGGCCCCAGGCCCGGTAGGTGCTGAAGAGCGCGCTCTGCAGCAGGTCCTCGGCCTCGTAGCGGTCACCGGTGAGGTGGTACGCCGTGGCGTACAGGGAGGCGCGGCGCTCGCGCACGTACGCGGTGAACTCCGTGATGTGGTCCTCCGCGACGGCCGGGTGCTCCCCCTGCGCGCCTCCCTGCCCGGCCTCGGCGGTGCGACCGGCCGCGGGGGACAACCGCAGCAGCGTCGCACCGGCGGCCTCGCGGCCGGCCGACTCCCCCGGGCCGACCTTCCGCAGACCGCTTCCCCCGTCGCCCCTGGGGGCGTCCTTGCCCTCGACGCGGACGGGGAGGATCCCCCGCAGCGTGAGGGTTCCGGCGGAGTCGGCCGCACTCCCCGTCCGGCCGATCCCGTACAGCTCCCCCGGCCTGCCGCCGCCGCTCACCCGGCGGACGACAGCGTTCCCACCGGTGCTGTGCGCGCATCCCCGTACGGTCACGGCACCCGAGGTCTCGTCGGTCCTGGCCTCGTACCGGGTCCGCGGGGTGGTCGCTGACGAACGCGCGGTGCGGACAGCCGGGTTGGTCCGGGTCTGAAGCATGGCGTTCATCGTGCGCCCCCTGGGTCGGTACGAGCGGTTCCTGTTGCCGCCGTTCAACCGGCCGGTTGGCCCGCTGTCCTGCGGCGACATGGAAAATCCTGCCCGCCGGTTGTGATGGCGCTGTCCGCCGACTGTCACAGGGGTGTCACAGGGGTGGGGCGTTCGCCCGCGCACGCCCTCCCGCCGTACCGGACGCCGACGGGGCGCCCGCCGGTTCCGCCGGACCGGTGCCCGACGCCGGGGGGTGATTCGGCGCCCCGGGTGAGCCAGAATGAGGCCGTGCCTTTCCTCCTTCTGATCGAGGACGACGACGCCATCCGCACCGGCCTCGAACTCGCCCTCACCCGCCAGGGCCACCGCGTGGCCACCGCCGCCTCCGGCGAGGACGGTCTGCGGCTCTTCAAGGAGCAGCGGCCGGACCTGATCGTGCTGGACGTGATGCTGCCCGGAATCGACGGTTTCGAGGTCTGCCGCCGCATCCGGCGGACCGACCAGCTGCCGATCATCCTGCTCACCGCCCGCTCCGACGACATCGACGTGGTGGTCGGCCTGGAGTCCGGCGCGGACGACTACGTCGTCAAGCCGGTGCAGCCACGCGTCCTGGACGCCCGGATCCGGGCCGTGCTGCGGCGCGGCGAGCGCGAGAGCTCGGACTCCTCCGCGTACGGCACCGTGGTGATCGACCGCGCGGCGATGACCGTCACCAAGGACGGCGAGGACCTCCAGCTCACCCCGACCGAGCTGCGGCTGCTGCTGGAGCTCAGCCGCCGCCCCGGGCAGGCGCTCTCCCGCCAGCAGTTGCTGCGGCTGGTCTGGGAGCACGACTACCTCGGCGACTCCCGCCTGGTGGACGCGTGCGTGCAGCGGCTGCGGGCCAAGGTCGAGGACGTCCCCTCGGCACCGACGCTGATCCGCACGGTGCGCGGGGTCGGCTACCGCCTGGACCCGCCGGCCTGACCCCCGCGCTCCTGACCCCCGCCGCTCCTGACACCCGTACGACGACAGGCTCACGTGACTGACCATCAGACGACGACCCGACGGTTCTCCTCGGGCCCGTGGCGACGGCTGCGCTCCCTGCGGGTGCGGCTGATCGCGGTGTTCGCCGCGGTCGCGCTGCTCACCGCCGTCTCGGCCTCCGGCATCGCGTACTGGCTGAACCGTGACGCGGTGCTCAAGCGCGCCCAGGACACCGCGCTCAACGACTTCCGGGTCTCGCTCAGCCGCAACGTCTCCGACCTGCCGCTGAACGCCACCTGCGCGGACCTGACCCAGCTCGCCAACACCGTCGCCAGCTCCGGCCTCAGCTACGACGTGGTCGTCGCCGACCCGGCCCGCCCCGGCTGCGTCGCCTCCTCCTCCCCCGGGCGCTACACGCTCGCCGAGGTCCCGGGCAACCTGCAGGACACCGTCGGCCGCCTGCGCCAGGTCACCGACAGCAACCCGTACGCCTACCACCTCTACTGGCAGCGCCAGAACCTGGACGGCCGGCCGTTCCTGATCGGCGGCACCAAGGTGGTGCCGACCGGCCCGACCGCGTACATGTTCAAGTCGCTGGAGAACGAACGGGCCGATCTCAACACCCTCGGCTGGTCGCTCGCCATCGCCACCCTGCTCGCCCTGATCGGCTCGGCCCTGCTCGCCCAGGCGGCGTCCGCGACCGTGCTGCGGCCGGTCAAGCGGCTCGGCGAGGCGGCCCGGCGGCTCGGTGAGGGCCACCTGGACACCCGGCTGGAGGTCGAGGGCTCGGACGAACTGGCCGATCTGGCCCGGACCTTCAACCGCACCGCCGCGTCCCTGCACGAGCAGGTCGAGGAGCTGAGCGCGCGCGAGGCGCAGAGCCGGCGGTTCGTCGCCGACATGTCGCACGAGCTGCGCACCCCGCTGACGGCGATGACGGCCGTGACGGACATCCTGGAGGACGAGGCCGAGTCGCTGGACCCGATGATCGAACCGGCCGTCCGGCTGGTGGTCAGCGAGACCCGCCGGCTCTCCGACCTGGTGGAGAACCTGATGGAGGTGACCCGCTTCGACGCCGGTACGGCGAAGCTGGTCGCCGACGAGGTCGACATCGCCGACCTGATCATGTCCTGCATCGACGGCCGGGCCTGGTACGACGCGGTCGAACTGGACGCCCCGCGCGGCGTCCTGGCCGTGGTGGACCCGCGCCGGCTGGACGTCGTCTTCGCCAACCTGATCGGCAACGCGCTCAAGCACGGCGGCTCGCCGGTGCGGGTCAAGGTGCGGGAGGCGGACGGCGCGGTGGTCGTCGAGGTGTCCGACAGCGGCCCGGGGATCCCGGAGGACGTGCTGCCGCACGTCTTCGACCGCTTCTACAAGGCGGACAAGGGGCGGGCGCGTTCGGAGGGCAGCGGGCTGGGCCTGTCGATCGCGATGGCCAACGCGCAGATCCACGGGGGGACGATCACGGCGGCCAACGGGGAGGCCGGGGCGGTCTTCACCCTGACGCTGCCGCTGACCCAGCCGCCCACGCCACCGGCCGCCGCCGAGGAGAGTGCCACGTGACCGCCCTGACCGCCCTGACCACCCCGGTCTCCCGGCCGGCCCTCCGCCGCGCCGTGGGCGTGCTCTTCCTGGCCGCCCTCGCCGCCGGCTGCGGCATCCGCCCGACCGCCGTCCCGGTGGACGCGGGCGCCCCCGCCAGCCGTACCGCCTGCCCGACCACGCCGCACATACCGACCGCCCTGGCCACGCCCTCGCCGGCCGGCCCGACGGTGGTACCGCCGCGCACCGCGGCGAAGCCGGGCGTGAGCCCGTCGCCGACGTCCGCGACGGCCTCACCGGTGCTGCCGCCGTCCGACAACGTGTTCAGCGCGCTGCCCACGCCGTCGGCGCCCACGTCCGCACCCTGCCGGTGATCCGCCCGGCGCGTCCCCGGCCCTGGGGAGCGCCGAGAGGATCACAGTGGACCCGGGAACCGCCGTGCCACCGGGTCACGTCCTTCCCCGCGTGCAGCGAGATGGCACCAGGACACGCGACGAGCGTTCCGGCGTGCGGACCGAGACCGGGCCGGCGGCGGCCGTCCACCGTCCCCTCCAGCTGGCGGGCCTCCTCGGCCTCACCCTCCACCTGACCCTGGTCGGCTGGCTGTTGCTGAGACCCCTGCCGGTGGCCTGGGTCTACGACGCCAACCTGACGCCGCTGGCCTCGCTCCGCTTCTCCTCCGCCGGGCAGGTGCTCGGCGAACTGCTCCTGCTGGCCCCGCTGGGCGTCCTCCTCCCGCTGGCCGGCGGCCGCGTCCGGGCCCGCTGGGTCCCGTCCTTCCTCCGCACCACCGGCGCCTCCGCGCTGCTGGCCACCGCGCTGGAGTTCCTCTCCTCCTGGACCCCGGGGCACGTCCTCGACGTCGACCACATCCTGTTCGCGATCGTCGGCGTCGCCGCCACCCACCTGGCCCTGGTGCCCGCCGCGCGCTCGCTTCTGCTGCGGGCCCGGCACCGGCCCCGCGCGGCCCGGGCGGTCACCCTGCCGGTCCCGGTTCCCACGGCAGTCGTGGCGCCGGCCGTGGCACCGGTGTACGCGGAGTCGGCGCGCCGCCTCGACTGAGGCGGCGCGGCCGAGGCGTCTTCGCCGAGGGCCCTTAAGGCTTGTCTGACAATTCCCGCCGCCGGACCCGGCCGCCGACCTCGACCAGGCCGCCGGGCCGGACCGCCGTGACCAGCTGCGAGCCCCGGCCCTGGGTGATCACCAGGTCCCGGTCGAGACCCGCGGTGAGGAGGAGGGCGGCGGCGCCCGTCGCCTCGTCCTCGTCGATGCCGTCGCCCCGGCCCGGGAAGGCCCGCGCCCGCACCCGGCCCGCCGGTTCGTCCTGCCAGGCCCAGGCGTAGATCCACTCGCCGGGCGGCGGCACCTCCAGGGCGTCCACCTCGGCCGCCGAGGCGTACTGCCGCAGCGTGCGCGGCGGCGCCCACGCGGCGCGGGCCCCGATCCGGGTGAACCCGCCGTCCCGCCGGACGGCCACCACCCCGGCGGGGGTGACCAGCCGGTCCACGCCGAGCAGCCAGGCGGCGCCCACGCAGGGGTGGCCGGCGAACGGGAGGCGGAGCGTGGGCGTGTAGATGTCGATGACGCCACGCTCCGGGTCGTCGACGAACACCGTCTCGCTGAAGCCCAGTTCACGGGCGAACGCCTGCCGGGCGGCCACGTCCGGCACCGCACCGCCGTCCCGGACCACCCCGAGTTGGTTCCCGTGCTCGCCGCCCGGTCCGCAGAACACCCGCAGGACCTCGTACCCGGTCATCCGCTCCACCCCGTCCGGGCCCGCCGCCCGTCGTCGCCTCGGTGCACGGGCGACCGCCGCGACCCCGGCCGGGCCGCCCCGGCACCGCCGACAGTACCTCCGGCCGACGATGCCGGGACCGTCAGCGTCCGGACGGCCGCGCGCCCCGGCGCCGGTGCAGGGTGACGGCAATGGTGCCCAGGCCCAGGACGATCGCGGCGGCGCCACCGATCGCCATCGGCCCGGTGTCGGAACCGCCGCCGGTGGACGCCAGCGTGCTGGTCGGGGCCGGCACCGGAGCCGGCCCCGGGGCCGCCGGCCGGACCGGTTCCTGGCCGGACGCCTGGCCGGACGTCTGACCGGGCGCCTGGCCGGTGGCCTGCGAGACCGGGACGACCCGGGCGGTGGACGGCGACGCCGAGTCCGCCGGACCGCTCGCGGCCGGGCCGGTGGCCCGGGTGGACGGAGCCTCCGGCGACGGCGGGCCCGACGGCGTACCGGCCCCGCCCGGAGCGACGACGGCGAAGCCGGCCGCCGGGCCGGCCGCCCGGATCTCCTTCCCGCCCGGGGTGAGCGGGAGGCTGGAACCCGTGAACAGCACCGATCCGGTACCGACCGGGGCGGCCGCGGTGAAGGACAGCCGGACGTTGACCGTGCGGGCCTCACCGTCGTGCAGGTTGATGATGGTGCTCTCCTTGCTGTCCGCCCGGAGCATCAGCTGCAATTGGCCCGGCTCCTGCTGCGCGTAGCCGGTGGCGGGCAGCCAGACGCCCTCGGGCGTCTGGAAGTCGAGGTGGACCAGCTCGCTGGTGAGCGTGTTCCGCCCCTGGAAGGTGACCTCGGGGTAGAACCGGATGTCCCTGCCGCTGTGGTTGGCGATCGTCAGCCTGAACGGCTTCGCGTCGCCACCGGCGGTGAAGGCGGCGGGCAGCCCGTCGACGCCGAGGTCCGGCAGCGCGGGTGCGGGTGGGGTGGTCGGACCGCCGGCCGGAACGATGGTGAAGTCGTTGCCGAAGGGGCTGGCGGCGTAGAACACCCGCTGCTCCGGGGGCAGGGTGGGATCCAGGACCACGGCCTGGAAGAGGGCCGACGCCCGGCCGCCGTTGGCGTCGGCGGTGACGGCGAGGCGCAGCCGGTAGGTGAGCGAGGCGCCCGCCGGCAGGTGCAGCCGGCCGGCGGACGTGTCGAGCTCCCACGAGGCTCCGGCACCGGCACCGGCGCGGGACGGGGCGCTCTTCCACTGCGTGCTGCCGGGCACCTGGTACTCCAGCCTGAGCTGGGTCTCCTTGATCCCCGAGTTGCCGTCCGCGATGGTGAACCCGGTGTCGGCGGTGACCTCGTGGTCGGCGGAGTTCGTGAGGGTGGCGGTGAACTCGACCGGCGCCGCCCCGGCGGTGACACTGCCGGGGACGCCGGCCAGCCCGATCGTCACCGGCCCGTTCCGGCCCTGGGTGTCCTGGGTGTCCTGAGTGGACTGGCCGGACTGGACGGAGAGCGGGAGTGCGGACGCCCCCGGGGCCGAAGCCAGGACCGTACCGGAGACCAGGGCGGCCGCGGCGGCGAGGACGAGGACTCTGCGGTGCTGAGTGCGCATTGGAACCTCACGGAAGGATGCGGGCCTGGCCCGGCAGAAGGCGGTACACGGGCATGAGGGCCGCTGCGGGCCTTGCCCGTACCGTTCTTTCGCCCCCCAACCCCAGCGATCGCGGCATCATATCCGAACACCTGCACGACCTGCAGAGCATTAGTCCCGCAGCCGATCCACGCCGGCCGCAAAAGTCGCAGCCGCACCAGGCCGGCTGACGCGGCCGCCCGGCCCGTCCGTTCCGCCGGCCGGCGGAACGGACGGGCCACCGGGGCGCGTGGGCCCCGGCACCGTTCAGCGCACGCGGCGGATCCAGAACGCGCAGAAGAGGACCAGCAGGGCGGTGACGGCGAGACAGACACCGGTCTGGGTCCAGTGCATCGCCCATTCGGCGGCCGGCGGGTGGTAGGTGGCGTAGGCCTGGACGATGGTGTCCTGATGCGCCGAGCACTCGTCGGTCGGGCACACCCCGGTGCCGTCCGGCATCCGCGAGAGCCAGTCGCCGGGCAGCGGGATCCGCTGACCGTCCGAGGTGAGCAGGCCGTTCTCCACGATGTCCGATTCGATCGGCGTACTGGTCGGCAGATGACTGCTGGAGAAGACGAGCTGATGATCGGCCGGCAGCGCGGCCATCCGGATGTCGGCCACCGCCTCGCGCGCCGGCGTCAGGAGGTAGCGGGACGCGTCCACCGCCACCCGCACGACGGCGGTGAGGGCGGCCGTGACGACGATCGAGGCGACCACCCGCCGCACGACCAGGCCGACCGCGGCTCCCAGCGCGACTCCGAGCAGGCTGAACCCGACCACGGAGGGGCCCGAGGTCGCCCGGCTCAGCCAGGTGAACCAGTGGTAGTAGCCGGGCACGGCGAAGCGCCCCTGGATCTGGCCGACCCACCAGGTGGAGACCACGGCGAGCAGGCACGATCCCACCAGGGTCGCGACCAGCGGGACACCCAGGCGAGCCGCCAGCCACCGCTGCCGTGACACGGACTGGGTCCAGGCGAGGCCGTACGTCCCGCTCTCGAACTCCCGTGCCAGCAGGGGCGCCGCGACGAAGAGACCGAGCGCGGGCGGCAGGGCCACCAGGAACCAGCCGGTGATCAGCACCCAGGTCAGCCACCGGGTGTCGAGTTCGATGGCCCGGGAGGTGACCTGCTCGCACTCGGCCGGGAAGTGGACGACGTTGCAGTTCTGGATGTGCTGGGTGTCGACGTAGTCGCCGATCCGCGTACCGAGGAAGAGCAGCCAGGCGCAGACCGCCAGCAGCACGACGCCGCACACGAGGAGCGGGGTGCGCTCCTGGCGGACGCTCAGCCAGACGGTGCCGCGCAGGATCCTCCGCCCGGCGGCCGGCGGCGGCGGAGACAGGGACGGCGGCGGGGATGCCAGGTCGGTCGTACTCATCGCGCACTCACCTCGCGTACTGCGGCCGGGCCGGCGACGGGCCCGGGCACGGATGCGGCCGGGGCGCCGGGCGCCGGGGTACGCAGATAGCCGATCAGGATGTCCTCCAGGCCCGGCCGGCTGACGTCCCACCGGGGGTCCACGGGGCCGGCGGGCTTCAGCAGCGCGGTCGCCTGCCGCCCGGTCCGGCGCAGTTCCACGATGTCGTGCCGGGCCAGGTCGGCCGGCAGACCGTCGCCCTCGTCGACGCCGACGGCGAGACGGTGGCTGTCCAGCAGGTCCTCGACGTCGCCGGTGACCCTGATCCGCCCGTCCTGGAGCACGGTGACGTGATCGCACACCCCGTTCAGTTCGGCGAGGACGTGGGAGGAGATCAGGATGGTGGTGCCGTGCTCGGCCGCCTCGGCCATCAGGATGCCGGTGAGCTCCTGGCGGGCCACGGGATCGACGTCGGCGAGCGGTTCGTCGAGCATCAGCAGGTCCGGCCGCTTGCCCAGGACGAGCGCGAGGGCGACCCTGGTCCGCTGGCCGGCGGTGAGGGTGCCCACCCTGGCGTCCGGTGGGAGGCCCCCGTGGCGCACGATCCGCTCCGCGGTCTCCTGGCTCCAGCCCGGGTTGAGCTCCCGGCCCGCCCGCAGCGCCTCGGCGACGGTCAGCCTCGGGTAGAGGGGCTTGTCCTGCCGGAGGTACGCGGTGCGCCGGATGGTCCCGGGCTCGCGCGGGCCGCCGCCGAAGACCGCGACGGAGCCCTCCGTCGGCGCCAGCAGACCTGCGGCGACCGCCATCAGCGTGCTCTTGCCCGCGCCGTTCGGGCCGACCAGGGCGGAGATCCGGCCGGCCGGGAGCCGGAACTCGCAGCCGCGCAGGGCCCAGGATCTGCGGTACTTGAGCCCGAGCCCGACGGTCTCCAGCGCGGGCGACTGCCCGGCCGGTCGGTGGTGCGGGACAGGTTCGGGGTGGTTCACCCGGGCTCCTCGGAGGCCTCGACAGTGGTGGGGTAGGCCCGGTCCAGGGCGGTGTCGACCAGCGCGGTGACGTCTTCGCGTTCCAGACCGGCCGCACGGGCACGTGCAATCCATCCGGCCAGCTCGGCGTGGAGGGCGGAGTCCTCGGCGGCCTGCGGTTTCGCAAGCGTCCGCCGGACGAACGTCCCCACGCCCCGACGGCTGTCGACCAGACCCTCGCGTTCGAGCTCCCGGTAGGCCTTGAGCACCGTGTTGGGGTTGATCGCCGTGGCCGCCACCACCTCTCGGGCGGTGGGCAGTTGGTCGCCCGGGCGCAGCACGCCGAGCCTCAGCGCCCGCTTGGTCTGCTCGATGATCTGCAGGTACGGCGAGAGCCCGCTGCGCCGGTCGATGAGGTATTCAACGATGGCATCCACCATTTCACTAGTTGTCCAGCCGAATCCCACCCCCGGCTGTGACTGCCCATCAAGCCGCCTCCTGGCAGGCAGGATTGATGATAACCACCATTCCACTAGTTATCTAGTGGAATGGTGGTCTGATGATCGGCAACCGGCCGGGCGGGCGCCTGGGTCCGGCTGCCGCCTGGCGAGGCAGGCCGGCACCGCCCTGCCGCCCGTCGTGCCGGCCCCGACCGCGCAGCACGCGACTCCCTCGGTGTGACCCCCGCCACTTCCGCATGGCCCGTGCAGCGAACCGGCCCCGGCCGCCGTCAGGAAGGCAGACACCCACACCGAGGAGACGGACCAGCACATGAGCAGCAGCAACCCGGCGGGCGGCCGAAGGTGAGGCTCGGCCGGCGCTCCGGCGCTCGCGGCACCCCGCCGATCGACTTCGCCGCGTTCGTGCAGCAGCGCTCCGGCGCCCTGTTCCGGACGGCCTACCTCCTGACCGGCAACCGCGAGCTCGCCGAGGACCTGCTCCAGGAGGCCCTGGAGAAGGCCTGCCGGCACTGGAAGCGCGTCGCGGTCGCCGACTCCCCGGAGGCGTACGTCCGTCGGATCGTCGTCAACCTCGCCAACGACCGCTGGCGCAGGCTGAGCCGGGCGGGCGTCCGCACCGAGGCGGTCCCCGAGGACCTCCCCGCCCCGGGCGACGCCTACCGCACGGTCGAACTGCGCGACGAACTCGTCCGGGCCCTGCACGCCCTCCCGATCGGCATGCGCAGCGTCGTCGTCCTCTCCTATCTGCACGACCTGGACGACCGTCAGATCGCCGACGTCCTGAACATCTCGCCCGGCACCGTCCGCTCCCAACTCGCCCGCGGGCTGGCCAGACTCCGCACCGCCGCCCTCCCCGCCCACGAAGGTGCGTGATGACGACCGACCACGACCCCACCCTCGACCCCCATCTCGGAAGGGCCCTCCGCCAGGCCATGAACAGCTACGCCGACTCCGCGCCCGCCCCCGCCTTCGACGCCCCCGCCATCCTCCGCCGCACCCGCCGCCGACGCGGCCTCCTCGCCACCGCGGCCTCGGCGGCGGCCGTCGCCGTCGTCGCCACCGGCGCGTTCCTTCTCCAGAGCCCGCCGTCCGGGCCCCGGACGCCGCTCACCCCGGCCGCCCCCGTCTCGCCACCGGTCGGTTCGGGCACCCCGTCCCCCTCCCTCGGCTCCGGCACCCCCTCGCCCGTCTCCTCCCCCGGCTACGGAGAGCCCTCGCCAGGGCCCACCCCTTCGCCCGACGCGGCCCGGATCACCGTCCCCGACGTCGTGGGTCGCTCCCAGGCCTCCGCCGAGCAGGCCCTCGCCGCGGCCGGACTCCGGGTCGAGACCCACCTCTTCACCGACTGGAAGGTCCCCGCCGGCAGCGTCATCAACACCCAGCCCGCCGCCGGCGCCCTCCTCCCCCCGGACGCCACCGTCACCGTCTTCGTCTCCAAGGGCAGGCCCTGATCCCGGGAGCGGGACGTCGTCCCGGCGGACTTCCCGCTCCCGACCGTTCCCGACCGAGGCCGGCCCGCTCCCGAACCGCCCGGGGCGGGCCGGCCGCGGTCCGGTCACGCCCGCCCTCCGGGGCGACCCCGAGGGGAACCCCGAGACGCCGCTACGCCTCCTCGACGAGACGCCCCGCGCCCGGATCGGCTTGCGGGGTGAGGCTTCGGCGACCGGCGCGACGGAGCATGGAGATACGCCCACCGGAGAGGCCGGCACCGGGCGCGACACCACGGAGCACGCCATGAGCCGCCTCGCCCGCCCCCGCCACAACCGCGTCATCGCCGGCGTCTGCGCCGGGATCGCCGAGCGCTTCGGCCTGACGCCGTGGACCGTCCGACTGATCTTCCTGGCCTCCTGCCTGCTGCCCGGGCCGCAGTTCCTGATCTACCTGGCGCTCTGGGTGCTCCTCCCCCAGGAGCCGTGAGTCACGAGCCCCGCACCGCAGGGGCACGCCGCGAGCAGCCGACGGGCCGCCCGCACCCGGGGTCTCCGGGGCGGACGGCCCGTCGTGGTGCCGGCGCTGGGTCAGCCGGTCAGGCCCGGCAGCGGGAGGGTCTGGGCCAGCCCGCCGAGCGGGGTCTTGTCGAGGCCCGGGATGCTGGGCACGGCGGCGCGGTCGGTGACGCCGGAGAGCGGGGCGGCGGCCGGCAGGGCCTGGCCGGCGGTCGGGGCGAGGGTCCCGAGGGTGCCGGCGACCTTGTCGGCGCCCGGCAGCTTGGCGGCGGTGTCGACGACGGCGCCGGTCACCGCGGGGTTGGTCACCGCCCCGGTGGGGAGCCCGAGGCCACCGGCGGCGACGGAGTCGGCGGACGCGCTGCCGGCGCCGACCGCAGCGATGGCGATACCGAGCACGGCGGTGCCGGCGGCCTTGAGAGCCTGCTTCATGAGTTCGTCCTTGGGTCCTCGTCGGTGGCCGACGTCCGGGCACAGCGGCTCACCGCCGCCACAACCTGTCAGCAGTGACTGGCACACCGTAGTGACTGGACCGGACCAGGACCAAAGGGAGTTAACCCGCCGGAGTGGATAGTCAGATGAACGCCAACACCCTTGCCGCAGTGCGGCGTTCATCCGGCCACCCGTCGGCGGCGCTCAGGCGCCGACGCTGAACAGCCACTCCGCCTTGAGCTCGGCGTAGCCCGGCTTGATCACGTCGCTGATCATCGCCAGCCGCTCGTCGAACGGCAGGAACGCCGACTTCATCGCGTTCACCGTGAACCACTCCAGGTCGCCCAGCGTGTAGCCGAACGCCTCCACCAGGTGCCCGAACTCACGGCTCATGCTGGTGCCGCTCATCAGCCGGTTGTCGGTGTTGACGGTGACCCGGAACTTCAGCCGGCTGAGCAGCCCGATCGGGTGCTCGGCGTACGAAGCCGCCGCCGCCGTCTGGAGGTTGGAGGTCGGGCACATCTCCAGCGGGATCCGCTTGTCGCGCACGTACGCGGCCAGCCGGCCGAGCTCGACGCGGCCGTCCTCGTGCACGGTGATGTCGTCGACGATCCGCACGCCGTGGCCGAGCCGGTCGGCGCCGCAGCACTGCAGGGCCTCCCAGATCGACGGCAGGCCGAAGGCCTCGCCCGCGTGGATGGTGAAGTGGTTGTTCTCGCCCTTGAGGTAGTCGAAGGCGGCCTGGTGGCGGGTCGGCGGGTGGCCGGCCTCGGCACCGGCGATGTCGAAGCCGACCACGCCCTGGTCGCGGTAGCGGTTGGCCAGCTCGGCGATCTCGGTGGAGCGGGCGGCGTGGCGCATCGCGGTCAGCAGGGTGCCGACCCGGATGCGGTGGCCGGCCGCGCGGGCGCTGGCCTCGCCGAGTCGGAAGCCCTCGTTGACGGCCTGGACGACCTCGTCCAGGGTCAGGCCGGCCTCCAGGTGCTGCTCGGGGGCGTAGCGGACCTCGGCGTAGACGACGCCGTCCGCGGCGAGGTCCTCGGCGCAGTCGGCGGCCACCTTGATCAGCGCCTCGCGGGTCTGCATCACGGCGCAGGTGTGCGCGAAGGTCTCCAGGTAGCGGACCAGCGAACCGGAGTCGGCGGCCTCGCGGAACCAGACGCCGAGTTCGGCCGGGTCGGTGGTCGGGAGCCCGTCGTAGCCGCAGGCGGCGGCCAGCTCGACGATGGTCTCCGGGCGCAGCCCGCCGTCGAGGTGGTCGTGCAGGAGCACCTTCGGGGCGCGGGCGATCTGGTCGGGGGTGGGGATCCGGGGGCCAGTGCCCGCGGTGGTGACAGGGATCTGCTTCTCCATTGCGGGAGTGTAGCCCCTACGCGCGTAGACCGACTACCGCCCACACGTCCGAATCGGCCAATGCGCACCGGGAATTCCACCGAAGGGGCGAGCCCCGGCACGTCGTGGACACCCCCGGTTCAGTCGTGCTGCAACAGCCTCCCCCGCCGCGACAGCACGAAGTCCCGGAACGCCGCCACCGGCGGGGTGAGCGGCCGGCCCGCCGCCCAGGCCAGACCGATCGCCCGCCGGGTGCGCGGCGCCGTCACCTCCAGCTCCACCACCCCGGGCCGGGGCACCAGCGCGGGCGGCAGCAGCGCCACCCCGAGCCCGGCCGCGACCAGCCCGCGGAGCGTCTCCGCCTCCTCCCCCTCGAACGCGATCCGCGGCACGAACCCGGCCTCCGCGCAGAACCCGTCCGTGATCGCGCGCAGCCCGTACCCGCGCTCCAGCCCGACGAACGGCTCCTCGGCCACCTCGGCCAGCCGGATCCGGCGCCGCCCGGCCAGCCGGTGGTCGGCCGGGACGACCAGGTGCAGCCGCTGCTCGTCCAGCGGGCGGGTGACCAGCGCCGGGTCGTCCGGCAGCGGCGCGACCAGACAGAGGTCCAGCTCCCCGGCCCGCAGCCGCTCCAGCATCGCGCCGACGTAGTCCTGCACCAGCTGGAACCGCACCTGCGGGTGGGCCGCCCGGAACCCGCGCAGCAGCGCCGGCACCGCGTCCGTCCCCATGGTGTGCAGAAAGCCGAACGCCACCCGCCCGGCCGCCGGGTCCGCCTCGGCGCGGGCCGCCTCGGCGCCGCGCTCGACCTCCGCCAGCGCCCGCTCCACCGAGGCCAGCAGCAACCGCCCGGCCCTGGTCAGCCGGACGGTGCGGCCCTGACGGGCCAGCAGGTCGACGCCCAGCTCCTCCTCCAGCCGGGCCACCGCCCGCGACAGCGTCGGCTGCGGCATCCCCAGCAGCGCGGCCGCCTGCGTGACGTGCTCCAACCGGGCCACCGCCGCGAACTGGGCCAGCCGGGGCGCCAGTTGGACGGCCGGCAGCTCCGGCCCCAGCTCGGCGAGCCGGTGCGGCGGCTCGCCGCCCTCCGTACGGTCCGTGCCGTCCGTCACTCTTCCTCCACTCCGACCGCCGCCACCTCGGCTCATACCTGAACGCATTGATTATCGGCGGTTCATGCATTGGACGCATCAACGGCACAGGCCTAGGTTCGACGGTATGCAGCCCTCCGATACCGGGGCATCCGTGGCCACGCCGGATGCCCTCACCACGCCGTCCCCCGCCACCGCGGCCGACGACCGCCACCGCCCCGGCCAGCGCGCCTTCCGCCGCGCCAACCTCGCCCTGTTCGCCGCCGGGGTCGCGACCTTCGTCCTGCTCTACTCCACCCAGGGCCTGCTGCCGGTCCTCTCGGCCGACCTCGACATCACGCCCGGCCAGGCGAGCTGGACGGCCTCCGCCGCCACCCTCGGCCTCGCCCTCGCCCTGCTGCCGGCCAGCGCGCTGTCCGACCGGTACGGGCGCACCGCCGTGATGACGGCCTCCACCCTCGCCGCCTCCGCACTGGCGCTGGCCCTGCCGTTCGCGCCGGACCTCACCACCCTGGTCGTGCTGCGGGTCCTCCAGGGCGCCGCGCTCGCCGGGCTGCCGGCCACCGCGATGGCGTACCTCGCGGAGGAGGTCCACCCCAGCGCGCTGGCCTCCGCGATGGGTCTGTACGTGGCCGGCAACAGCATCGGCGGCATGGGCGGCCGGCTGCTCTCCGGCTGGACGGCCGCCGGCTTCGGCTGGCGCTGGGGCCTGGCCGCCTCCGCCGCCCTCGCGCTGCTGGCCGCGCTGGCCTTCCGGCTGCTGATCCCCGCCGCCCGGTACTTCACCCCGGCCCCGGTGGACGCCCGCGCGCTGGCCCGCACCGTCGGACGGCACCTGCGCAACCCGCTGCTGGTGCGGCTGTACGCGCTCGGGCTGCTGTTCATGGCCGTCTTCGGCGCGGTCTACAACACCGTCGGCTACCGGCTGATCTCCGCGCCGTTCCAGCTGCCGGAGTCGGTGGCCGCGTCGATCTTCGTGGTCTACCTGGTCGGCACCGGCACCTCGGCCGCCGCCGGCCGGCTCTCCGGCCGGCTCGGCCGGCGCGGTGCGCTGTACGTGTCGATCGGCGTGACCGCCGCCGGGCTGCTGCTCTCGCTGGCCGGCTCGCTGCTCTGCGCCCTGCTCGGCCTGGTCCTGATCACCGCCGGCTTCTTCGCGGGCCATGCGACCGCCTCCTCCGCCGTCGGCCGCACCGCCACCGAGGGCCGCGCCCAGGCCTCCGCGCTCTACCTGATCGCCTACTACCTGGGCAACAGCGTCGGCGGCACGATCGGCGCCGACGCCTACCACTCCACCGGCTGGCCCGGCGCCGCCGCCGTCGGCCTCACCGCGATGGCCCTCGCCGCCGCCGTCACCCTCTACGCCACCCGCCAGGCGCACACCGCCCGCCGCGCGCCCGACGGGCTGCCGGGAAGACTTTCCGCCCGGTAGACATTCGGTATGGCCGATCTCAAGCGCCGCCGTCGCCCCCACCTGGTGTCCGCTCCCGTCCGGAAGAGGGGGGTCGTCACCATCCCGCAGGAGACAAGGGAGCAACTCGATCTCCAGGAGGGTGACCAGTTGGTCGTCACGGTGGAGGGCGGCCGGATCGTTCTGACCCCGGCCTCGGTCGTCCCGGACGACCAGGCGTGGTTCTGGAGCCCCGGCCGGCAGGCCGGGGAGCAGGAGGCCGACGGGGCCGTCGCCCGGGGCGAACGCGGCGAGGTCTTCCAGGACGGCGAGGAGTTCCTCCGGTCCCTGGCGGACGAGGCCGGGCTGGACCTGGAGGAGATCGAGCGCCGGGTCGGCACCCACGACATCTTCAACCGGCCGTGACAGTCGCTCGCGGCGGGCACACCCCGGCGGATACCTGACGCAAGGTGTCAGGTATCCGCCGTAGTTTCCTCTCGTCCCGCCCGAACGACCAGAGGAACCCGCCATGGCCACCTTCGTTCTCATCCCCGGCGCGCTGCACGGCGGTTGGTGGTACCGGCCGCTGACCGAGGGGCTGCGGGCGGCCGGGCACGAGGTGTACCCGGTCACGCTGAGCGGGGTCGCCGAGCGCGGCCCGCTGAACGGCGGGGGCGTCAATCTGGACACCCACAGCGGGGAGGTGCTCGGGCTGCTGGAGGCGGAGCGGATCACCGACGCGGTCCTGGTCGCGCACAGCTACGGCGGCATGGTCGCCTCGGCGGTCGCCGACCGGGCGCCGGAACGGATCGCCGCGCTGGTGTACGCGGACGCCTTCGTACCGCGCGACGGCGAGTCGGCGTACGGCATCGTCGACGACGTCTGGAAGGAACGGTACCTGCGCGGCACCGCGGCCGGCGGCGACGGGTACACCATGGTCGGCCTGCACCCCGGACTGGACCCGCGGGCCACCGCGCACCCGCTGGCGACACTGCTCCAGCCGGTGCGGCTGACCGGTGCCGGGGAGGGCGTGGCCCGCCGGACGTACATCCACGCCGAGCGCTTCGAGGACACCCCGTTCCTGCCGACGTACGAACGTCTGCGCAAGGACCCCGCCTGGGCGGTGCACACCCTGCCGGTCGGCCACGACCTCGTCCGCGAGGCCCCCGAGGAGTTCCTGGGGATCGTCCTCGCCGCGGCCGGCTGAGTCCGGGCCGCCCGGAACGCGCCGCGCCCGTACCACGGGGGTACGGGCGCGGCGCGGCAGCGGGCCGGGTCAGGCGATGCGGTCCAGCACGATCGGGTTCGGGGTGAAGGCCGTCCCCGCCGGGGCGACCTCGATGCCGCCGGCCAGCGCCTCGATCGCGTAGTCGTAGCGCTCGGGGGTGTCGGTGTGCAGGGTCAGCAGCGGCCGGCCCGCCACCACGGTGTCGCCGGGCTTGGCGTGCAGCTCCACACCGGCGCCCGCCTGGACCGGGTCCTCCTTGCGGGCCCGGCCGGCGCCGAGGCGCCAGGCGCAGACGCCCACCGCGTAGGCGTCCAGCGCGGTGAGCACACCGGAGGCGGGGGCCGGGATGACGTGCTGCTCGCGGGCGACCGGCAGCGGGGCGTCGACGTCGCCGCCCTGGGCGGTGATCATGCGGCGCCAGTGGTCCATCGCGGAGCCGTCGCGCAGCGCGTCGGCCGGGTCCTTGCCGTGCACGCCGGCCGCGGCCAGCATCTCGCGGGCCAGGGCGAGGGTCAGCTCGACGACGTCCGCCGGGCCGCCGCCGGCCAGCACCTCCAGCGACTCGCGGACCTCCAGCGCGTTGCCCGCGGTGAGGCCGAGCGGGGTGGACATGTCGGTGAGCAGGGCGACGGTGTTGACCCCGGCCGCGGTGCCAAGGCCGACCATGGTGCGGGCCAGCTCCCGGGCGTCCGCCAGGTTCTTCATGAAGGCGCCGGAGCCGACCTTGACGTCCAGCACCAGGGCGCCGGTGCCCTCGGCGATCTTCTTCGACATGATCGAGGAGGCGATCAGCGGGATCGCCTCGACCGTGCCGGTCACGTCGCGCAGCGCGTACAGCTTCTTGTCGGCGGGGGCCAGGCCGTCGCCGGCCGCGCAGATCACCGCGCCGGTCGAGCCCAGCACGTCGAGCATCTCCTCGTTGGAGAGCAGGGCGCGCCAGCCGGGGATGGACTCCAGCTTGTCGAGGGTGCCGCCGGTGTGGCCCAGGCCGCGGCCGGAGAGCTGCGGGACGGCGGCGCCGCACGCGGCGACCAGCGGGGCGAGCGGCAGGGTGATCTTGTCGCCGACGCCACCGGTGGAGTGCTTGTCGCTGGTGGGCAGCGGCAGCGAGGAGAAGTCCATCCGCACCCCGGAGCGGATCATCGCGTCGGTCCAGCGGCTGATCTCGTGCGGGTTCATGCCGTTCAGCAGGATCGCCATGGCCAGGGCGGACATCTGCTCGTCGGCGACCTCGCCTCGGGTGTAGGCGTCGATGACCCAGTCGATCTGAGCGTCGCTCAGCTCTCCGCGATCGCGCTTGGTCCTGATGACGGAGATGGCGTCCATGGCTGCTCCAAGAGGGGTTTCGAAAGCCAAGAGGGGTGTCGGAAAAGCGAAGAGTGTCGCGAGCCGGCCCGGTCACGGCCCACTCGCGACACTCTACGCGCGTAACAAATAGCGGGGCTAGAGCCGCTCCGGCCCGAACGCGTCGGGCAGGACCTCACTCATCGGCTTCACGCCGGACGGCAGGTCGATCAGCAGCTCCGGTCCGCCGTGCTCGTACAGCAGCTGGCGGCAGCGCCCGCACGGCATCAGCAGCCGCCCGGCGCCGTCCACACAGGTGAACGCGGTCAGCCGGCCGCCGCCGGTGGCGTGCAGGGTGGAGACCAGTCCGCACTCGGCGCAGAGCGCGAGCCCGTACGAGGCGTTCTCGACGTTGCAGCCGGTGACCAGCCGCCCGTCGTCCACCAGGGCGGCCGCGCCGACCGGGAAGCGGCTGTACGGGGCGTACGCGTGCGTCATCGCCTCACGCGCGGCCTCGCGCAGCAGCTCCCAGTCGACCGCGGGCGCCGTCACTTGCCCTGGCCCTTGCGGTAGATCTGGCCGTCGGCCTTCGGCGGCCGCAGCCGCTGCGAGGCCAGCGAGAGCACCACCAGGGTGATCACGTACGGCGTGGCCACGATCAGCGGGCGCTGCACCTCGTCGGTGGTGGCGTACCAGGCGGCCAGGCCGCCGGCGACCACGAAGGTGATCAGCGCGGCCGGGAACTTGCGGCGGTACAGGTGCCAGAGGGCAAGCAGGGCCATCGCGATGGAGACCGTCAGGATCAGCACGTGCACCGACTCCGGGTCACGCAGCTGGAGGCTGTCGGTGAAGCCGAACAGGCCGGCGCCGATGGCGAGGCCGCCCGGCATCCAGTTGCCGAAGATCATCGCCGCGAGGCCGATGAAGCCCCGGCCGAGGGTCTGGCCGTCCTTGTAGAAGTGCGCCGCGACCAGCGAGAGGTACGCACCGCCGAGGCCGGCGAAGGCGCCGGAGGCGATGACCGCGAGGTACTTGTACTTGTAGACGTTGACACCCAGCGACTCGGCCGCGGTCGGGTTCTCGCCGCAGGAGCGCAGGCGCAGGCCGAACACGGTGCGCCAGAGCGCGAAGTAGCTGACCACGATCAGCGCGCCGGCCAGCAGCACGACCACCGAGATGTTGGTGACCAGACCGCCGAGCACGCCCGCGGCGTCCGAGACCAGGAACCAGTGGTTGCTCTCGATGTCCTTCAGCCAGGAGGAGAGGCCGGGGATGGTGATGTACGGCAGCGGATCGGCCGGCGGGGACTGGTTCGCACCGGCGCCGACGGAGATGTAGTCCTTGTAGTAGATCCGGTTGACGTACGCGCAGATGCCGGGGATCAGCAGGTTGATACCGACACCGGAGACGATGTGGTCGACGCCGAAGGTCACCGTGACGACCGCGTGCAGCAGACCGCCGAGCGCGCCGCCGAGCGCGCCGGCCACCAGGCCGAACCACGGGTTGACCAGGTAGCCGCCCCAGGCACCGCAGAAGGTGCCGGCGACCATCATGCCTTCCAGGCCGATGTTGACGACGCCGGCCCGCTCGGACCAGAGACCGCCCAGACCGGCCATGCCGATCGGCACGGCCGCGCTCAGCGCGGCGGTGACCTGCCCGGAGGAGGTCAGCGAGTGGTTGCCGGTGGCCAGGCCCACGGCGGAGAAGAGCACCAGGGCGCCTGCGATCAGCAGCAGCACCACCGGCCAGGACAGCTTGCGCTTCTTTGCGGGAGCGCCCGGCGCCTTCGCACGGGCGGCGGTGGCCGTACTCATGCCGACACCTCCTTCTTCACGTTGGCCGCGGCCAGGGCGGCGAGCTCGGCGCCGACCTTCTGCTGCTGGCGCTTGAGTCCGTAGCGGCGCACCAGCTCGTACGCGACGACGACGCAGATGACGATGGTGCCCTTCATGACATCGACGATCTCGAACGGGAAGCTGCCGTTCTTCGGCAGCGGCAGCTGCGAGCCGGTGGAGTCGAGGAAGGCGAACAGCAGCGCCGCGAAGGCCATGCCGATCGGGCTGTTCCGGCCGAGCAGGGCGACCGAGATGCCGAGGAAGCCCAGGCCGGGCTGGAAGCTCTGGCCGAAGTAGTACGAGTTCTGCAGCAGCTCGGGCATCCCGATCAGACCGGCGATCGCACCGGAGACCGCCATCGAGATGACGACCATGCGCTTGACGTTCACCCCGGACGCGGTGGCGGCGGACTCGGAGCGGCCGGTGGCGCGCAGGTCGAAGCCGAAGCGGGTGCGGGTCAGGGTGAACTGGAAGACCACGCCGACCAGGGCGGCGATGAAGATGAAGCCCCAGAGCGGGCCGCCGGCCGTGTCGAACGCGAAGAAGTGGCTGGACTGCGAGAGCGGGTCGGTCTGGATCGAGTTGCTGGTGGTGCCCTTCTCCGGCGCGAAGATTCCGGGGACGAGCAGCAGACCGACGATCGCGATCGCGATGGCGTTCAGCATGATGGTCGAGATGACCTCGCTGACGCCGCGGTAGACCTTCAGCAGGCCGGCGATGCTGGCGTAGAGACCGCCGACCAGCATCGCGGTGATCAGCAGCAGCGGGATCTGGATGAAGGACGGCAGGTCGAGCCGGCTGCCGACGAAGGCCGCGAACAGCGCCGCGACCTTGTACTGGCCCTCGACGCCGATGTTGAAGAGGTTCATCCGGAAGCCGAAGGCGGCGGCCGCGGCGGCCAGGTAGTAGGTGGTGGACCGGTTGAGGATCGCCACCTGGCCGTCCGACTTGGTGCCGTACGTGATCATCACGTTCCAGGCGTCGAACGGGTTCTTGCCCGAGGTCGCCAGCAGCACCGAGCAGATCGCCACGGAGAGGACGACGGCGAGCACCGGCGCCGCGAGGGCGAGCACGATCCGCTCGCCGTTGAACCGCTGGGCCAGGGTGCTCTTGGCCGCGGGGTTGGGACTGGTCATGGTGGTTACTCCCCCGCCTGCGGGTCGTCGGCGGTGTCGGTGGGGGCGGCGTCCTCGGCCTCGGTGCCCTCGGCGGCGATGGCCCGCTCCTCGGCGACGGCCTCCGCGTCGGACTCGAGGTGGCCGCGGGCCGCACCGGTCATCGCGGTGCCGAGGTCCTCCGCGGTGACGGTGGCCGGGTCGGCGTCGGCGACCAGACGGCCGCGGTAGATGACCCGGATGGTGTCGGAGAGACCGATCAGCTCGTCCAGGTCGGCGGAGATCAGCAGCACCGCGAGGCCGGCCCGCTGGGCCGTCCGGATGTGCTCCCAGATCTGCGCCTGCGCGCCGACGTCCACACCCCGGGTGGGGTGCGAGGCGATCAGCAGCTTGGGCTGGTGGCTCATCTCGCGGCCGATGATCAGCTTCTGCTGGTTGCCGCCGGAGAGCGAGGCCGCGGTGACCTCGATGCCGGGGGTGCGGACGTCGTACTGCTCGACGATCCGCTGGGTGTCCTTGCGGGCCGCGGCCGGGTCCAGCAGCAGGCCCTTGGAGTTGGGGGGCTCCGTGACGTGGCCGAGGATCCGGTTCTCCCAGAGCGGGGCCTCCAGCAGCAGGCCGTGCCGGTGGCGGTCCTCGGGGATGTAGCCGATGCCGGCCTCGCGGCGGGCCCGGGTGAGCGAGCCGGAGAGGTCCTGGCCGTCCAGGGTGACGGCCCCGGCGTCCAGCGGGAGCATGCCCATGATGGCCTCGACCAGTTCGGCCTGGCCGTTGCCCTCGACCCCGGCGATGCCGAGGATCTCGCCCTTGTGGATGCGCAGCGAGATGTCGTCGAGCACGACGCGCTCGATGCCCTCGGCGTCGGTCTTGGCGATCCGCAGGCCGCGGACGTCCAGCATCTCGGTCGTGGTGACGGTGGACTCGCGGCTCTCCGGGGAGGGCAGTTCGGCGCCGACCATCATCTCGGCGAGCTGACGGGCGCTGACGTTCCGCGGGTCGGCGTCGCCGACGGTGGTGCCGCGCCGGATCACGCTGATCGCGTCGGCCACCGACAGCACCTCGTGCAGCTTGTGCGAGATGAAGATGACGGTGACGCCCTCGGCCTTGAGCTCGCGCAGGTTGTCGAAGAGCGCGTCGACCTCCTGCGGGACGAGGACGGCGGTGGGCTCGTCGAGGATCAGGATCTTGGCGCCGCGGTAGAGCACCTTGAGGATCTCGACCCGCTGGCGGTCGGCCACGCCGAGGTCCTCGACCAGCGCCTCCGGGCGCACGCCCAGGCCGTACTGGTCGGAGATCTCCTTGATCTTCGCCTTCGCCCTGGCGCCGATGCCGTGGAGCTTCTCGCCGCCGAGAACGACGTTCTCCCAGACGGTGAGGTTGTCGGCGAGCATGAAGTGCTGGTGCACCATGCCGATGCCGCGCGCGATGGCGTCGCCCGGGGTGTTGAACTCGCACTGCTCGCCGTTGATCGCGATGGTGCCCTCGTCCGGCTTCTGCATGCCGTAGAGGATCTTCATCAGCGTCGACTTGCCGGCGCCGTTCTCGCCCATGAGGGCGTGCACGGTGCCGGTGCGGACGGTGAGGTTGATGTCGTGGTTGGCCACGACGCCGGGGAAGCGCTTGGTGATACCGCGCAGTTCGACGGCCGGTGTCGCCGTCCCCGCGCTGGGGGTACCGCCCTTGCTGAGGGCGGGGTCGGATGCGGTGATGGCGATCTCCTGGTGGTCTGGAGGCGCGTCGTTGCGCTGGAGGGCCAAGAAAAGACGGTGGGGTACGGGACGGGGCCCGGGGGTACGCGTTGAGCGCACCCTGCCGGGCCCCTCCCTGATGCTGTGTCAATCATTGCGCTGCCAGGCAGGTGGCAGCGGCAGCGACGTCCGCTACGCGGCGGCCCTTACTGGGCGGGCGCGGTCGGGACGGTGGTGGCGCCGCTCTTGATGGCCGTGGCGGCCTCGTCGAGCTTGGCCTTGATGTCGTCGATCTTGTTGCCGGTGGTGGCGAGCGAGACACCGTCGGACTTCAGGTCGAAGTTCTTGATGCCGGTGAAGGGAGTGCCCTTCTTGATCGACTCGACGTAGGCGAAGACGGCGTTGTCGACGTTCTTCACCATCGAGGTGAGGATGCTGTTCTTGTACTTCGCCAGGGCCGGCTGGTTGGCCTGGTCGGAGTCGACACCGATGGCCAGCGCGCCGGGCTTGTTGGAGACGGCCTCGATGGCGCCGTTGCCGGAGGAGCCGGCGGCGGTGTAGATGACGTCCGCGCCCTTGTCGAGCTGGCCCTGCGCGGCCTCCTTGCCCTTGTCGGGCGAGTTGAAGCCGGAGAAGTCCGGGGGCGTGGTCAGGTAGGTGACCTCGACCGGCATCTGCGGGTCGACGGACTTCACGCCCGCCTTGAAGCCGGCCTCGAACTTCTTGATCAGCTCGGTCTGCACACCGCCGATGAAGCCGACGTGCTTGGCCTTCGACTTGTTGGCGGCGGCGACGCCGGCCAGGTACGAGCCCTCCTGCTCGGCGAAGAGCAGCGAGGTGACGTTGGAGGGCTGGTCGTCGGCGTGCGAGTCGATGATCGCGAACTTGACGTCCGGGTTCTCCTTGGCGATCTTGTTGACCGCCGGCTGGTACACGAAGCCGACCGCGATGATCGTCTTGTAGCCGCCGTCGATCAGGTTCTTGAGACGGGTCTCCTTGTCGGCCTCGGCCTCGCCGGTCTTGGCGTCGGCCTCGGTGACGGTGGCACCCAGCTCGGCCTTGGCACGGTCCAGACCACGCGCGGCGGAGTCGTTGAACGACTGGTCGCCGCGGCCACCGATGTCGTAGGCCATGCCGACCTTGAGCGAGTTGTCGGAGGAGCCCCCCGAGGAGGTGTTGTCGGTGCTCTTTGCGCCGCAAGCGGCGAGCGAGGCAATGCCCAGGGAACCCGAGAGCACAACCGCGGCGAGCTTAGTTGAACGGCGCAAGGGAGTATCTCCTTCTCACACGCACCCGATGAGCGTGGTCGGACGCCACCGTAACGCGCGTAGAACACGGTTGTATTACGGGGTGGCGGAGCACCCGGGTTGTTACCAAACCGTGGTCTCACGGTCGTCCCGACGCCCCGCTCCCGTCCGCGAACGGTGGTCCGGAACTGGCGACGCCCAGTCTACGTAACCGGGGGAAAGGGCCAGAATCCCGCCAAAACGGGCGGGTGGCTCAGAGCTCGTCCGGCTCCAGCGCCAGCGCGGTGAACAGCTCGACGCCGATCCCGATCGCCCGCTCGTCGACGTCGAAGCGGCCCTGGTGCAGGTCCCGCACGGTCGGGTCGCCGGGGGGCCGGACGCCGAGGCGGGCCAGCGCGCCGGGGGCGTGCTCCAGGTACCAGGAGAAGTCCTCGCCGCCCAGGCTCTGCTCGGTCTCCTCGACCACCTGCCGGCCGCCCTGCCCGAACCGCGCCGTCATGGCGGCCTCCAGCAGCGCCACCGAGACCGCCTCGTTGACCACCGGGGGCACGCCGCGGTGGTAGTCAAGCGTCCACTTCGCCCGGTAGGTCTCGGCGAGCTTGGCGATCAGCTCGTGCAGCAGCTCCGGCGCCTCGCGCCAGCCGGCCAGCTCCAGGCAGCGGACGGTGCCCTCCAGCTCCGCGTGCTGCGGGATGACGTTGGGCGCGGAGCCGGAGGAGATCCGGCCCCAGACCAGGCTGACCCCCCAGCGCGGGTCCATCCGGCGGGCCAGCGCCCCCGGCAGATCGGCCGCCATCCGGGCGATCGCGGTCACCAGGTCGGTGGTCAGGTGCGGCCGGGCGGTGTGGCCGCCGGGCCCGTCCAGGTGGAGCACCAGACGGTCGCAGGCCGAGGTGATCGCGCCGGTGCGCAGGGCGATCCGGCCCGCCTCCACCTTCGGGTCGCAGTGCACCGCGAAGATCCGGCCGACGCCCTCCATCCCGCCCGCGCCGATCACGTCCAGGGCCCCGCCCGGCATGACCTCCTCGGCCGGCTGGAAGACCAGCCGGACCGGGCGGCGCAGCTCGCCGGCGCGGGCGGCCTCGGCCAGCACCAGCGCGGTGCCGAGCAGCACGGAGGTGTGCACGTCGTGGCCGCAGGCGTGGGCCCGGCCGGGCACGGTCGAGCGGTAGGGCACCTCGGTCTTGGCGTCGTCGATCGGCAGCGCGTCGATGTCGGCGCGGAAGGCCAGGAACTCGGCGCCGCGCGGGGTGCCGTCCGGGACGATGTCCGCGATCAGACCGGTGCCGCCCGGCAGCACCCGGGGGGTGAGGCCGGCCGCCAGCAGCCGGTCGCGCAGCAGGCCGGTGGTGCGGAACTCCTGGCGGCCCAGCTCCGGGTGCCGGTGCAGATCACGACGGAAGGCGATCAGCTCGGACTCCAGTCCGCCGACCCGGGCGCGCAGGTCTGCGGCGGGGCGGGCAGCGGTGAGAGTGGTGGCCGACTGGGCGGACTCAGGGCGGTTCATCTCATCAAGGGTAGGCCTGTTGGGGGGATTTGGCCCGACTTCCGGGAAAGAAGTCCCCGGATGGGTGCATACCGGCCGCACAGGTGGGTATGACATCTCGTTTCAGCCGCCTTCCCCGGGGTCACCTGACCTGTGCAACGACCACCCGGGCCGGGGGTCACGGGCAGGCCGGCAAACCCCACCACCCTTGCCTCCCGGGCACCTTGACGTCCGCTCAGAACCGTTCGACGGGCGTGTAGGTGCCCCACACCTCACGCAGCGCATCGCACACCTCGCCGACCGTGGCACGGGCGGCCAGCGCCTCCTTCATCGGGTACAGCACGTTCTCCCGGCCCCCGGCGGCCCGGCGCAGCCCGGTGAGGGCGCGGCCCACGGCCGAGGAGTCGCGCTCGGCCCGCAGCCGGGCGAGCCGGCCCGCCTGCCGCGCCTCGATCGCCGGGTCCACCCGCAGCGGCTCGTACGGCTCCTCGGCGTCCAGCTGGAAGCGGTTGACGCCGACCACGGTCCGCTCGCCGGAGTCGGTCTCCTGCTGGACGCGGTAGGCGGTGCGCTCGATCTCGGCCTTCTGGTAGCCCGTCTCGATCGCGGCCACCGCGCCGCCGAGCTCCTCCACCCTGGCCAGCAGCGCGACGGCGGCGGCCTCCACCTCGCCGGTCAGCGCCTCCACCGCGTACGAGCCGGCGAACGGGTCGACGGTGGCCGTGATGTCGGTCTCGTACGCGAGCACCTGCTGGGTGCGCAGCGCGAGCCGGGCGGCCTTCTCGGTGGGCAGCGCGATGGCCTCGTCGAAGCTGTTGGTGTGCAGCGACTGGGTGCCGCCGAGCACCGCCGCGAGCGCCTGCACGGCGACCCGGACCAGGTTGACCTCGGGCTGCTGCGCGGTGAGCTGCACCCCGGCGGTCTGGGTGTGGAACCGCAGCATCCACGACTTCGGGTTCCTCGCGCCGAACTCCTCGCGCATCACCCGGGCCCAGATCCGGCGGGCGGCACGGAACTTGGCGACCTCCTCCAGCAGGGTGGTGCGGGAGACGAAGAAGAAGGAGAGCCGGGGCGCGAAGTCGTCGACGTCCATACCGGCCGCGACGGCGGTGCGCACGTACTCGACGCCGTTGGCGAGGGTGAAGGCGATCTCCTGCGCGGGGTCCGCCCCGGCCTCGGCCATGTGGTAGCCGGAGATCGAGATGGTGTTCCACTTCGGGATCTCGGCCCGGCAGTAGCGGAACACGTCGGCGACCAGCCGCAGCGAGGGTTTGGGCGGGAAGATGTACGTGCCGCGGGCGATGTACTCCTTCAGCACGTCGTTCTGGATCGTGCCGGTCAGCCGGCCCGGCGCCACCCCCTGTGCCTCGCCGACCAGTTGGTAGAGGAGCAGCAGCAGTCCCGCGGGCGCGTTGATGGTCATCGAGGTGGAGACCCCGTCCAGCGGGATGCCGTCGAACAGGACGCCCATGTCCTCGACGCTGTCGATCGCGACGCCCACCTTGCCGACCTCGCCGGCCGCGATCCGGGCGTCCGAGTCGTAGCCCATCTGGGTGGGCAGGTCGAAGGCGACGGACAGGCCCGTGGTGCCGTTGGCGATCAGCTGCCGGTAGCGGGCGTTGGACTCGGCGGCGGTGCCGAAGCCGGCGTACTGGCGCATCGTCCACGGCCGGCCGGTGTACATCGACGGGTAGACGCCCCGGGTGTAGGGGTACTCCCCCGGCCGGCCCAGGCGCTGCCGGGGGTCCCAGCCGGCCAGGTCCTCGGGACCGTACAGGGGCTCGATCGGGAAGCCCGATTCGGTGCGGCGCGGCTCGGCTGCCATGGGACTCTCCACGGGGGTGAGGAGGGGGATCGTCGGCCGGTAGTCGGCTGATCCCGCAATGTAACGGGCCCGCTCCCGGCCGGGCGGCCGCCACGACAGCGGGGTTCCCCGCACGGGGGACGGCCGTCTCCGTTGAGATGATCGGGTGAGCGACTGAAGTACTTCCCAAACCGACGTGTTCCCCCGAGGGAGTGGCAATGACCGAGCAGAAGGTGGCCGTGGTCACCGGCGCCAGCAGCGGAATCGGCGCGGCGACCGCCCGCCGGCTCGCGGCCGAGGGCTTCGACGTGGTGCTGACCGCCCGGCGGACCGACCGGATCGAGGCGCTGGCCAAGGAGATCGGCGGCCGCGCGCACACCCTGGACGTCACCGACCGGGCCGCCGTGGACGCCTTCGCGGCCCGGGTCGGCCGGGTGGACGTGCTGGTCAACAACGCCGGCGGCGCGATCGGCGCCGAGTCCGTGGCGACCGGCGACCCGGCCGACTGGCTGGCGATGTACCAGGTGAACGTGCTCGGCGTGCTGCACATGACGCAGGCGCTGCTGCCGGCGCTGCGGGCCGGCGGCGACGGCACGGTGCTGGTGCTCTCCTCCACCGCGGCGCTGGCCGCGTACGAGGGCGGCGGCGGCTATGTGGCGGCCAAGCACGCCGCGCACACCATCGCGGCGACGCTCCGGCTGGAGCTGTGCGGGGAGCCGATCCGGGTGATCGAGATCGCGCCGGGCATGGTGAAGTCCGAGGGCTTCGCGGTGACCCGTTTCCGGGGCGACGAGGAGCGGGCGGCGGCCGTGTACGCGGGCGTGGCCGAGCCGCTGACCTCGGAGGACATCGCCGACACCGTCGCCTGGGCGGTCACCCGGCCGTCGCACGTCAACATCGACCTGCTGGTGGTGCGCCCGCGGGCGCAGGCCGCCAACCACAAGGTCCACCGGGCCTGACACCGCGCGGGGCGGACGGCCCAGGGGCATGATCAAACGTGTCACCCGGCAGTGGTACACACGTGCGATGACATCTCTTCGGGCCGCCCGCCCACGGGTGCTGCTGACCGTGCTCGCGGCCGGCACCCTGCTCCTCGCCTCCGCCTGCGACGACGGCGCCACGTCCGGCCAGGACCGGGCCGCCGGCACCACCTCGCCCGCACCGGCCGCACCGATGGCCACCCCGACGCCGGCCCCCCGGCCCACCGGGGCCGACGACCCGGCACTGAAGCCCTTCTACGGCCAGCAGATCACCTGGGCCGCCTGCCCCGCCGATCCCAAGGCCGCCGAGGCCAAGATCGACATATCCGGGATGCAGTGCGGCCGGCTGCACGTCCCGCTCGACTACGCCAACCCCGCCACCGACGCCCTCGACCTCGCGCTGATCAAGCTGCCGGCCGCCAGGCCGGACCAGCGGATCGGCTCGCTGATGGTCAACCCCGGCGGCCCCGGCGCCTCCGGCGTCGAGATGGTCAAGTACGGCGCCGAACGGTTCGACGGCACCCTGCACAAGCGCTTCGACGTGATCGGCTTCGACCCGCGCGGCACCGGCGACAGCTCCCCGGTCGTCTGCCTCGACGACAAGCAGCACGACGCGCTCGGCGAGCAGGACGACCTGCCGGACCCCCAGGCCCGCAAGGCCCGGCACCAGCAGCGGAACGCCGAGTTCGCGGCCGCCTGCCAGGCCGGCTCCGGCAGGCTGCTGCCCTTCATCGGCACCCGCAACACCGCCCGCGACCTGGACGTGCTGCGCGCCGCCGTCGGGGACCAGAAGCTCAACTACCTCGGCGTCTCCTACGGCACCTACCTCGGCTCGCTCTACGCCGAGGAGTTCCCGAAGAACACCGGCCGGCTCATCCTGGACGGCGCCGTCGACCCGACCCAGGAGAGGCTGGACAGCAGCATCAAGCAGCAGATCGGCTTCGAGAAGTCCTTCGAGCGCTTCGCCGCCGACTGCGTCGAGAACCACGCCGACGAGTGCTCGCTCGGCAAGGACCCGGCCAGGGCCGCCGAGAAGGCCGCCGACTTCCTGGACGGCCTGCGCGACCACCCGCTCACCGTCAACGGCCGCAGGGTCGGCAGCGGCCAGGGCTGGACCGGCACCATGAGCCTCCTCTACGGCGACGAGAAGACCACCTGGAAGTACCTGCGGCTCTCGCTCAACCTCGCCATGCTGCACGGCAAGGGCGACGGCCTGCTGGCCTTCGCCGACGAGTACAACGGCCGGGACGAGAAGGGCCACTACGACCCCAGCCAGGACGCGCTGAGGGCGATCCGCTGCGCGGACGTCGCAGCCCCGGCCCCCTCGCCCGAGCGGGCCCAGGCGGCGGTGAAGCAGCTCCAGGAGCAGGCCCCGCTGCTCACCAAGGGCACCACCGCCGACGACCTCAGCGAGCCCCAGTGCGCGAACTGGCCGTTCGAGACCCCCGAGAAACCGCACACCGTCCGCGCCGAGGGCAGCGCGCCGATCCTGGTGGTCGGCACCACCGGTGACCCGGCCACCCCCTACGCGGCGGCCGAGACGCTGGCCAAGGGCTTCGCCAACGCCACCCTGCTGACCCTGACCGGCGAGGGCCACGGCGCGTTCGGCAAGGGCAACGTCTGCGTCGACCGGGCCATGGAGGCGTATCTCACCGAGGGCACCCTGCCGGCCGCCGGGACGCGCTGTTCCTGACGGCCGCTCCCGTGCGGGGCGGTTATTAGCAGATGAACACGGGGAGGGTGCTGACGCAGAGCTGTCAACGTCACAACTTGATAGCTCGATCGGATGAATTCCGCGTGCGCCCTCCCCAACTGATGACCGCTCAACTACCGTTGAGCCGCTGCCCGGCGGGCGCTGGACGCCGCCCCGCAGCTCCATACTTCAGCTGCTCCACCACCCCATTTCACCGGCACCTTCCCGCCCTCACGAGGAGGACCCGCTGGCCAGCGACATCCCGTCACAGCGGCTCGATCCCAGTTCCGAGCCGACCCTCCTCGGGTTGCACCGCTTCAACGAAGCCGACGTCGGCGCCGCCGAGGAGGCCCTGTTGGCCTGCTGCGGCAGTCACCGCTGGGCCCTCCGGCTCACGGCGCACCGTCCCTACCCCGACATCGAGTCCCTGCTGGCCGCCGCCAGCGAGGCCTCCTACGACCTGCGCCCGGCCGACCTGGCCGAGGCGCTGGCGGACGAGAGCTGGATGCCGCAGCCCCTCCTGGGCATGCGCGCACCCGGCAGCCAGGCGGCGCACACCGCGCTGCGGGCGGCCCACGCCGCGTACGAGGCCAGGTTCGGCCACGTCTTCGTGGTCTGCCTGGAGGGCGTGGCCCCCGAGGAGATGCTCGACACCGTGCTCTCCTCGATCCGCACCCGACTGGCCAACGACCCGGACGAGGAGCGGCTGACCGCGGCCGACGAACTGCGCCGGATCGCCCTCACCCGCCTGGAGCACCTGGTCGCCACCCAGACAACGACCGGGGCGCGCTGAGCCCCGGTCACCACGCCCCGTCCCCTCACCGTCACCTCATCCCTCCCCACCTCTCCTCACCGCTTCGTCTGCGCGGCGCGCAGCTTGGCCACCTGCTGCCGGACGATCCGCTCGTCCGGCGCGGCGGCCGGCCCCGCGCCGACGCCGACGGTGGTGAAGACCGCCAGCACCGGACCGACCCGGGCCAGCACCGCACGCTGGGAGAGCGTCACCGTGCCCGATTCATTCGTCAGAGTGAATCCGGTCACGGTGTCCGCTCCCCCGTGCGTGGGCGTGTCGTCCCGGCCCAGCCGGTGCCTGGTCCGCACCCCCCGCTTCCCCTTCTCCGCGGGCGGCGGCGGGGCGGTGGAGGCGAACGACGCGCACGGGCCGAACAGCTTCTCCAGCTCCGCCAGGAGCTGCGCCGCCCGCCCCGCCCGGTAGCCGAGCAGCCCGCCGTACACGCCGCCCCTGGGGTCGGCCGCCCGTGCCACGCTCAGATCGGTCTCGGCGTACGGCCGGCCGGGACCGGGCGAGGCCGAGCCGCCACCGGCCGCCACGGCCGGGGTCACCACGTCCAGCAACGGCTGGCAGGCGGGCGTGTCCGAGACCTCCCGGCCGCCACCCGAGCCGGTCTCGCCGTGGCCGGGCGTCATCACCGTCACCGTGTAGCCGGGCCCGAGGTCGCCGTCGGCCACCGCGGCCGCCCGCAGCTCGGCGGCGGACAGCTCGCGCCCGGCCCCGGCCTGGTCGGCGGAGCGGCCGACCGTGGTGCAGCCGGCGGCGAGCAGGACAGAGACGAGGACGGCGACGGACGGTCGGGGCGGGCGGAGCGGCACGGGGGCCTCGGCAGGGTGTCGTCGACGGGAGGGGCCGCCACCGTAGCGCAGCCGAACGGTCACCCAGAGCGAGCAATGGCGCCCCGGTTCCCGTCCGGCTAGGCCAGTCGTGCCTGATTGATCACACCTCGGGCCCCCGGAGGCGGTTCCCGACATCGCGTCGATAGGATGCTGGCGGCCGGTGGACCGTACCCGGCCGGGCTGACCGACACCGAAGCCGGCCGAGCCCCCAATCCGCTCCCGGAGGGTTTTTCCGTGCCGGCTGGAACGCTGTACCGCGGCCGGGAAGGCATGTGGAGCTGGGTGGCTCATCGAGTCACCGGCGTCCTCATCTTCTTCTTCCTGTTCGCTCATGTCCTGGACACCGCCCTGGTGCGGGTGTCGCCCGAGGCGTACGACACCGTCATTCAGACGTACAAGACGCCCCTGGTGAACCTGATGGAGTACGGCCTGGTGGCCGCCATCCTGTTCCACGCTCTCAACGGCCTCCGGGTCGTCGCCGTCGACTTCTGGTCGAAGGGCCCGAAGTACCAGAGGCAGATGCTCTGGACCGTGGTCGGGGTGTGGGTCGTGCTGCTGGCCGGCTCGTTCTACAACATCCTGGAACACACCCTGCTCACGTGGTTCGGGAAGTGATCTGAGACATGTCCACGGAAATCTCCGACGCCCTGGTGGTCCCCTCCGCCCAGGCGCACACCGGCAAGGGCCTCGGCACCGGTAACCCGGCCGACGAGTTCGTCATCGAGCCGCCCCGCAAGCGGACCAAGAAGACGCCGCGCCGCACCCGCACCAACTTCGAGATGCTGGCCTGGCTCTTCATGCGCCTGTCCGGCATCGTCCTCGTGGTGCTGATCCTCGGCCACCTGCTGATCATGCTGGTGCTCGACGGCGGCGTCTCCAAGATCGGCTTCGCCTTCGTGGCCGGCCGCTGGGCCTCGCCGTTCTGGCAGGGCTGGGACCTCCTGATGCTCTGGCTCGCCATGCTCCACGGCGCCAACGGCATGCGGACGGTCATCAACGACTACGCCGAGAAGGACTCCACCCGGCTCTGGCTGAAGGGCCTCATGGGCGCCGCCACGGTCTTCACCGTGCTGCTCGGCACCCTGGTGATCTTCACCTTCGACCCGAACATCTAATCGGACATCGGCAGAGGCCAGAGGCGAGTTAGAACCCCCATGCAGATTCACCAGTACGACACCGTCATCGTCGGCGCAGGCGGCGCCGGCATGCGCGCGGCCATCGAGTCGACCCAGCGCAGCCGTACCGCCGTGCTGACCAAGCTCTACCCCACCCGGTCCCACACCGGCGCGGCCCAGGGCGGCATGTGCGCCGCCCTCGCCAACGTCGAGGAGGACAACTGGGAGTGGCACACCTTCGACACGGTCAAGGGTGGTGACTACCTGGTCGACCAGGACGCCGCCGAGATCATGTGCAAGGAGGCCATCGACGCCGTCCTCGACCTGGAGAAGATGGGTCTGCCCTTCTCCCGGACCGAGCAGGGCCGGATCGACCAGCGCCGCTTCGGCGGCCACTCGCGCAACCACGGCGAGGCCCCGGTCCGCCGCTCGTGCTACGCGGCCGACCGTACCGGTCACATGATCCTCCAGACGCTGTTCCAGAACTGCGTCAAGCACGGCGTCGAGTTCTTCAACGAGTTCTACGTCCTCGACCTGCTGATCAACGACGGCAAGACGGCCGGCGTCGTCGCCTACGAGCTGGCCACCGGCGAGATCCACGTCTTCCAGGCCAAGTCCGTCGTGTTCGCCTCCGGCGGCACCGGCAAGTTCTTCAAGGTCTCCTCCAACGCCCACACCCTCACCGGTGACGGCCAGGCCCTGGTCTACCGCCGCGGCCTGCCGCTGGAGGACATGGAGTTCTTCCAGTTCCACCCGACCGGCATCTGGCGCATGGGCATCCTGCTCACCGAGGGCGCCCGCGGCGAGGGCGGCATCCTGCGCAACAAGGACGGCGAGCGCTTCATGGAGCGCTACGCCCCCGTCATGAAGGACCTCGCGTCCCGTGACGTCTGCTCCCGCGCGATCTACACCGAGATCCGCGAAGGCCGCGGCTGCGGTCCGGACGGCGACCACGTCTACCTGGACCTCACCCACCTGCCGCCGGAGCAGCTGGACGCCAAGCTCCCGGACATCACCGAGTTCGCGCGCACCTACCTCGGCATCGAGCCCTACACGGACCCGATCCCGATCCAGCCCACCGCGCACTACGCCATGGGCGGCATCCCGACCAACGTCGAGGGTGAGGTGCTGCGCAACAACACCGACGTCGTCCCCGGCCTGTACGCGGCCGGCGAGGTCGCCTGCGTGTCCGTGCACGGCGCCAACCGGCTGGGCACCAACTCGCTGCTGGACATCAACGTGTTCGGCAAGCGCGCGGGCATCGCCGCCGCCGACTACGCGCAGACGGTGGGCTTCACCGAGCTGCCCGAGAACCCGGCCGAGAAGGTGCAGGCGCTGGTCGACGGCCTGCGCGAGTCCACCGGCACCGAGTCCGTGGCGCAGATCCGCAAGGAGCTGCAGGAGACCATGGACACCAACGCCATGGTCTACCGCACCGGCGCGACCCTGAAGCAGGCCGTCGAGGACATCGCCGCGCTGCGCGAGCGCTACAAGCACGTCGCCATCCAGGACAAGGGCTTCCGTTACAACACGGACCTGCTGGAGGCCGTCGAGCTGGGCAACCTGCTCGACCTGGCCGAGGTGCTGGCGGTCTCCGCGCTGGCCCGTGAGGAGTCGCGCGGCGGCCACTACCGCGAGGACTTCCCGACCCGTGACGACGTGAAGTTCATGCAGCACACCATGGCGTACCAGGAGGTTGCCGAGGACGGCACCACCTCCATCCGCCTCGACTACAAGCCGGTCGTCACGACCCGCTACCAGCCGATGGAGCGTAAGTACTGATGAGCACTCCGACTGTGGAGAAGCACTCGGCCGCTCTGGACGCGGTCGAGGCGGGCGGTGTCGAGCTGATCACCGTCACCTTCCGGATCCGCCGGTTCAACCCGGAGGAGCACCCGGACCCGGTGTGGGTCGACTACCAGCTGACCCTGGACCCGAAGGAGCGCGTCCTGGACGCGCTCAACAAGATCAAGTGGGAGCAGGACGGCACCCTCACCTACCGCCGTTCCTGCGCGCACGGCATCTGCGGCTCCGACGCGATGCGGATCAACGGCCGCAACCGGCTGGCGTGCAAGACCCTGATCAAGGACGTCAACCCGGAGAAGCCGATCACGATCGAGGCCATAAAGGGCCTCGCGGTCCTCAAGGACCTGGTCGTGGACATGGACCCGTTCTTCCAGGCGTACAAGGACGTCATGCCGTTCCTCATCACCAAGGGGAACGACCCGACCCGCGAGCGCCTGCAGTCCGCCGAGGAGCGCGAGCGCTTCGACGACACCACCAAGTGCATCCTGTGCGCCGCGTGCACGTCGTCCTGTCCGGTCTTCTGGAACGACGGCCAGTACTTCGGCCCGGCCGCGATCGTCAACGCGCACCGCTTCATCTTCGACTCGCGCGACGAGGGTGCGGAGCAGCGGCTGGAGATCCTGAACGACCGCGAGGGTGTCTGGCGCTGCCGGACCACCTTCAACTGCTCGGAGGCCTGCCCGCGTGGCATCGAGGTCACCAAGGCGATCCAGGAAGTGAAGCGGGCGCTGGTCACCCGCCGTTTCTGATCCCGGCCTGAACCGAGGCCCCGTCCGGTCATCCGACCGGACGGGGCCTCGGCCGTTTCTCAGCGCAGCACGCCGAGGTCCTTCGGGGCACTCCAGCCGCTGTACGTCACCAGGTGCCGGTCGGCCGTGACGGCCCACAGGTCCGGCGCACCGTCACCGTCGCCGTCGCCCGAGCTGCCCAGCGTCGGGTACGCCCCGACGGTGAAGCCGCTCGCCACGACACCGGCGGCGGGGTCGGCGAGGGCGGAGAAGTCGAACAGCCCGTTGGCCTGCTTCGGCACCGGGTACGCGTGCAGCGTGCCGTCGGCCCGCTCACGCGCCCAGAGCGTGAGGCTCCCGGACGCGTCCGGGCCGGGTGCGATCAGGTCGTAGCCGCTCCAGTCGCCGGTGGTGGTGAGCTTCCGGGCCTTCTGGGAGCCGAACCCGAAGTTGCCGCCCGCGTGCAGCCAGAGGTTCCCGTCCTCAAGCGTCAGCAGCGACGGTGAGGTGGCGTCGGTCACCGGGCCGAACGCCACGACCTGGTCCGCCTTGGACCAGTCGGACGCGAAGTCCGCCGGGCAGGCGACGGTTGCCCCGGCATCGTCCTGGCAGCTGCGCGAGCGCTGGGCGTCCGTCATGTACCCGGTGAAGGATCCGTAGTCGACGTTCTGGTACAGGTAGAGGTAACCGTCGCCCGGCTTGTGGATGAAGAGGTCGTCCGAGGACGGCGCGTGGGACTTCGACCAGCCGCGGTGGGCCACCTGGAACGGCGCCCAGCTGCCGCCGTACGGTGCCCGGTTGCCCTGGATCGTCGAACTCGGAGCGGTGTCGCCCGCGTTGACGCCGAAGTACTGCAAGTTGCCCTGGGCGTCGGGCAGCAGGATGTCCGCGGTGCCGTCACCGTCGACGTCGCCAAGAGTCTTCGGCGGGTTCGGGTTCGACGGGGCGTAGAAGGTGTAGGACATCCGGCCGGAGTTACCCGCGTCATCGATCACCTCGACGTTGAGGGTGTTGGTGCCCCAGTGCAGGACCTTCAGCTGGAGGGTGAGCGTCCCGTCGGCGCCCGGCCTGACGGTACCCGGCGCGGTGCAGTCGCCGCCCACGCCCAGCATGTCGAAGCCGTACCGGACGCAGGCGACACCGGAGGCCTCCCCACCGTCCGGGGCCGGGTCGGCGGCGTTGAGCACGAAAGTGCCGACCTGGCCCGCGTACTTGGTGGCCGTGCCTCCGGATCCGTCGGCCGGGAAGTCCGGGGACGCGACCGAGACCGTCGGCGAGGTGGTGTCCACCCGGAAGTGGCAGTCCGGCGCCGGCGCGGAGGTTCGGTCGCCCTGCAGCGCCCAGGTGCGCCAGGTGTAGCTGTGCCCGTCCAGCAGACCGGGGACATTGATGCGCGCCTGCCCGGCGTAGGCCGGGGCAACGCCGCTGAACACGGCGCTGTCGGCGCCCGTCATCTGGTCCCAGACCTCGAAGCGGGCCGAGAGCGAGCCGCTGCCGTCCCCGGCGACCGTGGCGTTGAGGGTGGGATCGCTGCCAGTTCTCGCCATCCAGCCCGGCGTGGCGGTCCAGTCGCAGGCGTCGGTGCGCACACCCGTGGACGAGATTCGCGGCTGCGGATAGGCCGTCGTCCCCAGGACCATCGGGCCCGTGTCGGCCGAGGCCGCGGTCGGCACGGCGACCAGACCGGCGGCCACGACGATCGCGGCGACCCCGCCGAGTCGACGGTGGTGCACGTGGTTCATGAATCCCACCCCTGAAATCGAAGACAGATTCGATATGTGACCAAGCGGTGGGGATCCTGCCAGCGGCCCGGGCGGCCCCGCAACAGGAATAAACCGGTCAGTCGGTGGCCGGGGTGCGGCGGGTCGCGCGCAGGCCGCGGACGCCGACGGTGCCGACCAGGACGCCGAGAACGAAGGAGGTGACGGCCAGCAGGAGGTGGATCCAGAAGAAGGCGGTGGGCTGGGAGTGGTCGCCATTGGTGAAGGCCTGGCCGCCGGAGTCCTTCCAGAGGTTCTTGACGAAGGTGGTCCAGATGATCATGGACCAGACGCCGAAGGCGGTCAGGAACCAGGAGGTACGGCGGCTGAGCTTCATGGTGGTCCTCGGCGGGCGGCGGTGTGCAGACGGTGTGCTCCCAGTATGCGCGGGCGGCCGGTCGGCGTACGGCGGGCCCCTCCTGCGGGGGACAGAGCCGGAGTGGCGAACAACGAATCCCCGGAGTGGGTACGGTCTGCTGGTGCCCACTCGCCGTAAGCTCACGCACCTGCTCGCCGCGGTCGCCGCGGCCCTCCCGACCCTCCTGGCCACCCCCTCCGCCGTCGCGGCCCCGTACGCACCCGCTCCCCCGCCGGCCGCGGTGGGCGGCGAACGGCTGGGGCTCCCCGGGGCCCAGGTGGCCCCACTGGCCGGCGCCCCCGCGTTACCGGGCGGCCTCACCGGGCAGTCCTGGATAGTCGCCGACGCGGCGTCAGGAGACGTGCTGGCGGCCAGCAATCCGCATCTGCGGCTCGCCCCGGCCAGCACCCTGAAGATCCTCTTCGCCGACACCGTGCTGCCCAAGTTCGACCGCAACACGGTGCACAAGGTCCGCGACGAGGAGATCACCGGGATCGGCGCCGGCAGCAGCCTGGTCGGCATCAAGGAGAACCTGGAGTACCGGGTCGAGGACCTGTGGCGCGGGGTGTTCCTGAGCTCGGGCAACGACGCGGTGCACGTCCTGGCCCATATGAACGGCGGCATCCGGCAGACCGTGACCGAGATGCAGGCCCGCGCGGACGCCCTCCAGGCCCGCGACACCAGGGTGATCTCGCCCGACGGCTACGACATGGACGGCCAGGTCTCCTCCGCCTACGACCTCACCCTGTTCGCCCGGTCCGGCCTGCGCAATCCCGACTTCCGGACGTACTGCGCCACCCGGGAGGCCCAGTTCCCCGGCGCGGTCGACAAGAACACCGGCCAGCGCGGCAGCTTCGGGATCGCCAACACCGACCGGCTGCTCGGCAAGTACCCCGGCCTGATCGGGGTGAAGAACGGTTTCACCACCAACGCCGGTTCGACCTTCGTCGGCGCGGCCCAACGGAACGGGCGCACCCTGCTGGTGACGGTGATGCACCCGGACACCTACCAGAAGGTCTACGACGAGACGGCGGCGCTGCTGGACTGGGGCTTCGCGGCGGCCGGCAAGGTCACCCCGGTCGGGCGGCTGGTGGACGAGGCCCCGGCCGACGGCGTCGAGCCCACACCGACCGGGCAGGCGGGCGGCACCACCGGCCAGCCCGCGCCGCCGCCGCGCACCTCGACGGCGGCCCAGCCGGCGGCCGGCGCCGACGGGGAGTCCGGGATCGGCCTGGCCGGCCGGCTGGGGATCGCCCTGGCCTTCGTGGTGGTCGGCGGCGGGGCGCTGGTCCTGCTCTGGCGGCGCGTCCACGCCGACTGATCCGGTGGGGGAGCCCGTGCGGCCCGGCCTCAGCCCTGATCCTGAGGCCGGGCCTTCCCCTGCTCCGCCGCGGCCGCCCCGGCCCGGTCCGCCTCCGTCAGCATCGCCCGGGCCCGCTCGCGGGCCCGGTCCCGGGCGGCGGCCGGGTCGGCCAGGGCCGTCCAGGCGACGCAGTACATCAGCAGCCGGCTGACGAAGTTGATCCACAGGAGCAGCGCCACCGGCACGCCGAAGGCCCCGTACAGGCTCTTGCCGGCGACCGATCCCAGGTAGGAGGCGAGCAGGATCTTCAGCAGCTCGAAGCCGACCGCGCCGATCAGCGCGCCCTGCAGCACGTCACGCCGGTGCTGGCCGCCGATCCGGGGGAAGGGCGCCAGCAGGTAGGCGAAGAGCAGGGTGTCGGAGGCGACCGCGATGAGCAGGCCGACGGCGGTCAGCAGATAGCCGCCGGGCCCGCCGGTGCCCAGGCCGATCCAGTCGGCGATCCGGCCCGCCAGGGTCGTCCCGGCGGCCGAGGCGGCCAGCGAGAACAGCGAGACCACGCCGAGGCCGAACAGCACCGCGCAGTCCCAGGCCTTGCGCAGCACCGGGTTGCCGTCGTCCTCGGGCAGCTGCCAGATGTCCCGGATCGAGGTGCGCATGGTGTCCACCCAGCCGAGGCCGGAAACCAGCAGCAACAGGCCGCTGACCAGCCCGACGGTACCGGCGTTGGCCACCAGCGACGGCAGGTTGAGCGCGTCCGAGATGCCGGGCAGCTGGTCGGAGACGCGCTTCTCGATGTCGGCGACCCGGCTGTCGGTGAGGGTCGCGACCGCGATCGCCAGCGCCACGGTGAGCAGCGGGAACAGCGCGAGGAAGCCGAAGAAGGTGACCGCCCCGGCGAGCCGGTTGCCGCGGGCGGCGCTGAAGTGCCCGTACACCCGGTACGGGCGGCTGCGCAGGAGCCGGGCGACGAGCGGGCCGATCACCGGGAGGCGGGTGAGAAAGTCCACCGTCCGGTTATACCGGCCGCTCACCCGAACGGTCGTCAGGCTCCCCGGCCCGCCCCCGACAAAGGGTCAGCGGCCCACCAGGCGGCGGGCCCGGCCGAGCGCGCGGACCGTCTGGTAGGTGCCGTAGCGGCCCTGGCTGAGCAGCTCGGTGCGCAGGCCGGCCACCCCGGACGGCGGCCGGTAGCCGGCCGGGCGCAGCCGGGCGCAGTGCGCGGCGGCCCGGCGGAAGTACTCGCGGCGGTCACCGGGCGGGATCCGGCCCGGCCTGGAGACCACGGTGTTGAGGTGGTGCAGCATCCGGCCGTAGACCACCGGGCGCCAGTGGTCCAGGTCGGGGCGGCCGTCCAGGAAGGCGAAGACCAGGTCGTACTGGGCGAAGACGTCGAAGTGCTTGCGGCTGGCGGTGGCGAGGATGTTGCCGCCCTCCTGGCGCTGGCGGTAGTGCACCCCGACCTGGTCGAGCAGGGTGATGCTCGCGGCGGCCAGCAGCGCCGGGTACGTCCAGGGGGTGTCCTCGTAGTAGCCCGCGGGGAAGGTGAGGCCCTGTTCGGTGATGAAGCCGCGGCGGTACGCCTTGTTCCAGACCACCTGGAGCAGGTCGAGCAGGTCGGGGCGGGCGGCGAGGCCGAAGACCTCCGGGGAGGCGGCGCCGAAGACGTGGGCCGAGGCGGCCCGGGTGATCCGGCCCTCGGCGTAGGTGCGGGCGTAGTCGTAGACCAGGATGTCCGGGTCGCCGCCGGCCGCGAGCCGGTCGTCGACGGCCTTCAGCAGGCCGGGGGTGAGCGTGTCGTCGCTGTCCAGGAAGACCACGTACTCGCCGGTGGCGACCGCCAGGCCGGCGTTGCGGGCCCGGCCGAGGCCGACGTTCTCCGGCAGGTGGAGCACCCGGACGCGGGGGTCGCGCGCGGCGGCCCCGTCGATCATCGCGCCGCAGCCGTCCGGGGAGCGGTCGTCCACCGCGATCAGTTCGAGGTCCGGTCCGCCCTGGCCGAGCACGGAGTCGAGGCACTCGGTGAGGTACTCCTGGACCTGGTAGACGGGGACGATGACGCTGAAGCGGGGCATGGGCACAGCGTAGTGGCCGGGCCCCGGCCCGGGCCCATCGCGTCCGGCCTCCGGCGGCCCGGGGGCCCGGAAGGCCGGACGGTAGGATCGACGGGCACGTACGCACCGGTTCAAAGTGCGGTCAGACCCGACCGGGCTGCCACGCTCCTTCCCAAGAAAGGCCTGCGTAGCCGATGGCTCCCCGCCTCTCCATCGTCGTTCCGATCTACAACGTCGAGCGCTATCTCGTCGAATGCCTCGACTCGATCGCCGCCCAGACCTTCACGGACTTCGAGTGCGTCATGGTCGACGACGGTTCGAAGGACGGCAGCGCGGCGCTCGCCGATGCGTACGCGGCCAAGGACTCCCGGTTCCGCCTGGTCCGCCAGGTGAACAAGGGCCTCGGCGCGGCCCGCAACACGGGTATCCGCCACATCGACCCGGACTCCGAGTTCCTCTGCTTCGTCGACAGCGACGACTCGATGCCGCCGAGCGCGTACGAGCTGATGATCAACACGCTGGACGAGACCGGCTCCGACTTCGCCACCGGCAACGTGCTGCGGTTCCGCGCGGTGGGCTACTACCAGTCCGGCGGCCATGTGAAGCCGTTCAAGGAGACCAGGCTCAAGACCCACATCACCGAGATCCCCGCGCTGGTCACCGACCGCACGGCCTGGAACAAGGTGTACCGCCGCTCCTTCTTCGACGCGGCCGGCCTGCTCTACCCCGAGGGCATCCTGTACGAGGACGCCCCGGTCAGCGTGCCGCACCACTACCTCGCCAAGAGCGTGGACGTGCTCTCCGAGCCGATCTACCACTGGCGTGAGCGCGAGGTCGGCGAGATGTCGATCACGCAGATGCGCACCAACCCCAAGGGCCTGATCGACCGGGTGGCCTCGGTGGAGCTGGTCCGGGGCTGGCTGAAGAAGCAGACCGACCCGCGCTTCGCCCAGTACCTGCACTCCTACGACGAGAACACCCTCGTCGAGGAGATCCCGATGTTCTTCTGGTCCGTCGTGGACGGCGACAAGGAGTACCGGGACGCCTACCTCAAGCACGTCAGCCGGCTGCTCCGGGCGATCGGCCCCGAGCACGTCCGCAAGCTGCGCGCGCCGCTGCGGCTGAAGTACCACCTGACCCTCCAGGGCCGGATCGACGAGTTCGTCGAGCAGATGAAGTTCGAGGGCGAGAGCAACGGCGGCGCTCCGGCGCGCGGCCTGCTGCGCCCGTACGCCGACTACCCGTTCCTGCGCGGCGGGCGCAAGAGCGTGCCGGCCGGCGTCCTCAAGCTGGACAACTCGCTGGTCATGCGCAGCCGGCTGTACGAGTCGGCCTGGGTCGGCGGCAGGCTCCAGCTGACCGGGCACGCCTACCCGGAGCAGCTCGGTGCCGAGAACCGGCACGACATGGTCAAGGTGCTGGTGCTGCGCGAGGCCAAGGGCCGCCGGGTGCTGGCCGTGCCGACGAAGGCGCAGTACAGCCCGGAGGCCACCGCCAGCTCCAAGCACGACCTGTACAACTGCGACTGGGCCGGTTTCACCGCCAGCATCGACCCCAAGCGGCTGAAGCAGCGGGGCCAGTGGAAGGACGGCAACTGGCGGGTGCTGGTGGCCGGCGCCGGCAAGGGCGGCGTCTACAAGGGCCGGATCTCGGCCGGCTGGAGCGACACCGCGCAGTACATCCCGGCGCACTGGGTCGAGCCGGACGTGCGGATCGTGCCGTGGGTCCGCGACGGCCACGTCTACCTGCGGGTGGAGAACGTGCGCGCCCGGGTGACCGGCCTGGCCGGACAGGGCGGCCGGGTGGAGCTCTCCGGCGCGGCCCGCTCCGGCCCGGACCTCGCCGGGGCCCGGTTCAAGCTCACCCACGTCGAGTCCGACCGCGAGCTGCTGTACCCGCTGGAGCTCGGTACCCCCGTCGGGATGCTCCAGCCGTTCAGCACCTCCTTCCCGGTGGACGAGCTGACCGCCGTCCGCGAGGCCTGGGCCGCGCTCGACCCGGTCGCCAACGAGCGCAGCCGCGACCGCTGGGACACCGCCCTGCTGCTCGCCGACGGCTCCACCGTCCCGGTGGCGCTGGACGACCGCAGCGCCCCCGAGCGGCTGCACCTCGCGCTGAACCCGCTGGCCCCGGTCCACGAGCGCCGCGCGCTGTACTCCAAGCCCTCCCCCGGCGGCTACCTCCAGCTCTCCGACCAGCTGCTGCAGCCGGTGGTGGAGGAGGTCGCCTCCCGCGGCGCCGACGGCTTCCTGCTCAGCGGCACCTTCCCGCTGCCCGGCACGCACCGCTGGGAGCTGGTGGTCCGGCACAACTGGCGGGAGGAGGAGCACGCGTACCCGGTGGAGATCGCGGACGGCCGGTTCCGGGCCGCGCTGCCGCCGGTGCCGACGGCCTCCTTCGCCGGCCGGGTGCCGCTCGCCCAGGGCACCTGGGACGTCTTCTTCCGCCCGGTCGGCGCCCCTACCGGCATCACCGCGAAGTCGCCCGCGCTGATCGCGCCCGAGTGCTTCGGCTCGCTGCCGCTGGAGGTGGAGTCGCGCGGCAAGCGGATCGTGCTGGAGCGCCGCCACTACGACGGCCTCTCGCTGGAGTCGCACTCCGCGCTGCTCCCCGAGGAGCGCAGCGGCTACCGGCAGCGCCAGCTGCGCGGTGTCGACTACCCGGCCGCCCGCCGGCACCCGCTGCGCGACACCGTGCTCTACAACGTCGCGCTCGGCGGGCTCTACGCGGACTCGCCGCGGGCGATCCACGAGGAGCTGGTCCGCCGGGGCCTGCCGCTGGAGCACCTGTGGGGCAGCGACGACCTGCAGGCCGAACTGCCGCAGACGACCGGCGCGATCCGGCTCTGGAGCCCCGAGTGGTTCGAGGCGCTGGCCACCGCCAAGTACATCGTCACCAGCGCGCACCTGCCGGACTTCTTCGTCCGCCGCCCCGGCCAGGTGGTCGTGCAGACCTGGCACGGCAGCCCGCTGAAGCAGATCGGGTACGACTTCGAGAAGATCTGGTTCACCGACGCCAACTACCTGAAGGACGTCGCCAAGGAGGTCCCGAACTGGAACCTGCTGGTCGCCGGGAGCCGCTTCGCGGCGCCGGTGCTGCGCCGCGCGTTCGACTTCAAGGGCGAGATCCTGGAGAGCGGTTCGCCGCGCAACGACCTGCTGTTCGCCCCCGACCGGGAGAAGACCGCCGAGCAGGTCCGCGAGCGGCTCGGTCTGCCCGAGGGCAAGAAGGTGGTGCTGTACGCGCCGACCTTCCGGGAGGACCGCCGCCGTCCGAACGGCGGTTACCAGCTGGACCTGCGGATCGACCTGGAGGCCGCCAAGGCCGCCCTCGGCGACGACCAGGTGCTGCTGGTGCGCCGGCACAGCGTGATGTGCGGTCAGATCCCCGGCGCCGGAAACGGCTACATCTGGGACGTGGGCAGCTACCCCGACATGGCCGAACTGCTGCTGGTCGCCGACGTGTTGGTCACCGACTACACGGCGACGGTGTTCGACTTCGCCGCGACCGGCAAGCCGATGCTGTTCTTCACGTACGACCTGGAGCACTACCGCGACAACCTGCGCGGCTTCAGCATCGACTTCGAGTCGGAGGCGCCCGGCCCGCTGCTGGCCACCTCCGAGGAGCTGGTCGCCGCGCTGGGCCGGGTGGACGAGCTGGCCGGCGAGTACGCCGGCAAGTACACGGCGTTCCGCGAGGCGTACTGCGACCTGGACGACGGCCAGGCCGCCGCCCGCGTGGTGGACGGCATGCTCCGGCAGGAGTAGCGGCGGCGCTCCGCCGCACCCTCCGAGGCGCCCGACGCGACGACCGCGTCGGGCGCCTCGGCGCTCTCCGGCGGCCGGCCACACGCTCGCGGATCCGGGGCGGGCCGGCCTCCGGTCAGGCGAAGGAGTAGCCCCGCCAGGGCCGCCAGACCTCGTCGGCGTCGAACCGGGAGAGGCCGAACCCCGGCACCGGGAAGGACGCCTGGAAGGCCCGGGCCTGCTCGTGGGCCTGGTCCAGCACGTCGTCCGACAGGCCGTGCGCCACCGTGACGTGCGGGTGGTAGGGGAAGGCCAGCTCCCGGGCCAGCGGGCCGGAGCGGATGTCCGCCTCCAGCAGCCGGCACTCCTGCGTGCCCTCCTCGACCCGGACGAAGACCACCGGCGAGACCGGGCGGAAGCTGCCGCCGCCCCGCAGCACCATCCGGAACGGCCGGTGCGCGGCGGCCACCGCCGCCAGGTGCTCCTCGATCTTCGGCAGCAGCGCGGCCGGCACCTCGGTCGGCGGCAGCAGCGTGACGTGCGTGGGTATCGACCGGGCCAGCGGATCGCCGTGCCCGGCCCGCGCGTCCTGGATCGCCGAGCCGTACGGATCCGGGACGCTCACGGACACGCCGATGGTGACGACCTCGGGGAGGTCGCCACCACCGGGCAGGCTCGCGAGCGGCATCACCGCTTGGCGGCCGGGAGGAAGCCGATCCGGTCGTACACCGTCTCCAGCGTCTGCGACGCCACCGCGCGGGCCTTCTCGGCCCCGATCGCCAGCACCCGGTCCAGCTCGGCCGGGTCGTCCAGGAAGGTGTGGGTGCGCTGCTGGAAGGGCGTCACCCACTCGGTGAACAGCTCGGCCAGCTCGGTCTTCAGGGCGCCGTACATCCGGCCCTCGAAGTGCGCGACCAGCTGGTCGATCGACTGGCCGCTGAGCGCGGAGTGAATGCGCAGCAGATTGGAGACGCCGGCCTTCTCCTCCTCGTCGTAGGAGACGACGGTGCCGGTGTCGGTGACGGCGCTCTTGAACTTCTTGGCGCTCGCCTTCGGGTCGTCCAGCAGGTTCACCAGGCCCTTGGCCGAGGAGGCGGACTTGCTCATCTTGGCGCCCGGGTCCTGGAGGTCCAGGATCTTGGCCGTCTCCTTGAGGATGTACGGCTTGGGCACCGTGAAGGTGGGCCGGTAGCGGGTGTTGAAGCGCTCCGCGAGGTCACGGGTGAGCTCCAGGTGCTGGCGCTGGTCCTCGCCGACGGGCACCGCGTCCGCCTGGTAGAGCAGGATGTCGGCGATCTGGAGGACCGGGTAGGTGAAGAGGCCGACCGAGGTGCGGTCGCTGCCCTGCTTGGCGGACTTGTCCTTGAACTGGGTCATCCGGGCGGCCTCGCCGAAGCCGGTGAGGCAGTTCATCACCCAGGCGAGCTGCGCGTGCTCGGGCACGTGGGACTGGACGAACAGGGTGCAGTGCTCCGGGTCCAGGCCCGCGCCGAGCAACTGGGCGGCGGAGATCCTGGTGTTCTGGCGCAGCGTCGCCGGGTCCTGCTCGACGGTGATCGCGTGCAGGTCGACCACCATGTAGAAGGCGTCGTTGGCCTCCTGGAGATCGACCCACTGGCGCACCGCGCCGAGATAGTTGCCGAGGTGGAACGAGCCGGAGGTGGGCTGGATGCCGGAGAGCACCCGGGGACGGTCCTTGACCGGACCAGTGACCGCTGCGTTGACCATGGGGGTCATTGTTCCAGTTCCACCGACCGGTCAGGAAACCTCTGCCCCGGGAGGTTCCGGCAGTGTGACGGCACTCACCCTGACCCGGGCGATCCGGCGGCCCTCCAGCTTCGCCACCGTCAGCAGGACGCCGTCGGCCCCGTCGGCGATCCGGACGTGGTCGCCGTCGGCCGGCAGCCGGCCGAGCGCCGCCACCAGGCAGCCGGCCACCGTCTCGTACGGGCCCTCGGGCAGGGCGACGCCGGTCTCCTCGGCGAAGTCGCCCAGGTTCAGCAGGCCGTCCAGCTCCATGCCGCCGCCGGCCAGCCGGCGGGTGGTGGTGGGCTCCTGGGAGTCGTACTCGTCGCGGATCTCGCCGATCACCTCCTCGACCAGGTCCTCCAGGGTGACGATGCCGGCGGTGCCGCCGTACTCGTCCACCACGATCGCCAGGTGATGGCCCTCACGGCGCATCTCGCCCATCGCCGCCAGCACCCGTTTGGTGCCGGGCAGCAGCTTGACCGGGCGGGCCAGGTCGCGGACCTTCACGGCCTGCTCGCCGCGGGCGCCGTAGAGGTCGCGGACGTGGACGAAGCCGGTCACCGCGTCGTAACTGCCCTCGACCACCGGGTAGCGCGAGTGCGGGGAGGAGTCGGCCTGCTCGCGGACCTCGGCCAGCGGGCGTTCGGCGTCCAGGAAGGTCACCTCGGTGCGCGGGACCATCACCTCGCGCAGCTGGCGCTCCCCGGCGGAGAACACGTCCGCGATCAACGCCCTTTCGTCGCTGCCGAGTTCGGTGTTGGTGGCGACCAGGCCGCGCAGCTCCTCGGAGCTCATCGAGCCGCGCCCGGCCGCCGGGTCGCCGCCGAGCAGGCGGACCATCAGGTTGGTGGAGTGCCCGAGCAGCCAGATCACCGGGCGCAGCGCCACCGACATCACGTCCACCACCGGTGCGGCGAGCACGGCGATGGAGTCGGCCCGCTGGAGGCCGATCCGCTTGGGGGTGAGCTCGCCGAGCACCAGCGAGGCGTAGCTGATCAGCAGGGTCAGCCCGACCAGGGCGAGGGCGTCGGCGACGCCCTCGGAGAGCCCGGCCCGGACGAACAGCGGCGCCACCTTGCCGGCCAGGGTGTCCGCGCCGAAGGCGGCGGACAGGAAGCCCATGCAGGTCACGCCGACCTGGACGGCGGCCAGGAACCGGTTCGGGTCGGCCGCGAGGTGCGCGGCCCGGGCGGATCTGCGGGTGCCGCGCGCCGCCAGCGATCTGATCTGGCCCTCGCGCAGCGAGATCAGCGAGATCTCGGCGACGTTGAACAGCCCGCCCAGCATGATGAAGACGAGGACGAGCGCCGCGTCCTCGAGGGTTTCGGTCACAGCGGGTCAGTGTAGGACCGGCCGGCGGCCGGGGACGGGACGCCGCGTGGACCGGCCGGCGGCCGGTCCGCACGACGGCCCGCCTCCTCCGGAGAGGCGGCGGGCCGTCGGACGTTCCGTGGTGGCGGGGCTCAGATGAGGCCCAGCTCCTGGACCGCGTCGCGCTCCTCGGTCAGCTCCTGGACCGAGGCGTCGATGCGGGCGCGGGAGAAGTCGGAGATCTCCAGGCCCTGGACGATCTCGAAGGAGCCGTCCTTGGTGGTGACCGGGAAGGAGGAGATCAGGCCGGCCGGGACACCGTAGGAGCCGTCGGAGACGACACCCATCGAGGTCCAGTCGCCCTCGGCGGTGCCGTTGACCCAGGTGTGGACGTGGTCGATGGCGGCGTTGGCGGCCGAGGCGGCCGAGGAGGCGCCACGGGCCTCGATGATGGCGGCGCCGCGCTTGGCGACGGTCGGGATGAAGGTCTCCGTCAGCCAGGCCTGGTCGCTGCCGATGGCCTCGAAGGCGGGCTTGCCGGCGATCTCGGCCTGGAACACGTCCGGGTACTGGGTCGCGGAGTGGTTGCCCCAGATGGTGACCTTCTTGATGTCGGCCACGGTGGCGCCGGTCTTGATGGCCAGCTGGCCGACCGCGCGGTTGTGGTCCAGGCGGGTCATCGCGGTGAAGCGCTCGGCCGGCACGTCCGGGGCGTTGCGCTGGGCGATCAGGGCGTTGGTGTTGGCCGGGTTGCCGACGACCAGGACCTTGATGTCGTCCGCGGCGTGGTCGTTGATGGCCTTGCCCTGCGGACCGAAGATGCCGCCGTTGGCCTGCAGCAGGTCGCCGCGCTCCATGCCCGCGGTGCGCGGACGGGCGCCGACCAGCAGGGCGACGTTGGCGCCGTCGAAGGCCTCGCCCGCGTTGTCGGTGATCTTGATGTCGCGCAGCAGCGGGAAGGCGCAGTCGATGAGCTCCATCGCGGTGCCCTCGGCGGCCTTGAGGCCCTGCGGGATCTCCAGGAGGCGCAGGTTCACCGGCACGTCGGCGCCGAGCAGGTGGCCCGAGGCGATGCGGAAGAGCAGCGCGTAGCCGATCTGGCCGGCCGCTCCGGTGATGGTGACGTTGACGGGGGTGCGGGTCATTTCTACCTTCTCCAGCAAATCGCCAGGTGCCCCAGGCACACCGGCGCACTGGAGCCGAGGACGGTCTCTCGACATCGAGAGACCGGCGTCAGGTTATCGCAAAGGGAAGCGTACGCCGCGGGTGCGGTCGTGGCAGATAGGTCACAGACGGCGGCGGCCCCCGCCCGGGATGCCGGGCAGGGGCCGCCTGGGGCCGGACCGCTCAGTGCTTGGGACGGCCGATCAGGTTGCCGATGTTGTCCAGCAACGGCATCTCCAGCCACGGGTTGGGCTGGGCCACCAGGGTCAGCAGCACGATCGACACGCCGAGGAAGGTCAGCACGATCACGTCGGTGAAGCGGCTGCGCACCGCCAGCATGCCGACCTCGGGCAGGACCAGCCGCAGCACCGCGCCGAGCAGCACACCGCCGCCGAGGATCAGCAGCCCGTACTTGAAGCCGTCCTTGAAGTCGGCGAACCAGGTGACCGCGAGCCCGGCGCCGACCACCAGCAGGACCAGCGTTATCGGCCACTGGCGGACCGGCAGGGCGTGTTCACGGCCCAGGGCCGCCGCCGAGCCCTCGGGCGGCAGGGTGCCGGTGGTCTTGACCGGCGGCCTGCGCCGGGTCCGCACCGGTCGGGGTTCGCTCATGCCTGGCCGCTCCCCCGGTGTCAGATGCCGGCGCGGCGCTCGGCCGCCTCGACGATGTTGTTGAGCAGCATGGCACGGGTCATCGGGCCGACGCCGCCGGGGTTGGGGGAGATCCAGCCGGCCACCTCGGCCACGCCCGGGTGCACGTCCCCGACGATCTTGCCCTCGCTGCGGCTGACGCCGACGTCCAGCACGGCGGCGCCCGGCTTGACGTCCTCCGGCTTGACCAGGTGCGGCACACCGGCCGCGGCCACGACGATGTCGGCCTTGCGCAGGTGGTAGGCGAGGTCACGGGTGCCGGTGTGGCAGAGGGTGACGGTGGCGTTCTCGCTCCGGCGGGTGAGCAGCAGGCCGATCGAGCGGCCGACGGTGACGCCGCGGCCGATCACGACCACCTCGGCGCCGTTGATCTCGACGCCGTGCCGGCGCAGCAGCTCGACGATGCCGAGCGGGGTGCAGGGCAGCGGCCCCTCGATGCCCAGCGCCAGCCGGCCGAGCGAGGTGGGGTGCAGGCCGTCCGCGTCCTTGTCCGGGTCCATCAGCTCCAGGACCGGGTTCTGGTCGAGGCCCTTGGGCAGCGGGAGCTGGACGATGTAGCCGGTGCAGGCCGGGTCGGCGTTGAGCTCGCGGACGACGTTCTCGACGTCCTCCTGGGTGGCGGTGGCGGGCAGCTCGCGCTGGATCGAGGCGATGCCGACCTCGGCGCAGTCCTTGTGCTTTCCGTTGACGTACCAGCGGCTGCCCGGGTCGTCGCCGACCAGGACGGTGCCGAGGCCGGGCGTGACGCCCTTGGCCTTGAGGGCCGCCACGCGGGCGGCGAGTTCGGACTTGATCGCGGCGGCGGTGGCCTTGCCATCGAGAATCTGGGCAGTCATGAGCCCATTCTCCCGGATCGGGGCGGCCGTCCGTGCCAGGCCCCGGCGGGTACCGGACATGCTGAGCACGTTGCGGTTGCGCCACAGTCCGGTCCGGCGCGCGGGCACGGCTGGACATCGCCCGGCCGCCCGGTTGACGATATGCGGGCATTCCCCGCCGCTTCCGGCCCTGTGACGGGCCGACGGAACACCGGCGGGGGCGTAACCGGGGGAAAGAACCAGTGAGCCGACCAGACCAGACAGTGCCGCCCGACCACCGCGGCATCGCGTTGTCAGAACCGCGGCCGTCGATGCTCCTGTTCCCACGTCGCTGAGCCGCGTCCGGCGCCGGGCATCCGCGCCGCCCTGTCAGTGCGCTCCGCTACTGTCCCGTCCGGCCGGTGGTCCGTCCCTCCGGTCCGTCCCGGGTCCTCCGCTGTCCCGTCCCCACGTCCCCATCCTGCCCGGAGGCATCGATGAGCTACCCGTCCGACCCGAACAACCCGTACGGCCAGCAGCCCCCGCCGCCGCCGCAGCAGCCGCCCGGGTACGGCTACCCGCAGCAGGCCCCGCCGGCCGCCGGGTACGGCTACCCCCAGCAGGCCCCGCCGGCCGCCGGATACGGCTACCCCCAGCAGCCGCCGCAGCAGCAGGCGTACGGGTACGCGCCGATGCCGGGCACCATCCAGGCCAACAACGGCTACATCAACATCGCGCACCTGGGCACGGTGAAGATCGCCACCATGGGCCAGCGGTTCCTGGCCCGGCTGATCGACTTCGCGGCGGTCGGCGCGGTCTTCGCGCTGGCGGCGGCGCTCGGCCTGGCCAGCGCGGTGGGCATCGCCAAGGACCAGAAGGACTGCGTCTACACCCCGGGCAACCTGACGGCGTACAACGACTGCGTGGCCCAGAACCAGGATGCCGCCAACGGCATCGCGGTGACCTTCCTGATCGGCTTCGGGCTGCTGGCCGCGTTCAACCTGCTGTACGAGTGGCTGATGGTCTCCCTCGCGGGCGCCACGCTCGGCAAGATGGCGATGGGCCTGCGGGTCGTCAAGGAGAGCAACGGCGGGCACCCCGGCGTCGGCGGCGGCTTCATCCGCTTCATCATCCCGATCGTCGGCGGCATCCTCTGCTACATCGGCGCCCTGCTGGTGTACCTGTCGCCGTTCTTCGACAACTCCGGGAAGCTGCAGGGCTGGCACGACCGTGCCGCCGGCACCCTGGTGATCAAGAAGTAACGCGCACCGCACGACAGAGCGGCCCGGTCCCCCCCGCGGGGGGGGCCCGGCCGCTCTGTCACGCCGGCACCCGGATCAGTGGAAGTAGTGGGGGGGGCCGGTGGAGTACATGGTGAC
>NZ_JBIUYD010000003.1:233774-249435 GCF_044744345.1 Kitasatospora sp. NPDC087315 | reverse complement strand
AACCCGGGTAGGCGGCGGGGGGGGCCCGCGGGGCCGGCCGCCCCCGTGTTGAAAAATATTAACGCCCCCCCCCACCACCGGGGGCCCCGGCCCCCCCGGGGGGGGGCCCCGGGCCGCTCTGTCACGCCGTCACCGGGATCAGTGGAAGAAGTGGCGGGTGCCGGTGAAGTACATGGTCACGCCGGCCTCGGCGGCGGCCGCGATCACCTCTTCGTCGCGGATCGAACCGCCCGGCTGCACCACGGCCTTCACGCCGCCCTCGATCAGGATCTGCAGGCCGTCGGCGAACGGGAAGAACGCGTCGGAGGCCGCGTACGAGCCCTTGGCCCGCTCGCCGGCCCGCTCGACCGCGAGCTTCGCCGAGTCGACCCGGTTGACCTGGCCCATGCCGACGCCCACCGAGGCGCCGCCCTTGGCCAGCAGGATGGCGTTGGACTTGACCGCCCGGCAGGCCCGCCAGGCGAAGGCCAGCTCGGCCAGCCCGGCCTCGGTCAGCGCCTCGCCGGTGGCCAGCGTCCAGGTCGCCGGGTCGTCGCCCGCGGCGTGCACCCGGTCGGCGTCCTGGAGCAGCACGCCGCCGGAGATCGGGCGGACCTCCTGGCGGTTGGCCGGTGCCTCGGGGGCGAGCAGCACCCGGAGGTTCTTCTTGCGGGCCAGCACCTCGACGGCGCCGTCCTCGTACGCCGGGGCGACGACGACCTCGGTGAAGATCGGCGCGATCTGCTCGGCCAGTTCGACGGTGACCGGGCGGTTGACGGCGATCACGCCGCCGTACGCGGAGACCGGGTCGCACTCGTGTGCCTTGCGGTGCGCCTCGGCGACGTCGGCGCCGGTCGCGATGCCGCACGGGTTGGCGTGCTTGATGATCGCGACGGCCGGCTCGGCGTGGTCGTACGCGGCGCGGCGGGCGGCGTCGGTGTCGACGTAGTTGTTGTACGACATCTCCTTGCCGTGCAGCTGCTCGGCGCCGGCCAGGCCCCCGGTGCCGTCCACGTACAGCGCGGCGCCCTGGTGCGGGTTCTCGCCGTAGCGCAGCACGTTCTGCCGCTCCCAGGTGGCGCCCAGGAACTCGGGGAACCGCTCGTCGCTGGGCGCGTAGCCGGCCTCGAACCAGGAGGCGACCGCGACGTCGTACGCGGCGGTGTGCGCGAACGCGGCACCGGCCAGGCGCTTGCGGGTGGCCAGGTCGAAACCGCCCTCCTGGGCGGCCTTCAGGACGTCGCCGTAGCGGGCCGGGTCGACCACGACGGCGACCGACGGGTGGTTCTTGGCGGCGGCGCGGACCATGCTCGGGCCGCCGATGTCGATCTGCTCGACACACTCGTCCGGGGTGGCGCCGGAGGCGACCGTGGCCTTGAACGGGTAGAGGTTCACCACGACCAGGTCGAAGGGCTCGACGCCCAGTTCGGCCAGCTGGGCGCGGTGCGACTCCAGGCGCAGGTCGGCGAGCACGCCGGCGTGCACGCGGGGGTGCAGCGTCTTCACGCGCCCGTCCAGGCACTCCGGGAAGCCGGTCAGCTCGGAGACCTCGGTCACCGGCACACCGGCGGCGGCGATCCGGCCGGCGGTGGAGCCGGTGGAGACGATGGAGACCCCGGCGGCGTGCAGGCCCTGGGCCAGCTCCTCCAGACCGGTCTTGTCGTACACGCTGATCAGCGCACGACGGATCGGACGGATGTTCTCGGAGACAGGGGGGGTGGTGGAGCTGGCACTCATGCCGGGATCCATACCTTTCGGTCCTCGATGCGGTGGCCCTCGCGGGCCAGCCGGCCCACGACGTCGACGAGCAGCTTGCGCTCGACAGTCTTGATGCGCTCGTGCAGCGCTTCGCCGCCATCGGCGTGGTCGGCGTCGGTGACCTCCACGACGCCCTGCGCGATGATCGGCCCGGTGTCCACTCCGGCGTCGACCAGGTGGACGGTGCAGCCAGTGACCTTCACTCCGTACGCGAGCGCGTCGGGGACGCCGCGCGCACCGGGGAAGGACGGCAGCAGTGCGGGGTGGGTGTTGACGATCCGTCCGGCGAAGGCCTCGATGAACCCGGGGCCGAGGATCTTCATAAAGCCTGCCGTGATTACCAGGTCCGGCTCGTACGTCGCGACGGAGGAGGTCAGCGCGCGGTCCCAGCCGGCCCGGTCGGGGAAGTCCTTCACCCGGTGCACAAAGGTCGGCAGGCCGGCGCGGTCCGCGCGCTCCAGGCCCGCGATGGCGTCGCGGTCCGCGCCGACGGCCACGATCTCCGCTCCGAAGGCCGGATCGGCGACGGCGTCGATCAGCGCCTGCAGGTTGGTGCCCGAACCGGAGACCAGCACCACCAGGCGGGCCGGTCCGGGCTTGCGGGGCGGGAAGAGCTGAGCGGGGGCGGCGGCCACTGCGCGATTCTCCGTAGGTCAGGGGCCGCCCGCTGGTACGTCCACCGGCGGTGGGGCCACTACGAACGGCAGGTCGAGCGAGGGGGAACACCCGGGAAACCCGCCGCGACGCGGGCCCGCGGGAACCTGGGTGAGCTGCTGACCGTCACCACGATAACGGCTGGTCGGACGGCCTCCGAAACACCCGGACGGCGCTACGCGCGTAGTTGAGACGGGGATCTCTCCGGACCACCCACCGCGGATCCGGACCCCGACCGCGGGCCCCCGAATCGGCCCACGCGCGGCTGCGGGATCATAGGGTGCGTGGGCACCTGCCCCACGAACCGAGAAGGAATGGCTGAACCATGAGCAGCGGTGACAACACCGGCGAGCGCAACCCCTTCGCGCCGCCGCCGGCGGATGCCCCGGACCAGCCGTGGCAGCCGCGCACTCCCCCGCCCGCCGAGGGCGGGGAGGCACCCGACGACGCGGCCTCCGAGGAGCGTCCGCAGGTCCCGCCGCCGCACCCGTGGAGCCCGGGCCACCAGGGCGGCGGCTGGCACCCCCGGCCGCCCGCGCCGCAGCAGCCCCGGCTCGACCCCGGCGACCCGGCCCAGCGCCGGGCCCGCAACGCGGCCCTGGCCGGGATGGCGTCGCTGGTCTGCGCGATCGCCGGGATCTACTACGTCGCGCTGTTCGTCGGCGCGCTCGCCATCCTCTGGGGCGTCAACGCGATGCGGGCGCCCAAGCCGGCCGCCGGCACCACCACCACCGGCGGCACGCCCACCGCGGCCGCCGCCGTGCCCGCCACGCCGAACCCGCTGACCCCGGCGGCGCTCGGCGGTGTGCTCACCGGGGCGGTGACGGTGGTCTTCGTGTCCTGCGTGATCGGGCTCAGCCTGTACTACAACGACTACGTCACCTGCGTCCGGGACTCGCTCACCGCGACCGGCGAGCAGGGCTGCGACCGGCTCGCGCCCAAGTGGTACGTGGACATCGCCACCAAGGGCGAGTAGGCAGCGGCCCGTCGAGGGGGCAGGTCGGCCGGGGCGGTCGGCGGCGGGAACGGTCGGCGACAGGGGCGGGCAGGGCTCAGCCCGCGCCGTCCGCGCGCCCGCCCAGCCGCACCACCACCGCGTACGCCCGGGCGCGCAACGCCAGCGCGCTCCGGCGCGCACGACCCGCGAGCGCCGGGCCACCACGCAACGCCCCGAACCGCACCAGCAGCGCGCCCGGCACCGCCACCGCGGCGACCCAGCCCGCGGCCGCCAGGCCCGTCCGCCACGGCACCGGGCCCAGCCGAGCCATCCGGCCGCCGGCCAGCGCGCCGCCCGAGAGCCCGCCCAGCACCGCCGCCGCGGCGCCGGTCAGCAGCGCCGCCGCCAGCACCGCCGCGACCGTCGCGACCGGATGCCACGGGGCGCCCTCGCCGCGCCGCCCGGCCGCCGCCCGGCCCAGCAGCAGGGCCGGCACCACCCCGGCCAGCGCGGGCAGCAGGCAGGCGAGCAGCCGCCAGCCGCCCGCGCCCGACTCCGGCAGCAGCGCGAACAGCGGGAACTCGGGCACCGGCCCCAGCACCGTGCCGGACGGCGCCACCACCGTCCCGGCCCCGGCGGCGAAGCCCGGGCCCAGCGCGTACGCCGTGCCCCAGAGCACCGCGTTGGGCAGCAGGACCAGACTGAGCAGAACCAGTCCGGCCACGGCGGCCGGGCCGGCGGCGAGCGGGGTCGCCCCGCGCCCGCCGCCGGCCGCCGCGTCCAGCAACGCCGCCACGGCGACCACCACCCCGCCCGCGGCCACCAGGGCCGCCCCGGCCGCCAGCGCCGCCGCACGGACCACGGGCGCGCCGCCGGTGGCGCGGGCCCAGACCGGCACCCGCCCGCAGAAGGCCGACCAGCACGCCCGGCCGCGCTCCCCCGACCGGACCGAACGGACACCCGCGGCGGTCGCGGCGGCGGCCAGCAGCGCCACCGCCAGCACGTCCGGCAGCACCCGGCTGCGGAACGCGCCGCCGCCCGAGCACTGCACCACCACCCCGGCCGCCACCGCGCAGTAGCCGGCCCAGACCGCCACCGGGCCGCTCCGGCGCGCCCGCAGGCCCCGGCGGGACGCCACCCGGGCGCCCATGCGGTGGAGCTGACCCACCGCCAGCAGGCCGAGCAGCAGCGGGGTGACGGTCAGCGGGGCGTCCGCACCCCCGCGCAGCACCGGCGCGCCGTGCCCGAGCAGCCAGAGCGCTCCGGCCAGCCGGGCGGCGCCGGGCGCACCGTCGTCCGCGTACGGGGTCACCACCCAGAGCCCGAGCACCGGCACCGCGACCACGGCCAGGCCGAGCAGCGCCGTCCGCACCCCGACGAACAGGTCGGCCAGCACGGGTCTGGCGCCCAGTTCGCCCGGCACTTCCAGGATCGGACGGCCCATCAGCTGCGTCATGCGCCTCATGGTGCCAAGGCGACTCGCCATGCTCCGTGAAGGGGCAAACCGCCGTCGTGTCCCAGATTATTGGCTTATGCGCATTTTCAGACCATGCTCTCACGCCGCCGCCCCCACTTCGGCGCGGAACGTCTGATGACCACCCCGCCGACCGCCGAGCGCCCCGACGGCTCCCCCGCCGACGGCCAGCCCGCGCCGCAGGACCGTTCGGGAAAGGGCCGGTCCGGACCCGGCCGCACCGCGAAGGCCGCCGGAGACGCCGGCGCCACCGCCCGCACCGAGGAGGAAATTTTCCGGCTGCTACGGCGGCTGACGCCGCGTGAGGTCCAGGCGCTGGCCCACCTCGCGGCCGGCCAGGACCTCGCCCGGTCGGCGGCGGCGCTCGGGGTCACCCCGGACACCGTCCGCGGCTGGCTGCACCGGGCCATGCGGAAGCTCGGCACCCGGACCCCTGCCGAGGCCGCCGCCCTCGCCGCCCTGCTGAGCCCCGCGCGGACCGCGCCCGCGGGGAACGGGCCGGACGGAACCGCCGGGCCCGACGAACCTCCGGGCGTACGCACCGCCGGGCCGGGCGCCGCGACCGCCGGGGACCGCCCGGAGCCGGGTGGCGGCCCCGCCCGGCGGCCCCCGGTGGTCGGCACGGAGCGGAGGCGGCAGCCGCCCGGTACCGGCTCCCCCGACAGGGCGGGCACCCGGCCCGCGGACCCGGCCCGGCCGGGCGACGGGCGACAGCCCGTCGTCGGCACCGGGCAGCGGCCCGCGCCGACGGACGCCAGGCCCCCCGGTGAACCGGCCTCCCGTCACGGCGCCCATGACGGCTACGGTGCCCACGACCGTCAGGGGGCCGGCGCCGGGCACCCGCCCGCGTGGTCCGCGGTCGCCCCGGCCCCGCCGCCCGCCCCGGCGGTCCGCGCCCCCGTCGCCTCGTTCGAGGAGTCGTACGAGACCGCCCACACCCGGCTGGTGCAGCAGGTGTTCCTCGTCGCCACCTGCAGGCACCGGGCCGTGCACTGCGTCGGCCGGGCCTTCGGGGAGGCCCGGCGGCGGTGGGAGGAGGTGGTGGCCGGCGGCGACCCGGAGGTCTGGGTCCGGGTGCGCGCCTGCGACCTGGCGCTCTCCCCCTGGCACCGGGGCGGTCCGCGCCGGGCGCACGTCTGGCGGCTGCCGCACCGGCGGATCAGGGTCCGCCCGGCCGACGAGTCCCAGCCGGTGCTGCCGGACCACGACCGTCTCACCGACCGCGACCACGCCCTGCTCAAGGCGCTCAAGCGGCTCTCCCGCCCGCAGCGCCGGGCGCTGGTGCTGCACGACGGGCTGGGGCTGCCCGCCACCGCCGTCGCGGTCGAGGTGGAGTCGACGCTGACGGCCGCCGAGGGCCGGGTCTGGGCCGCCCGGACGGCGCTGGCGCACTGGGTGCCGGACCTGGTCGGGCCGGATCCGACGGCGGACGGCTTCGCCGACCGGCTCAGCGGGCTGCTGCACCGGGCGGCCGTCCGCGCCTGCCCGGAGCCGCACCGCTCACCGGTCCCGGTGCTGCGCGCACGCAGCGGGCTGCGCAACGCCGCCCGGACCGGGGCGGCGGCGCTGCTCACGGTGGCGGTGAGCGGTGCGGCGGTGGCGACCCTGGCCGGCGAAGGGCCGTCGGTGCTGTTCCGCCCGTCCGCGCCGCCCACCCCGGTGCTCTGCGTCCCGGCCGAGAAGGACGCCGTCCCGGCCCTCCCCGACGGCCCGGAGCCCGGTGTCCGCAGTTTCTGGTGCAGCACCGCCCCGGGCGTCGAAGCCGTCATGGTGGCCCCCCCGCCGCCCCGGGCCGCCCGCCCGTGGGAGCTGACCACCACCAGGCACGCCGCGCCGCTGCCGCCGCCGCCCGGGCCGGTGGACTGCACCCGCCGGCCGCTCCGCCCCTGCGCGGCGGACGACGGCTGAGCACGGCGGAGGCGGAAACGTCGAGCGCCCCTGCCCGGACCGGACAGGGGCGCTCGACGAGCGGGGCGAGCGTCAGCCGATGAGCTCGCGCGCCAGGCGGGCGGTCTCGGACGGCGTCTTGCCGACCTTGACACCGGCGGCCTCGAGGGCCTCCTTCTTCGCCTGGGCGGTGCCCGAGGAGCCGGAGACGATGGCGCCGGCGTGGCCCATGGTCTTGCCCTCGGGGGCGGTGAAGCCCGCGACGTAGCCGACGACCGGCTTGGTGACGTGCTCGGCGATGTAGGCCGCGGCACGCTCCTCGGCGTCGCCGCCGATCTCACCGATCATGACGATCAGCTCGGTCTCCGGGTCCTCCTGGAACGCCTTGAGGGCGTCGATGTGGGTGGTGCCGATGACCGGGTCACCGCCGATGCCCACGGCCGAGGAGAAGCCGATGTCGCGCAGCTCGTACATGAGCTGGTAGGTCAGGGTGCCGGACTTCGAGACCAGGCCGATCTTGCCGGACGTGGTGATGTCGGCCGGGATGATGCCGGCGTTCGACTGTCCGGGGCTGATCAGGCCGGGGCAGTTCGGGCCGATGATCCGGGTCTTGTTGCCCTTCGAGCCCGCGTACGCCCAGAAGGCGGCGGTGTCGTGCACCGGGACGCCCTCGGTGATGACGACGGCCAGGCCGATCTCGGCGTCGATGGCCTCGACGACGGCGTCCTTGGTGAACTTCGGCGGCACGAAGATGACGGTGACATCGGCACCGGTCTTCTCGATGGCCTCGGCGACGGTGCCGAAGACGGGCACCTCGGTGCCGTCGACGTCCACGGTGGTGCCGGCCTTGCGCGGGTTCACACCGCCGACGATCCGGGTGCCGGAGGCGAGCATGCGGCGGGTGTGCTTCATGCCCTCGGAGCCGGTCATGCCCTGGACGATGACCTTGCTGTCCTTGGTAAGGAAGATAGCCATGGTGTTAAGTCCCCTTCCTTACTTGTTGGCCAGCTCGGCGGCGCGGTCGGCCGCACCGTCCATGGTGTCCACCTGCTGCACCAGCGGGTGGTTGGCGTCGGTCAGGATCTTACGACCCAGCTCGGCGTTGTTGCCGTCGAGGCGGACGACCAGCGGCTTGCTGACCTCCCCGCCCTTCTCCGCCAGCAGGGCCAGCGCCTGGACGATGCCGTTCGCGACGGCGTCGCACGCGGTGATGCCGCCGAAGACGTTGACGAAGACCGACTTGACGTCGGCGTCGCCGAGGATGATCTCCAGGCCGTTGGCCATGACCTCGGCCGAGGCGCCGCCGCCGATGTCGAGGAAGTTGGCGGGCTTCACGTTGCCGTGCTTCTCACCGGCGTAGGCGACGACGTCGAGGGTGCTCATGACGAGACCCGCGCCGTTGCCGATGATGCCGACCTCGCCGTCGAGCTTGACGTAGTTCAGGCCCTTGGCCTTCGCCGCCGCCTCCAGCGGGTTGGCGGCGGCCTTGTCCTCGAGCGCCTCGTGCCCGGGCTGACGGAACTCGGCGTTCTCGTCCAGGGAGACCTTGCCGTCCAGCGCGATGATCTTGCCCTCACCGGACTTGATCAGCGGGTTGACCTCGACGAGGAGCGCGTCCTCGGCGATGAAGACCTTCCACAGCTTCTGCAGGACCTCGGCGACCTGGTCGGCGACCTCGGCCGGGAACTTCGCCGCGGCGACGATCTCGGCGGCCTTCTCCGGGGTGCAGCCCTCGTTGGCGTCGACCGGGATCTTGGCGAGCGCGTCCGGGTTCTCCTCCGCGACGACCTCGATCTCCACGCCGCCCTCGACGCTGGCCATGGCCAGGAAGGTGCGGTTGGTGCGGTCCAGCAGGAACGAGACGTAGTACTCGTCCCTGATGTCCGCGGTCTGGGCCAGCATCACCTTGTGAACGGTGTGGCCCTTGATGTCCATGCCGAGGATCGCCTCGGCCTTGGCGACGGCGTCCGCCGGGTCGGCGGCGAGCTTCACGCCACCGGCCTTGCCTCGGCCACCCACCTTCACCTGAGCCTTGACGACGGCGCGGCCGCCGAAGCGCTCCGCGATGGCGGCAGCGTCTGCGGCAGTCTCGATGACATCGCCGTCAAGCACGGGCACACCGTGCTTGGCGAAGAGGTCCCTCGCCTGGTACTCGAACAGGTCCACGTGTTTGTCCTTGTTCGTGGTCGCGGATTGTGTCTCTACGAGCGTGCCACGGCAGGATCTTCGCTGCGGGTCGTCGGGGCGGTGCGGGTACGCAGAAGAACGGCCTTGCGGCCCACACAGCCACGGGCGCACACGTCAATCAACACGCGCGTCACGTCCGTCTGGCAGGTTATCCCCGGACGACGGGAGTGTTTCGCCCGGGACCGGCCAGTCTTTGGTGAGAACCGTCACAGCCAGCCTACGGGGGTCTGTCACAGGCCCTGTCCTGCGGCGGACCGGGTTCGCGCATCCGGGTGAATCCGCGCCCCCGGCCGTTACACCCCCTGGTCGGGCACCGGTATCGGGCGCTTCTCGATCGCCGCCGCCATGATCTCCGGGAAGACGTCCGGGGTGCAGGCGAACGCCGGGGCGCCGAGCGCGGCCAGTGCCGCGGCGTGCGCGTGGTCGTAGGCGGGCGCACCTTCGTCGGAGAGCGCGAGCAGCGCGATGAACTGGACGCCGGCCGCCTTCATCGCCGCCACCCGCTTGAGCATCTCGTCGCGGATTCCGCCCTCGTAGAGGTCGCTGATCAGCACCACGACGGTCTCGGACGGGCGGGTGATCCTCGACTGGCAGTAGGCGAGCGCCCGGTTGATGTCGGTGCCGCCGCCGAGCCGGGTGGCGAACAGGACGTCCACCGGGTCGGTGAGCTGCTCGGTGAGGTCCACCACCGAGGTGTCGAAGACGACCAGCCGGGTGTCCAGGCTCCTCATCGAGGCGAGCACCGCGCCGAACACCGCCGAGTGCACCACGGACGGCGCCATCGAGCCGGACTGGTCGATGCAGAGGATGACGTCCTTCTTCACCGCGCGCTGCGCGCGGGCGTAGCCGACCAGCCGCTCGGGGACGACCGTGCCGTACTCGGGCAGGTAGTTCTTCAGGTTGGCCCGGATGGTGCGGTCCCAGTCGATGTCGCGGTGGCGCGGGCGGTTCACCTTGGCGCTGCGGTCCAGCGCGCCGCCCAGGGTGGCCCGGGTGCGGTCGGCGAGCCTGCGCTCCAGCTCGGCGACCACCTTGCCGACCACCGCGCGGGCGGTCTCCCGGGTGGTCTCCGGCAGCGCGTGCTTCAGCGAGAGCAGGGTGCCGACCAGGTGGACGTCCGGCTCGACGGCCTCCAGCATCTCCGGCTCCAGCAGCAGGTGGTCCAGGCCGAGCCGGGTGATGGCGTCCTGCTGCATCAACTGCACGACGGTGGAGGGGAAGTACTCGCGGATGTCGCCCAGCCAGCGCGCCACCTGCGGCGCCGAGCCGCCCAGGCCGGCGCTGCGGCGGCCGCCCGTCGCGGCCCTGCCCTCCGGCGGAGCCCCGCGGTACAGCGCGGCGAGCGCACCGTCCATGGCGGCGTCCCGGCCGCGCAGCGCACAGCCCGTCCCGTCCGCCTCGCCGCCGAGCACCAGCCGCCAGCGGCGCAGCCGTTCCTCGGCGGCGGGGGAGGTGGTCACTGCCATCGGATGCTCCTTCGGTGGGTGCGGATCAGGTGTCGCGGCCGGCGGCCTGCAGGGGAATCCGCGGCAGTCCGCCGGGGAGGCCGAGCAGGAGGGCGAGGGTGGGCAGCGCGGCGTCGGCCCTGGCCTGGTCGAGCAGGGCCCCGTCCGTCCCGGCCGGGGCCGCAGCGGCGTCGAGCGGGCCGGCCGCGACCCGGCTGCCGACCGTGGTGCGCACCCCCGTCTCCAGCGCGGAGAAGGTACGGCGCAGCAGTGGCAGCACATCGGTGAAGACCTCCGCCGGCACCGCCGTCAGCCAGGCGTCGAGCAGGCCGAGCAGCCGGGGGTCGTGCAGCAGCAGGGCCCCGCCGCCGGTGAGGAAGCCCTCGACCCAGCCGGCCGCGTCCGCCGGGGCGTTGGCCACCGAGAGGACCAGGCCCATCCGGCGGCCGGCCTCCTCGGAGCCGAGCCGGCCGTCGTCGAGCAGCAGCCGGACGGCGCGGCCGCGCAGCAGGCCGGGGACGCCCGTCGCCGGGCCGCCGGTGGGCTCGCGACGGGCGAGCGAGCGCAGGGCGGCGGCCCACCGGTCGGCGAGGTCGCCGGAGGCATCGGGGGCGTCGGGGGAGTCAGGGGCGTCGGCCGGTTCCAGCAGGCCGATCGCGCCGTGCACCTCGTCGAGGTGGCCGCGCATCGCCGTGGCGCCGGCCGCGTCAAGACCGGTGCAGGCGGGCGGCAGCCCGACGCAGATCCGGTCGGCGAGACCGGTCGCGGCCTCGGCGAGCGCGCCGTTGTCGGTGCCCCGGACGTCGCCGTAGCGCAGTGCGCGGACCAGGGCGGGCAGGGCGCCCGCGAGGTGGGCGACATCGGTGTCCAGGGCCGCGCAGTCGGCGAGCACCCGCATCACGGCGGGCAGCGCCCCGCCCAGCCCGGCGAGCAGGCAGGTCTCCACCAGGCCGGTGAGTTCGGCGAGTTCGACGGCGGCCCGGGCGGTGCCGACGGCCTTGCCGACCGCCGCGTCCTCGACCGTGGTGCCCCACTGGGCGGCCTCGGCGATCCGGACCGCGAACTCGGGCTGCCAGCAGAGCCGCCAGCTCTCCCGGAAGGTGCCCGTCGAGTGGACGGCGGACCGCACCGGCACGCCCCACTCGACGCCGAGCAGGCGCAGCCGGTGCAGCAGCCGCGAGCGCGCCGCGTCGTTCTCCCTGCGCAGGTCGAGGTCGAGGTCGCGCGGCTCGACGTCCGGCTTCAGCCGCAGGGAGCGCTGCAGCCGGGACAGGTCCCGTTGCAGCGGCACCGCCGGTGCGGCGTCCGGCACCGTGCCGAGCGCGTCGCCGATCACCAGCCGGTCCCGGACCAGCTCCAGCGCGACGTCCGACCCGTAGCACATCACCGACCGGACGGCGTCGAGCGTCTCGGTCAGCCCGGCCAGCGGCCGGCCGCGCATCACCGCCAGCGTGCGGGCCAGCCGGACGGCCTCGATGACGTGCGCGGAGGAGACCGGGTGGTCCTCGGCCCGCAGCAGCTCGGCGGCCCTGGCCAGCCACTTCGGCAGCGGATCGCCCGACGCGGCGAACAGGTGGTGGTACCAGCCCGGCGAGGCGATCCCGGCGCCGTACCCGGTGAGTCGGGAGAGCCGGCGGTGCGTCCAGGGCACCCAGGTGATGTCGGTCCTGACCTTCTTCGGCAGGCCGGCGAGCAGCGCGCGGTCATGGGCGACCGTCGGCATGGCGGCCAGGGCCGGGACGTGGAAGGCGCCGCAGACCACCGCGATCCGCCGGTGGCCGGCCCGCCGGGCGGCGCGGATCTGCTGGCGCATGTACGCCTCCCGCAGCTCGTCGCGCCGCCGCTCCCCGACCCCCTCCTCGCGCAGCGCGGTCATCGCCTCCGCGACGGCCACGAACGGGGCGAACTCGTCGGCGCCGGGCGTGCGGTGCTCGATCACGTCCTCCCACCAGCGCTCCGGGTCGTCGTGGCCGGCCGCCTCGGCGAGCAGCGCGATCGGGTCGCCGGGCACCGCCTCGTCCGGCCCGGGATCCGCCTCCTCCGTCACGGCGAAGCCGTACGCCGCCGGGAGGTCGATGAAGCGGACCGGGAGTTCGCGCTCGACGCCGTAGCGGATCGCCACCCACTCCGGGGAGAACTCGGCGTACGGCCAGAACGCGGCCCTGGCCGGATCGTCCACGGCGTGGGCGAGCAGCGCGACCGGCGGCACCATGTCCTTCTCGCCCGCCAGCCCGATGATCGGATCGGCCTCCGGCGGGCCCTCGATCAGCACCGCGTCCGGCCGCAGCCGCTCCAGCGCGGCGGCCACCGCGCGGGCCGAGCCCGGACCGTGGTGCCGTACGCCCAGCAGCGTCACCTCTGCGCTCATCGCGCCCTCCCTCCCTGGAACTCGAACGACGGCCGTCTCAGCGGGTGTGCTCGCGGGCGGCACGGTAGAAGTCCTTCCAGCCGTCCCGCTCGCGGACGACGCCCTCGACGTACTCGCGCCACACCGCCTGGTCGGCCACCGGATCCCGGACGACGGCCCCGAGAATGCCCGCCGTGACGTCGCCGGCCCGCAGCACGCCGTCGCCGAAGTGGGTGGCCAGGGCAAGCCCGTTCGTCACGACCGAGATCGCCTCCGCGGTCGACAGCGTCCCGCTCGGGGTCTTCACCTTCGTCCGGCCGTCCGTCGTGATCCCGGCCCGCAACTCGCGGAAGACGGTGACCACACGCCTGATCTCCTCGGCGCCGCCGGGCAGCTGGGGCAGCTCCAGCGAGCTGCCGAGCTGGTTGACCCGGCGGGTGACGATGTCCACCTCCTCCTCCAGCGAACCGGGCAGTGGCAGCACCACGGTGTTGAACCGCCGGCGCAGGGCGCTCGACAGCTCGTTCACGCCCCGGTCCCGGTCGTTGGCGGTGGCGATCAGGTTGAAGCCCCGCACCGCCTGCGTCTCGCCGCCCAACTCCGGTACCGGCAGCGTCTTCTCCGACAGGATCGTGATCAGGCTGTCCTGCACGTCCGCCGGGATGCGGGTCAGCTCCTCGACCCGGGCGATCTTCCCGTCGGCCATCGCCCGCATCAGCGGCGACGGCACCAGCGCGTCCCGGCTCGGACCGTGGGCCAGCAGCTGGGCGTAGTTCCACCCGTACCGGACCGCCTCCTCCGGCGTGCCCGCGGTGCCCTGCACCAGCAGCGTCGAATCACCGCTGATCGCGGCCGCGAGATGCTCCGACACCCAGGTCTTCGCGGTACCCGGCACGCCGAGCAGCAGCAGCGCGCGGTCCGTCGCCAGCGTCGTCACCGCGACCTCGACCACCCGGCGCGGGCCGATGTACTTGGGCGTGACCACGGTGCCGTCCGGCAGCTCGCCGCCCAGCAGATAGGTGGCGACGGCCCACGGCGACAGCTTCCAGCGCTCGGGGCGCGGACGGTCGTCCTGCGCGGCCAGCGCGGCCAGTTCGGCAGCGAACGCGTCCTCCGCGTGCTGCCGCAGAACGTCGGTCATAAGGGCTCCTTCGGGTCGGCCGCCGGACACACCTGTGGCAGGCGGCGAGGTGATCGGGGGGAGCCAGGTCGGCGTCCCGGCCTGCGAGAACCACCATGCACCGGGCCACTGACAATCCTGATCGGCCCTCAGTTCGACCGCTCCGGCTGTCAGTCCCCCCGCCTACCGTCGTCGGCATGGAGGAACGCTGGAGCACCGAACACGTCCTGTCCCTCGCGCCCGACGCCGCGTCACGGAAGGCGGCGGGCAAACTCTCCTCGGCCGCGCCCTGGTCCGGTACCGGCACCGACGGCACCGCGCTCTGGGGCGCGTGCAAGGGCAGCGGCAGCACGCCGTACCGCACCGCCGTGGAGCTGGCCACGCCCGCCTACACGTGCACCTGCCCGAGCCGGAAGTTCCCGTGCAAGCACGCGCTCGGACTCCTCCTGCTCTGGAGCGGCACCCCGGAGGCCGTCCCGGACGGCGCCAAGCCCGCCGACTGGGCGTCCGAGTGGCTGAAGGGCCGCCAGAACCGCGCCGAGCGGCGCGCCGCCAGGGCCGACACCCCGGCCGACCCGGCCGCCGCCCGCCGCCGGGCCGAGAAGCGCTCCGCCCGGGTCGCCGCCGGCGCCGGCGAACTGCGCCTCCGGCTGGCCGACCGGATCCGCCACGGCCTGGCCGACGGGAGCAGCGCCGGCCCCTGGGACGAGGTCGCCGCCCGTATGGTCGACGCCCAGGCCCCCGGCCTCGCCACCCGCGTCCGCGAACTCGACACCACCCCGCAGGACAGCCTCCTGGAGGAGTACGCCATGCTCCACCTGCTCGCCACCGCCGCCACCCGGGTCGACGAACTGCCCGACCCGCTCGCCGCCACGGTCCGCGCGCGGGTCGGCTACACCACCGACACCGCCGAACTCCTCGCCGGACCCACCGTCCGCGACCGCTGGCACGTCCTCGGCAGCCGCGACACCGCCGACGAACGCCTCACCACCCGCCGGCTCTGGCTGCGCGGCGCCAAGACCGGCCGGCTCGCCCTCCTCCTCGCCTTCGGCCGCCCCGGCCAGGCCCCCGACCTCGCCCTCCCCACCGGCCACCTGCTGGAGGCCGACCTCGCCTTCCACCCCGGCGCCCGCCCCCTGCGCGCCGCCCTCGGCGCCCGCTACGGCACCCCCGAACCCGGCCCCGCCGCACCCCCCTCGGGCCTCAGCCCCGCCGAGGCCGTCGCCACGTACGGCGCCGCCGTCGCCGACGACCCCTGGCTCGACACCTGGCCCACCGTCCTCACCGCCGTCGTCCCCGTCCTCACCCCCGACGGCTGGCACCTGACCGACGGCCACCACACCCTCCCCGTCCGCCGCACCACCACCCCCGAACCCGCCCTCTGGCGCCTCGCCGCCGTCTCCACCGGCCGCCCCCTCACCGTCTTCGGCGACCACGGCCACCAGGGCTTCACCCCCATCACCGCCTGGGGCCAGGACACCCGCCCCATCAGCCTCACCACCCCGTAACCCCCGGCCTCCCTTCCCCCCACCGCTCACCCACCCACCCGCTCCCGCCCCTTCCTTCCCCCCTCCTCCCGCCCCCCCTTCCCTCCCACCCACCACCCGACCAGGGCGAGAGGGACGCGCTGCGGGAGGGGGCGGCGTACGGGGTGGTCGCGGAAGGGGGCGTGGCGGGTGATTTTCAGACTGCCAACGGCGAAAGCGCCCACCAACAGAATCGGCAGTCTGAAAATCATCCAGCCCCCGGAGCGACCACCCCGGGAGCCGCCCCCCCCCCCCCCCCCCCCCGGGGGCCGCCCCCCCCGGGCCGCCCCCCCCCCCCCGGGCGGGGGGGCGGGCCGGCCGCCCCCCCCCGCCGCGGGGGGGGGGCC
>NZ_JBIUYD010000003.1:0-233764 GCF_044744345.1 Kitasatospora sp. NPDC087315 | reverse complement strand
TTCTTCACCACCGCATCCCGCACACGCCCCCAAAAATCTAGCGCGAACTTAAAAATAACAACCCCCCCCCGCTCCCCCCCCCCGGGCACCCCCCCCCGCCACCACCCTCCCGAGAGCCCCCCCGAACAGCAACCACCAACCCACAGGAGCCCCCGTGCCACCCACCACCCCCGCCGACCCCTGGGAGACCCTCCACACCACCGCCCTCCTCGGCACCGACCGCCGCCCCCTGCCGGCCGATCCCCCCACCGGCTCCCCCGCCCACCGCACCACCGCCCAGGCGGTGGACCGCACCGACCCGGCCACCGCCCTCCTCGAACTCGCCGCCCTGGCCGCCGTCCGCCGCCGCGCCGGTGCCCTCCCCGCGCCCGCCACCGAACCCCCCGGCCCGCCCGCTCCCGAGGACCCGCGCCCCGAACTCCCGCCCCCCGCCGCCCGTCGGCTCTCCCTGCTGCTCAGCAACCGCGGCGCCGGAAGCAGCTCGAGCCACGCCCTCGCCAACCTCGCCGAGCTGCTCCCCCAATGGCTCACCACCGCCCGCTCCCGCGGCTACCGCCCGCCCGCCGCTCTCGTCCCGGCCCTGCTGGACGCGGCCCGGGCCCGTAGCGAACTGCGCCCCGACGCGGTCGCACTGGCCGGCCCGCTCGGCCGCTGGCTCGCCGCCCAGAACCCGGACTGGCGCTTCGTCCTGCGCACCACCACCGACCCCGCGCCCGCCGCCGAACTCCCCGAGGACGACCGCCTCTGGCACGAGGGCCTCTTCGCCGAACGCGTCACCCACCTCACCGCGCTCCGCCGGAGCGACCCCGCCGCCGGCCTGGCCCTGCTCCGGAGCAGCTGGCCCACCGAACGCGCCGAGGACCGCCTGCTCTTCCTGGACGCCCTGCAGGAAGGCCTCTCCCTCGCCGACGAACCGTTCCTGGAGGCCGCCCTGGGCGACCGCAGCAAGAACGTCCGGGCCACCGCCGCCGAGCTGCTCTCCACCCTCCCCGGCACCGCCCTCGCCCACCGGATGGCCGAGCGCGCCCGCACCGCCGTACGCCTCTCGGAGCGCGGCACGCATCTGCTGGTCAGCCCGCCCGCCGCGTGCGACGCCGCCATGCAGCGCGACGGCATTGCGCTCAAGTCGCCCACCGGGCGCGGCGAACGGGCCTGGTGGTTCGGCGAGGTGATCGCCGCCGCCCCGCTGGCCGTCTGGTCCGGGACCACCGGCCTGACGCCGGATCAGCTGCTCGCCCTCCGGGTCGGCGACAGCATCGACGAGACCAGCAGCAGCTGGGCCGACGACCTGCGGGAGGCCTGGGCCAGGGCCGCCGTCCGCCAGCAGGACGCCGGCTGGGCGCGGGCGCTGCTCGGCCCCGCGCCCGCCCCGGGGAGGGGCACCCGGACGGGCCGCGCACCCCGGACGGCCGGCGCTCCCGCGAAGCTGCTCTCGGTGCTCCCGGCCGCCGAACGGGCCACCTGGACGGCCGCCTTCGTCGAGGTGCACGGCCTCGGCGAGGCCTTCCAGCTGCTCGGCGCCTGCGCGACCCCGTGGACCCCGCCGCTGTCGACCGCCGTGGTCGCGGCGCTGGACCGGGCGGCCGCCTCCGGCGCGTACCCGTGGAGCCACAGCGGGGTGCTCGGGATGACCGAGCGGGCCCTCGCCCCCGGGACGGCCACCGCCGTCGAGGCCCTGGCGGCCTCCGCCGCGCCCGCCTCGGCCTGGGGCGAGACCTTCGCCCGGCTGGCCGGCACCCTGCGCTTCCGGGAGGCGATGCTCGCCGAACTCGACGGCTGAGCGGCGGTCGCCGACATGCGACCGGGCCGGTACGGAGCGGGAAGCTCTCCGTACCGGCCCGGTCGGCGTGGACTCAGCCGGCGGCCCGCAGGTTGGCCTCGACCCAGGCCACCACGTCCCGGGTCGGCGTGCCCGGGGTGAAGATGTCCGCGACGCCCAGGGCCTTGAGCTCGGCGATGTCGTCGTCCGGGATGATCCCGCCGCAGAAGACCTTGATGTCCTCCGCGTCGCGCTCCTTCAGCAGTTCCAGGACGCGCGCGCAGAGCGTCATGTGCGCACCGGAGAGGATCGACAGGCCGATGCCGTCCGCGTCCTCCTGGATGGCGGTGTCGACCACCTGCTCGGGCGTCTGGTGCAGCCCGGTGTAGATGACCTCCATACCGGCGTCGCGCAGGGCGCGCGCGATGACCTTGGCGCCCCGGTCGTGACCGTCGAGCCCCGGCTTGGCGACCACCACGCGGATCGGCCCTGACACACCCATCACTGCCTCCTGGACCTCGTCGTCCACCACCCCACCGGACCTCGTCGGGCGCGGGCGCGGTTAACCAGCAATAACAAACCTGAGGGGAGGTTAGCGCCACCCGGCCCGGTTGGCCGTGCCGCCCGGCAAGAGGAGGGGAAAGTCACAGCTTCGCCTTTCGCCGCCCGCTTTCCGTCCCTCCGTCACCGTCGGTGTCCCCACGGCCCTGCCTCTTGACATCCGGACTTTTGTCCGGATGTCGGCGTTACGACTACAGTCTCGGCTGTTTTCCCCTGTCCGTCGACGTGCCCGAGGCCCACCGAGGAGGCAGCCCCCGATGGCTCCCGAAGCAGCCGCCCGTCCGACCCGCGCCGAGCTGCGCGTGGCCGCCCGCGAACAGTCGCGCGCCCAGCGCCGCGACGCCGCCAAGGCCGCCACCAGAACGGCGCTGCTGCGGGTCGCGCTGCCGTCGGTGGCCGCGCTCGGAGTGGCCACGGCGGCCGCCGTGACCGTCCAGGGCGAAGCGGCCGACCAGCAGCGCGCGCAGGCGGCCGGCCGGGGGCCCGAGCAGGCCGCCGCCGACCCGGCCGGCGCCGGTGCGGCCGCCGGGACCACCGTCCGGCAGGCCTCCGCGCCGGGCGACGCCGCTCACGCCTCCCGCGGCGACGCCCGCCAGCCGCTGTCCGGCACCCAGCCCGCCGCCGACCCGGCCGCGCAGCCCACCACGGACCCGGCCGCGCAGCCAACCGCCGACCCGACCGCCGACCCGACCGCCGAGGCGCCCAAGCCGCCCGAGCGCCCCAAGGTCTCCCTCCCGGTCGCCCAGCGCGGTCTGGGCGAGACGTTCGGCGCGTCCGGTACGCACTGGGCCGCCCGGCACACCGGCATCGACTTCCCGGTCGACGGCGGCACCCAGGTGCTGGCCGTCACCGACGGGACGATCCGCACCCAGTGGAATCCGTCGTACGGCTATATGACGATCCTGAAGACGGCCGACGGCACCGAGGCCTGGTACTGCCATCTGCGCTCGTACAAGATCCGCAAGGGCACGGTGAAGGCGGGCGACGTGATCGCCTTCGTCGGCAGCAGCGGCAACAGCACCGGCCCGCACCTGCACTTCGAGATCCGCCCGGCCGGCGGCGGCGCACCCGTCGACCCGCTGCCCTGGCTGCTCGCCCAGGGCATCGACCCGCGCTGACCCACCGGCCGCCGGCGCGGGCCCCGCCGCCCCGGTCCTACAGCTTCTCCACCGGCGCGTACCGCAGCAGCAGCTGCTTGCGCCCCTCCGAACCGAAGTCCACCGTGGCCTGCGCCTTGTCGCCGACGCCGGTGGTGGCCACCACCGTGCCCAGCCCGAAGGTGTCGTGGGTGACGCGGTCGCCCACCGCCAGCCCGACGACCTCGCGCTCGACGGCGCCGCCGGAACGCCGCGCCGACTGCCCCCAGCCCGCCTTCGGCGCAGCCGCCGCGGCGCCCCGCGAGGACCCGCGCGAACCGCCGCCGCTCGCGGCGAACCCGCGCCCGCCGAACGAGCCGGACGAGCCCCCCGCGTACCCGCGCGGGGCCGGCGCCGACGCCGCCCCCATCCGCTTCCACTCCACCAGCGGCTCCGGGATCTCCTCCAGGAACCGCGAGGCCGGGTTGTACGAGGGCTGCCCCCACGCGCTGCGCAGCACCGAGCGGGTCAGGTAGAGCCGCTCCCGGGCGCGGGTCAGCCCGACGTACGCGAGCCGCCGCTCCTCCTCCAGCTCCTTGACCTGGTTGAGCGCCCGCATGTGCGGGAAGATGCCGTCCTCCATACCGGTGAGGAAGACCACCGGGAACTCCAGGCCCTTGGCGGTGTGCAGGGTCATCATCGTGATGACGCCCTGCCCCTCCTCGTCCTCGTCCGGGATCTGGTCCGAGTCGGCGACCAGCGCCACCCGCTCCAGGAAGTCGGCCAGCGAGCCGACCGGCGGTGCGCCGTCCTCGCCCGCGTCCGGCCGCTCCCCCGGGTCCTGCTCGTACTCCAGGGCCACCGAGGCGAGCTCCTGGAGGTTCTCCACCCGGGTCTCGTCCTGCGGATCGGTGGAGGACTGCAGCTCGGCGAGGTAGCCCGTCTCCTCCAGCACCGCCTCCAGCACCGCCGCGGGGCCCGCTCCGGACTCCACGACCTGCCGCAGCCCGGCCATCAGCGTGTTGAACTTCTTCACCGCGTTCGCCGAGCGCGCGGCCATGCCGTACGCCTCGTCGACCCGCTGCAGCGCCTGCGCGAAGGAGATCCGCTCCCGCGCGGCCAGGGCGTCGACCATCGCCTCGGCGCGGTCGCCGATGCCGCGCTTGGGCACGTTGAGGATCCGGCGCAGCGGCACGGTGTCCTCGGGGTTGGAGAGCACCCGCAGGTAGGCCAGGACGTCCCGGACCTCCTTGCGCTCGTAGAAGCGCACCCCGCCGACCACCTTGTACGGCAGCCCGACCCGGATGAACACCTCCTCGAACACCCGGGACTGGGCGTTGGTCCGGTAGAAGATCGCGACGTCGCCGGGCCTGGCGTCCCCGGCGTCGGTCAGCCGGTCGATCTCGTCGGCGATGAACTGGGCCTCGCCGTGCTCGTCGTCGGCGACGTAGCCGATCACCTTCTCGCCGTGGTCACCGGCCGTCCAGAGCTTCTTCTCGCGCCGGTTGGCGTTGCGCTCGATGACGGCGTTGGCGGCGCTCAGGATCGTCTGGGTGGAGCGGTAATTCTGCTCCAGCAGGATCGTGACCGCGTCCGGGTAGTCCTCCTCGAACTGGAGGATGTTGCGGATCGTCGCGCCGCGGAAGGCGTAGATCGACTGGTCCGCGTCACCGACCACGCACAGCTCGGCCGGCGGCACCTCGGCGAGCCGCCCGGCCGCCGGGTCCACCAGGTCCCCGTCGACGGTGCGCTTCGGCGCGGCGGTGACCGAGCCCCCGCTCAGCTCCCGGACCAGCATGTACTGGGCGTGGTTGGTGTCCTGGTACTCGTCGACCAGGATGTGCCGGAACCGCCGCCGGTAGTGCTCGGCGACGTCGGGGAACGCCTGGAGCAGGTTGACGGTGGTCATGATGATGTCGTCGAAGTCCAGCGCGTTGGCCTCGCGCAGGCGCCGCTGGTAGAGGAAGTACGCCTCGGCGAGCTTCTTCTCCATCGGGTTGGCGGCCTGGTCGGCGTAGGTCTCCTCGTCGATCAGCTCGTTCTTCAGGTTGCTGATCTTCGCCGTGAAGGACTTCGGCGGGAACTGCTTCGGGTCCAGGTCGAGATCGCGGCAGACCAGCGACATCAGCCGCTGCGAGTCCGCCGAGTCGTAGATCGAGAACGAGGAGGTGAAGCCGAGCAGCTTGGACTCGCGGCGCAGGATCCGTACGCAGGCGCTGTGGAAGGTGGACACCCACATCGCCCGGGCCCGCGGCCCGACCAGCTGCTCGACGCGCTCGCGCATCTCGCCGGCCGCCTTGTTGGTGAAGGTGATCGCCAGGATCTCGCCCGGCTGCACCCCGCGCGCGCCCAGCAGGTGGGCGATCCGGTGGGTGAGCACCCTGGTCTTGCCGGAGCCCGCGCCGGCCACGATCAGCAGCGGCGAGCCCGCGTGCAGCACCGCCTCGCGCTGGGGGTCGTTCATCCCCTCCAGCAGCTGCGCCGGGTCCACCACCGTCCGGGCGGCGCCGTTGCGGTACCAGGAGTCCCGCTCGGCCTCGGCGGCGTGGTCGGTCTCGAACAGCCCCTGCGGAATCGCCTCCTCGTACGCGTCGTACGGGACGTCGTCCTCGTACGGCGGCGGCTCCTCGTCGGCGGGGGCGGCGGGCTGCTGCTTCGACCCGGCGGCGGGGGCCTCGAAACCGGGGAGCGGGAGGTCGTCAAAGAGGCTACTCATGGCACTCCGAGTCTATGGCCACCCACTGACAAGCCCGCCCGGCCGGAGGAACCGGGCCGGGCGGGCAACGGGGCGGCGAGGTCCCGGGGCTCAGACCAGCCGGCGCGCGGTGGCCCAGCGGGTCAGCTCGTGGCGGTTGCTCAGCTGGAGCTTGCGCAGCACCGCGGAGACGTGGCTCTCCACCGTCTTGACCGAGATGAACAGCTGCTTGGCGATCTCCTTGTACGCGTAGCCGCGGGCGATCAGCCGCAGCACCTCGCGCTCGCGCTGGGTGAGGCGGTCGAGGTCCTCGTCCACCGGCGGGGTGTCGGTGGCCGCGAAGGCGTCCAGCACGAAGCCGGCCAGCCGAGGCGAGAAGACCGCGTCGCCGTCGGAGATCCGGAAGACCGCGTTGACCAGGTCGGTGCCGGTGATGGTCTTGGTGACGTAGCCGCGGGCACCGCCGCGGATCACCCCGATGACGTCCTCGGCCGCGTCGGAGACGGACAGCGCCAGGAACTTCACGCCGCCCTGTTCCCCCATCAGCCCGGCCGAGCGGCGCAGCACCTCGACCCCGCCGCCGCCGGGCAGGTGGACGTCGAGCAGCACCACGTCCGGCCTGGTCTCGGCGACCACCCGGACCGCGGACTCCACGTCGTCGGCCTCGCCGACCACGTCGATGCCGGTGGCCTCGGTGCGCCCGATCTCCGCCCGTACCCCCGTCCGGAACATCCGGTGGTCGTCCACCAGGACGACCCGCGCGATCCTGCCCGGGCCTTCGGCCTGGGACGCCACCGCCGGCGCTGCCTCAGTCATCCGTTCTCTCCATCTCCAGCTCGACCTCGGTGCCGCCGTCCGGCGCGGACCGCACCCGTGCGGTGCCGCCGTTGCGCTTCATCCGGCCGATGATCGACTCGCGTACGCCCATCCGGTCCTCGGGCACCGTATCGGGGTCGAAGCCGGGGCCGTGGTCGCGGACGAACACCGACACCGTCCTCCCCTCCACCTCGGCGTAGACCTGGACCGGTCCCCCGCCACCGTACTTGGCCGCGTTGACCGTCGCCTCCCTCGCGGCCTGCATCTGTGCCGAGATCCGCTCGTCCATCGGGCAGTCGCCGACGATGACCACCTCGACCGGTACCCCGTGCCGGTCCTCGACCTCGGCGACCACCGCGCGCAGGCTCTCGGCCATGGTGTCCGGCGCGGCCTCGGCGGCGGCCTCCGGGCGGTAGAGCCAGAGGCGCAGCTCGCGTTCCTGGGCCCGGGCCAGGCGCAGCACCTCCTTGGGGTCCTCGGCCCGGCGCTGGATCAGGGTCAGGGTGTGCAGCACGGAGTCGTGGACGTGCGCGGCGATCTCGGCGCGCTCCTGGGCGCGGATGCGGGCGGTGCGTTCGGCGCCGAGGTCCTGCCACATCCGCAGCGCGTACGGGCCGACCAGCACCAGCACCCCGGCCAGCACCGCGAGCGAGGCCTCCACCACCGAGCCCAGGGTGGAGCCGCTGCCCTGCATGGCGAGGAAGGCGATGGTGCCGGCCACCACCAGCAGCACTCCGGCACCGACGCGGGTGTAGGCGCCGCGCCGCTTCTCGCTCTCCTCCAGGCCGAACCAGCGCTGCCAGCGGGAGTCGTCGGCCTGCCGCCAGACCAGCGCGACGCCGACGCCGATCGCCAGCAGCGGCCAGGTGTACGGCTTGGCGGTCTGCACGCCGAGCGAGCTGAGCAGGGCGATCAGGCCGATCACCACCATGACCAGCGCGGCGAGCTGGCCGAGGCCGGCCTGGCCGCTCCCGGCGGCCCGGGCCGGTGCCGTCCCCTCCTCGCCCGTCTCGGCGGGCGGCGCCCCGGCGGGCTCGCCGTGGAAGGTGTGCTGCAACTGCTCCCGCAGCCGGTCGAGCCGCCCGCGCCGGCCCTTGCTCAGGGCCGCCCCCGGTGCCTGCCCGAGCCCGGTGGGCACGAAGGCGCCGTTGAGGTAGACCCAGTGGGCGCCGCGCTGCGCGGGCTCGCCGATGCCGATCGGCACCACGAACCAGAACGCCGCGTACAGCGGCACGCCGATGCCCTGCGCGAAGAACAGCAGCACGAAGGCGACCCGGACCCAGGTGACCGGCAGACCGAGGTGCACCGCGAGCCCGTGCGCGACCCCGCCGAGCATCCGGCCCTGCGGGCTGCGGTAGAACCGGCGGTACGGCGGCCGGCCGTCGGCGGGCACGGCCGGATCGGGGCCGGCCGACGGCGCTGCGTCGGGGACGAGGGGTCGGGAGTCGGAACCGGGGGCTGCCACGCCACGATGGTTCCACGCGGGCGGGGCCGGACGCATCAGGGTGCCCCCCTACCCTCTCTCAGGGACAAGTCAGGGTCCGGACAGGGCTCGGACCGGTTGGGCCGGGGCCCGGCAGCCACCAGGATGGTGGACATGACCGAAGACCACCCCCTCCAGGAGACCGGGCCGAACTCCCCGCCCGAGCCGGAACGCCCCCCGCTGACCCGGACCGAGCACCGCCGCGTGGTGGCCGGTGTCTGCGGCGGCCTGGGCCGGCATCTGGACATCGACCCGGTGGTCTTCCGTGTCGTGACGGCCGTGCTCTGCCTCTCCGGCGGCCTCGGGCTGTTCCTGTACGGGCTGGCCTGGCTGATCGTCCCGACCGAGCCGGTCCCGGACGGCAAGGGCGGCCGCACGGCGGGCCGCACCGAGCTCCAGCGGGTGCTCACCGGCCGGGTGGACGGCCAGTCGGTCGGCGCGGTGCTGCTGACCGTGATCGGCACCGGGGTGTTCTTCTCCTCCATGGGCGACGGGGACCAGATGTTCCCGCTGCTGCTGCTCGGGGCCCTGGTCTTCCTCGCGGTCCGCTACGACCCGGAGCGCCGCCGAGGCCGCCGGCGCGGCCGGGAGCGCCGCGGCGGCCCGTTCGACCGGCACTTCCCGGAGCAGGAGCCGTCGGGCTCCGCCTACTCCTGGCCGCGGCCGGCCGAGGACCAGCGGGCGCGGGCGCGGCACGCCGAGGAGCGGGCGGCCGGAACGGTCCCGGCCGACACCCCGCACACCGGGCCGAGCGGCTACCTGTGGGATCCGCGCCACCCCGAGCGCAACCCGTACGACGGCGCCGCCGCACCGCACGGCACACCCGTCCCGCCGGCCGGGCCGCAGGCGGAGCCCTGGTGGCGGCGCCCCGACCTGCCGCAGGGCGATCCGCTGCGCAAGGGCGGCCCGGCGGCGCCCCCCCCGGCCCCCCCGGTGGTGCACCGCCGGTGCGAGCGCTCGGCGCTCGGCTTCTTCGGCCTGCTGGTGGCGGTGGGTGCGGCGACCGCCGTCTGGTCGGCCTCGGCGGACCGCAGCACCACGGTGCTGAACGCCACCGTGCTGGCGACCGCCCTGCTGGTGGTCGGTCTGACGCTGCTGGTCGGCGCGAAGTTCGGCCGGGCCCGGCGGCTGACCGTGGTGGGGCTGCTGCTCACTCTGGCGCTGAGCTTCGTCGGTCACTCGTCGGTCTCGATGCAGAACGCGGCCGGCCATCGCAGCTGGAGCGTCGTCTCGGCGAGCGAGCTGGAGCCCACGTACGTCCTCGGGGCCGGCGACATCGAGCTGGACCTGGCCGGGCTGGACCCGGCCGGTGCCGCCGTGGGCACCACCGTGCAGCTGGGCATGGGCAACCTGACCGTCACGCTGCCGTCGGACGTGACGGTGAACCTGCGGACCCGCGTCGTGCTCGGCAACGTCCGGGCGCCCGGTGAGCCGGTCACCAGTGACCGGACCACCCGTACGTACCAGTACCAGCCGTTGAACGGTCAGACATCCAAGGGCACGCTCGACCTCCAGCTGACGGTCGGGCTCGGCGAGATCAAGGTGGTCCAGTCGTGAGGAAGCACCAGCTCGACCTGTTCTCGCTGATCGCGGGCGGACTGTTCACCGTGATCGCGGTGCTCTACCTGGTGGCGTCGCTGAACGACATCACGGTGAACGGCCGGATCGTCATCCCGGTGACGTTCATCGTGCTGGGCGTCGGCGGCCTGGCCGGGGCGGTCGCGGCGATGACCCGGCGCGGCCGCTGCGACGAGCCCCGCCGGGACTGAGCACGCCCTGGGGCGTCAGCTCTGCAGCGGCCCGAGGTTCAGCTTGTCGCCGTCCTTGGTGACGCCGTACCTGGGCAGCGCCTTGGTGGCCGGCCCGTTGACCACGGCGCCGGTGGCCGCGTCGAACCGGGAGCCGTGGCACGGGCAGTACAGCTGCCCGTTCTTCGGCGCGTCGACCGCGCAGCCGGAGTGCGTGCACACCGCGGAGAAGGCGCAGTACTGGCCCGCCTTGGGCTGGACGATGTAGACGGCGTCGCCGGTGGCCGGGTCCTTGACCTGGGCCGAGCCGCCGACCGGGACGCTCGCGGCGGCCACCGAGACGGCCGGCGCGGCGGGACCGGCCGGGGCGGACCGCTGGGGCACGGCCGCCTGCTTGGGGCGCCCGAAGGTGGCCGTCAGCGAACCGGTGAGCAGCCCCCCGCCGCCGATCGCGACGGCCGCGATGCCGCCGTCCACCACCGACCGCCGCCTGACGTGCTGCTCACGCAGCCCGCGCGCACGGTCCCGGGCCGACCGCCGGGCGAGGTAGCCGTCCACCGACAGGTACGGGGTGCCGGCCAGCACCAGCGGCGTCCAGGCCATCAGGTAGGCCAGGTCGTTGCCGAGGTAGTACGGCGAGACGTTCCAGCTGACGGTCAGCCAGAGGCTGAGGCTGATCAGCGCCCCGCCGAGCGCCGCGGCCCGGCCCCAGAGGCCGACCAGGGTGCCGAGGCCGACCGCCAGCTCGCCGAAGGCGATGGCCAGCGCGAACGGGGTCGGCGCGTGCAGGGCGGCGCCGAGCAGGAAGGAGACCGGGCTGCTGTCCCTGACCGCCTGGGTCTGCGAGACGAACGACGCCGGGTCGCCCGCGCCGGCCAGGTAGTGCGAGTCGGAGAGCTTGTCCAGCGCCGCGTAGACGAAGGTGACGCCGAGGAAGATCCGCACCGGCAGCAGCGCGTACCGCGAGGCGAGGTTCTTGCGCCGGACCGCCCGGCCGGCCGCTCCCCCGCCGGCCACCATGGAGCTGCTGGCCTCCGACATCGCTCACACCTTCCTTCCCTGCCTGCCACGCCCGGGCAGGTCCGGTCCGCATTCTGCACGGTCGCGAGCGCTTTCGGTGGGAGGTCCCACCCGTCCGGCGCCCGGTACACCGCGAACGGCCGCGCCGCCGCTCCCTTGTCCACGGGAACGACGGCGCGGCCGCTCAGTGCCGGCGGGGAGCGGTCACTCCCACTCGATGGTGCCCGGCGGCTTGCTGGTGACGTCCACCACCACGCGGTTCACGTCGCGGACCTCGTTGGTGATCCGGGTGGAGATCTTCGCCAGCACGTCGTACGGCAGCCGCGACCAGTCGGCCGTCATGGCGTCCTCGGAGGACACCGGACGCAGCACGATCGGGTGACCGTAGGTACGGCCGTCGCCCTGGACGCCGACGCTGCGCACGTCGGCGAGCAGCACGACCGGGCACTGCCAGATCTCGCGGTCCAGACCGGCCGCGGTCAGCTCCTCGCGGGCGATCGCGTCGGCGTCGCGGAGCAGGTCCAGGCGCTCCTTGGTGACCTCGCCGACGATCCGGATGCCCAGGCCCGGGCCCGGGAACGGCTGGCGCTGGACGATCTCGTCCGGCAGGCCGAGCTCCTGGCCGACCATCCGGACCTCGTCCTTGAACAGCTTGCGCAGCGGCTCGACCAGCTGGAACTGCAGGTCCTCGGGCAGGCCGCCGACGTTGTGGTGGGACTTGATGTTGGCGGTGCCGGTGCCGCCGCCGGACTCCACCACGTCCGGGTACAGGGTGCCCTGGACCAGGAACTCCACCGACTCGCCGTGCTCGCCGGCCTCGGCCACGATCTCGGCCTGGGCCTGCTCGAAGACCCGGATGAACTCCCGGCCGATGATCTTGCGCTTCTCCTCGGGGTCGCTGACCCCGGCGAGCGCGGTCAGGAACCGCTCCTGCGCGTCGACGACCTTCAGCTGGACGCCGGTGGCCGCGACGAAGTCCTTCTCGACCTGCTCGGTCTCGCCCTTGCGCATCAGGCCGTGGTCGACGTACACGCAGGTCAGCTTCTCGCCGATGGCCTTGTTGACCAGGGCCGCCGCGACCGCGGAGTCGACGCCGCCGGAGAGGCCGCAGATGGCGCGCTTGTCGCCGACCTGGGCGCGGATCAGCGCGACCTGCTCCTCGACGACGTTGCCGGTCGTCCAGGTCGGCGCCAGGCCGGCGCCGCGGTAGAGGAAGTGCTCCAGGATCTGCTGGCCGTGGTCGGAGTGCAGCACCTCGGGGTGGTACTGGACGCCGTAGAGGCGGGCCTCGTCGTTCTCGAAGGCCGCGACGGGCACCACGCCGGTGGAGGCGGTGACCACGAAGCCCTCGGGGGCGGCGGAGCAGGCGTCGCCGTGCGACATCCACACCGAGTGCTGCGCCGGGACGCCCTCGAACAGGGTGGAACCGGCGCGGGAGACGGTCAGCGGGGTGCGGCCGTACTCGCGGGCGCCGGTGTTGTCGACGGTGCCGCCGAGCGTCACGGCCATCAGCTGGAAGCCGTAGCACATGCCGAAGACCGGCACCCCGGCCTCGAAGATCGCGCGGTCGATCCGCGGCGCGCCCTCCTCGTAGACCGACGACGGGCCGCCGGAGAGGATGATCGCCTTCGGGTTCTTGGCGAGCATCTCGGCGACCGGCATGGTGCTCGGCACGATCTCGCTGTAGACCCTGGCCTCACGCACCCGGCGGGCGATGAGCTGGGCGTACTGGGCACCGAAGTCGACGACCAGGACGGTGTCGGTCTCAGGTACGGACTGGTCGGGAATAGCAGAGGACACGGACGGCCTTCCGGCAGCGGTACGAAAGGTGTCGCGCGCCACGCGTCCTACAAGGGTGGCGGCGGGCGACGGGCTGGGGGTCTAGGGCCGAGTCTACCGGGCGGCCCGGTTTCACTCGTCTGCCCGCCGCCGGGACCGTGACCGGCCGGGTGGCCGGTTCGTTGCTCCAGACGACCGTACGACCGCGCCGCGCCCGCCAGGTGCGCCGCCTCCGCCCCGGCAGGGGCGCTGCCGTACGGGCTTGCAGGACCACGCGTGGAGCTCATCCCAGTCCACCGGCGCGCGTGGCGCCGCCGCGGTCCCGGCCCCGCCGGGAGCGGTGCGCCGTGGGACCGTGCGCCGGTGCGGCGGTCGGCCAGCAGGGGACAGCGAACCCGGCCGCGACTGGAATCAGGAAGGTGGGGCGGTCGGTCCCCGGGGACGCCCGGAGGCCGACCGTCGCACCCCGGCGCATGCCCTTTGCCGTCCCACGCCGCTACGCGCGTCCCCGTGCGCTCCGGCCGACCACCATCACTACGCACCGTGATCACCGCTGTGCCCGTCGGAGCCTCCCACGCGGACGGGCACAGCCCTCCCGAACCGGCCGGGCCGAAAATGGACTGTACCGAAGTACGCCGAATCGGTTGCAGAACAAGCCCTTCGTCCAGCACGATGCTGCTTGGAAGCAGTTCTCCCGGCGGGCCCGAGGCCCTTCGCGGAGGCCGTCCCCCGATGCCGCCAAGACCCGAGGCGGCAACGATTTTCACCTCACGCTCCGTGAGCGAAGGCCCGGCGCAGACACGCGCGCCGAACCGCCGCGCCGCGAGCGTGCGCGCCCCGCGCGACCGGCCCATCCACGCCGGAGCCGCGACGGCGCGACCCAGAATCCGACCGACCCGACGGCGCTCCTCCCCCGGCGCCGTCACCTCCAGCACCGGCGCCGCCCTGACGCCGAGTGCTGAGCGACAAAGGGCCCCGTTCCCCCGCGGGGCCCTTTGCCCTGTCCGGGCCCGGGCCGGCCTGGTCCCGACGGCTCGGGGTCACCGCGGACCCTGCGGCGGCACCGGCCCTTCAGGGCCGCTTCCTCGGAACCTCCGGCACGGCGAGCAGCGGCAGCCGCAGCGCGCCGAAGGCGTCCTGCGGAACGGCCGGCCGCACCGGCGCCACCGGGGCGACCCGCCGGTACTCCTCGCCCGGAGCCGGGCGCGGGTCCTCCTCGCCATTGTTGGGCCACATCGACATCGCCCGCTCGGCCTGTGCGGTGATCGTCAGCGAGGGGTTCACCCCGAGGTTCGCGGAGACCGCCGAGCCGTCCACCACGCTGATCCCGGGGTGCCCGTGCAGCCGGTGGTACGGGTCGACCACGCCGCTCTCCGGGGTGTCGCCGATCGGGCAGCCGCCGAGGAAGTGCGCCGTCATCGGGATGTCGAAGATCTCGCCGACGGTGCCGCCGGCGAAGCCGTTGATCTCGTCGGCCAGCGCCCGGGCGCCCTGCTCGGCGGCCAAAATCCAGGTCGGGTTGGGCGCGCCGTGGCCCTGGGTGGACGTCAGCCGGCTCCTGCCGAGGCCCTTCTTCTTCAGCGAGACGGTGATCGAGTTGTCCAGGGACTGCATCACCAGGCCGATGATGGTCTTCTCCGACCAGCGGTGCTGGTCCATCGACCGGGCGAAGGTCACCGGGTGCCGGGCCGCCGTCCCCAGGTAGCGCAGCCAGCGCGGGGTCCGGCCACCGCCCTTGACCTGCATGATCGACAGCGCGCCCATGGCGTTGGAGCCCTTGCCGTAGCGCACCGGTTCGATGTGGGTGTTCTCGTCCGGGTGGATCGATGAGGTGATCGCGACGCCCCGGGTGAAGTCCGCCCGGGAGCCGTACCGCCGGTCCGTGGTCTGCGCGCCGACCAGCGCCTCGGAGTTGGTGCGGGTCAGTTCGCCGAGCCGGCCGGAGATCCGGGGCAGGTGGCCGCCGTCGCGCATCCGGTGCAGCAGCGACTGGGTGCCGTAGGTGCCGGCCGCGACGACCACCCGGGCGGCGGTGACGGTCCGCGCCCCCGCCTTCACCCGGTCGGTGGTGGAGCGCGCGTCGGTCCGGCGTAGGTCCACCGCGTAGCCCGGGCTCCCGTCCGCGCCCCGGTGCTCGCGGATCCGGGCCACCGTGGTGAGCGGGTGGATCTCGGCGCCGCCGCGCTCGGCCAGGTACAGGTAGTTCTCGGTGAGCATGTTCTTGGCGCCGTGCCGGCAGCCGGTCATGCACTCGCCGCACTCCACGCAGGCCCGCCGCTTCGGGCCGGCGCCGCCGAAGTACGGGTCCTCGGTCTCGGCGCCCGGGGCCGCCCTGGCCCTCCCTTCGGCGTCCTTTCCGTCACCGAAGAAGACCCCGACCGGTGCCAGGTGGAAGGTGTGCCCGACGCCCATCCGCTCGGCGGCCGCCCTGAGGTGGACGTCGGACGGGGTGACGGTCGGGTTGAGCCGCACCCCGAGCATCCGCTGCGCCTGGTCGTAGAAGGGCGCCAGCTCCTCCTGCCAGTCGGTGATGTGGCGCCACTGGCGGTCCTCGAAGAACGCCTTCGGCGGCACGTACAGGGTGTTGGCGTAGTTCAGCGAGCCGCCGCCGACCCCGGCGCCGGCCAGGATCAGCACGTTGGCCAGCAGATGGATCCGCTGGATGCCGTACAGGCCGAGCCGGGGGGCCCACAGGTAGTCGGCCAGGGCCCAGGAGTTCCGGGGCAGTTCGTCGCGGTCGAAGCGCCGCCCGGCCTCCAGGACGGCCACCCGGTAGCCCTTCTCGGTCAGCCGGAGCGCGGCGACCGAGCCGCCGAAGCCGGAGCCGACCACGACCACGTCGTAGTCGAAGTCCGCCGCACCGCTGGACCCCACCATGTGCCACCGCTCCTTCGGGAAAAGAACTGACGTCGGGGACGGACCGGACGAGCCGCCCGGCGGGCGCGGCTACCGGAAGCGCAGCGCCTTCAGCACCCGCAGCCCGCCGGTGAACACCGCGGCGAACTGCCGGTCGTCCAGGCCGAACGCGGGCGCGAGCGGCACCAGCCGCTGGCCGGCGATGGTCTGCGCCTCGGTGAACCGCAGGATGCCGTCGGCGCCGTGCCGCCGGCCGAGCCCGGACTCCCCCATCCCGCCCATCGGCGCGGAGACCGAGCCGTACGCCGCCGCGTAGCCCTCGTTGATGTTGACCGTGCCGGTGCGCAGGCGGGCCGCGACGGCCCGGCCACGCCGCGAATCCCTCGTCCAGACACTGGAGTTCAGCCCGTACGCGGTGGAGTTGGCGGCGGCCACCGCCTCCTCCTCGGTGTCGAAGCGGTAGACCGAGACCACCGGGCCGAAGGTCTCCTCGGCGCAGACCGCCATCTCCGGGGTGACGCCGTCCAGGATGGTCGGCTCGTAGAAGAACGGGCCGAGGTCCGGCCGGGCCCGGCCGCCGGCCAGCACCGTGGCGCCGCCCTTGACCGCCTCGTCCACGTGCCGCGTGGTGGCGTCCAACTGCCGTACCGAGACCAGCGATCCCATGTCCGCGCCGTACGCGAGGCCGCCGCCCAGGCGCAGCGCCCGGGTCCGCTCGGCGAACCTCGCCAGGAACTCCTCGGCCACCGAGCGGTGCACCAGCAGGCGTTCGATCGCGATGCAGAGCTGGCCGGCCGAGGAGAAGCAGGCCCGGACGGCGCCCTCGGCGGCCCGGTCCAGGTCGGCGTCGGCGAGCACCAGCATGGCGTTCTTGCCGCCGAGTTCGAGCGAGGCGCCGACCAGCCGGGCGGCGGCGCGCTGGGCGACGTCCCGGCCGGTCCGGGTGGAGCCGGTGAACGAGACGTAGTCGGCGTGCTCGACCACGGCCGGGCCGACCACCGGGCCGTCGCCGACCACGATCTGCCAGAGGTCGGCCGGCAGCCCGGCCTCGACCAGCAGTTCCCGGGCCCAGAGCGCGGTCAGCGCGGTCTGCGTGTCCGGCTTGTTGACCACCGCGTTGCCGGCCACGAAGGCGGGCAGGGCGTCGCCGATGGACAGCTCCAGCGGGTAGTTCCAGGGCGAGATGTGCCCGATGACACCCTTGGGCCGGCGGGCCTCGACCGCCCGGGTCAGCACCGGCAGCGCCCCGCCGTGCCGCTTGTCGCGCAGGTACGCGTGGGCGGCGCGCCCGTAGTGCCGGGCCGCCATGGCGACGGCCAGCACCTCCTCGAAGGCGTGCAGCCGGGCCTTGCCGGTCTCGGCCTGGATCAGGTCCAGCACCTCGTCCTGCCGCTTGAGCAGCAGGTCGTGGAAGCGCAGCAGGACGGCGGCCCGGCGGCGCACCGGCAGCGCGGCCCAGGCGGGCTGGGCGCGCCGGGCCAGCTCGTACGCGACCTCGACGTCGGCCGGGGTGGACTGCGGCAGGCTCGCCAGCCGCTCGCCGGTCAGCGGGGCGACGGTCTCCACCAGGTGCGGCTCGCCGCTGGCCGTGACGCCGCCGGCCAGGCGGGAGACCAGCGAGGCCGGGACGGCCGAGGCGACGGTGCGGCCGCCGCCGGGCGCGACCGGGTTGCGGGCCGCCGAGCCGTCGCCGGTGTGCTCAGTGGCCGCTGCATCTGCTGTGAGGTCCGTCATACGGCGCAGCCTAGGCGCTCGGCGGCCGGTTCGGTACCCGCCGGTAACAAGAAACCGCCCGTGTCGGGCGCGCGCGCCGCCGCGCGCGCCCGCCGAACGGGTTCAGCGGGTCGGGGTGAAGTCGTTGAGCACCGTGGTGAACCGCCGCTCGCCCTCGGGCCAGTCCGCGTCCGGGCAGGACAGGTAGACGGCGTAGCCGGTGCCGTCGCCGTCGATGAACTCCGCCTCGATCGCCCGCCGCCGGCCACCCTCCTTGGCCGCGTAGCTGAACTCCCAGACCGCCGCGTCGTGGCCGTTCACCCCGACGCTGGTCAGCTTGTGCTGGCGGTAGTCCTTCAGCTTGGAGACGGTGGTCTCCATCTGCCGCAGGTGCTCCAGCGGCTTGACCGACTGGCCGACGGTGACGGCGAACTGCAGGTAGTGCGTCTTGTTGTCGGGGCTGTAGAAGATCTGGTTCGCGTTGTCCGTGCTGCGCTGCCAGGCCGGGGTGGCGACCGGCAGCGGGAAGCGGAAGCCCGCCGGGTCGTCCACCCAGCGGTAGCCGGGGGGCGCCGGTTCCGCGTTGCCGGGGGCGCCGGCCTTCGGCTCGCCGGAGACGGCCGGGTTGAGCTCCGTGACCGGGGCGTCGTGGTGACGGGTCACCAGGAAGGTGGCCCCGGCCGCGAGCACGGCGACGGCCAGGCCGATCAGGGCGAGCCGCAGTACGGTGCGGCGCTTGGCCGGGCCGCGCGCGGGCGCGACGGGGTGCACCACCGGCGCGGTGGGCCCGGTGGGTACCTCCACGGGCGCCGGGGAGCCGACGACGGCGCCGCCCGCGCCGTCCGTCCCGTCCACCCCGCCCGCGCCGTCCGCCCCTGCCGCGGCCGGCTGCGACCCGGTCGGTGGCTCCGGCTCGACGGCGGAAGCCGACTCGGACGGCTCCCCGTTGCGGTCCACCAACGGCACCGACCGGGTCGGCATCTTGAGCGGCGCGACGGCCTTCAGGCCGATGGTGTGCCCGGCCTGCACCTCGGCCAGCATCCGGGCCGCCTCGTCCGCGGCCGGACGGTCGGCCGGGTCCTTGGCCATCAGCGCGGCCAGCACCGGGCCCAGCGGCCCGGCCCGGCGCGGCTCCGGCAGCGGCTCGGCCACCACGGCGGCCAGGGTGGTCAGCGGCGAGGTCCGGCGGAACGGCGACTCGCCCTCCACCGCGGCGTACAGGGTCGCCCCGAGGCCCCACAGGTCGGAGGCCGGTCCCGGCCGCTCGCCCTGGGCCCGCTCCGGCGCCAGGTAGTCGGGCGAACCGACCAGGTCCCCGGGCCGGGTCAGCTCGGCCGAGCCCTCGTAGGTGGCGATCCCGAAGTCCAGCAGCACCACCCGGCCGGTCCCGCGCTCCAGCAGCACGTTGGCCGGCTTCACGTCCCGGTGCAGTACGCCCAGTTGGTGGCCCCGGTGCAGCGCGGCCAGCACCTGGCTGCCGACCTCGGCGACGGCGCGCGGCTGCAAGGTGCCGTCCTGGCTGATCACGTCGGCCAGCGAGCGGCCGTCGACCAGCTCCATCACGATCCACGGGCGGCCGTCCTGCTCCAGCACGTCGTGGACGGTGATCACGCCGGGGTGCTTGATCCGGGCGGCCGCGCTGGCCTCCCGCTTCATCCGGGCGTGCAGGATCTGCAGCTCCTCCTCGGGGAGGTGACTGACAGTGAGCTCCTTGACCGCCACCTCGCGGTCCAGCATCCGGTCCCAGGCCCGCCAGACCGTGCCCATGCCGCCCCGGCCGAGCCGGTCGCCCAGCTCGTAGCGCCCGGCCAGCAGCCGCTCCACCTCGGCCGCCTCCGGCCGGTCCTGCACGCCCATCGGCGACCGCTCCCCCTCATCCACCGCCGTCACCGCGACGGAGGGCCTGGTGCAGACCACAGTTCGAACAAATCCCACGCACACACTAGGCGCACCGCCCCCACCCCGGTAATCACCCCCGTCCGCCGTACCGCGACGGCTTCCCGGGCGGGCACCGTCAGCCTGCGAACAGCACCACAGCCGCCACCCCGAGCACCAGCAGCAGGAACACCCCGGCGACCAGCAGCGGGCCCAGCAGCGCCGGCGGCACCCGCGGCGGCCGGGCCGGCTCCGGGCCGGTCTCCGCCGCCACCGGCTCCCGGCCGGGCCCGCCCCGGCCGCGCCGACGCGGTGTCAGCGGCACCAACGGGCCCTCCGGCTTCACCGTGAGCAGCCCGGCCGCCCGTTCCTCGTCGACCGGCTCCGGCGCGCCCGCCAGCAGGTCCGCCAGCTCCCGCTGGATCTGCGCCGCCGTCGGCCGCAGCGCCGGATCGGGCTGGAGCAGCCGCTCCACCAGCGGCGCCAGCGGCCCGCACACCGCGGCCGGCTCCCGTCGCCCGTCGCGCACCGCCGTCACCAGCTCCGGCACCCCGTGGTCCGGGAACGGCGAACGGCCGGTCACCAGCCGCTGCATCAGCACGCCGAGCGCCCAGCAGTCGCCCGCCGGGCCGCCGTCCAGCGGCCAGCGCTCCGCCACCGGGCCGACCAGGGTGGCCCGCACCTCGTACCGGCGGCGCCCACCGGGCCCGCCCAGCTCCTCGGCCAGCGCCTCCTGCGCCACCCCGGACAGCAGCCCGCCCAGCAGCGCCGCGCCGTCCTCGCAGACCAGCACCGACTCGGTGGTCAGGTTGCCGTGCGCGAGGCCCGCCTCGTGCAGCGCCCGCAGCGCGCCCGACAGGTCCGCCGCCACCTCGGCCACCCGGTACGGCGGGACCGGCCCGGCCGCGGCCTGCTCGGACAGCGGCACCCCGGCCGGCCACTCCTCGACCGTCCAGAGCAGCTCGCCCTCGACGAACGCCCCGACCCCCTGCAGCAGCCGGGGATGCGTCGCCGCGGCCGCGCCCACCGCCCCCACCCGGCGGACCAGCCGCTCGCCCTGCTCGGGCACCGGGTCGTCGGGATCGTGACCGCTCGTCAGCAGGCCCGGCAGCTCCAGGCCGCGCAACAGGACGAGGGCTCCCGTCCGCTCGTCCACGGCGAGCGCGCGCGCCGCCTCCGGATGATCCGTCAGCCGGTAACGACCCGCCAGCATCTGCCCCGGGACCGCTCGCATGCGTGTTCCTCTCGCTCGCCGCCCAGCCTAATTGTCTGCCGCATTACGCTCGATCCCATGGACTGGACCGATCTGATCGACGCGGCCTTCGACGTGGCCGGCAACAACAACAGCGACACCCGGGCGGAGGCCCTGCGCACCGTCGAGGCGAACGTCGCACCCGACGAAAAGCCGGTCGCATCCACGGCCGGGCGCCATCCCGACCACTTCCGCAAGGGCGTGCTGGTCCTCACCACCCACCGGCTGCTCTTCCTCAAGGACGGAAAACCGCCGGTCCCGGTTCCGCTTTCGGCGGTCACGGACGCCACCGTGACCAGGACCCGGTTCAACGGCGAGGTGCTGCTGGTGGTCGCGCTCACCGGCTCGCACCGGTTCGAGGACGTGGCCAAGGCCGAGGTCTTCGCCGAGCAGATCCGGGCGGCCGCCCGGCTGTCCCGTAACGCTACGCCCAAGTCCCTCGCCCCCGCCCCGGCCGCCGCGCCCTCCACCGGTACCGAACTGCTCGACCAGCTGGAGCGGTTGGCCGCCCTGCACACCGCGGGGGCCCTCACCGACGAGGAGTTCGGCCGCGCCAAGCAACGCCTGATCGGCTGAGCACCCCGGCTACGGCGCGGGCTGGAAGGTCGCGAAGGCGGTCTCCCTGGCCTGGACGTTCTGCGGTGCGTTCCAGTCCGTGTCCGGGGTGGTCCAGTAGATGGCGTAGCCGTACTTGGCCGGGGTGCCGGTGACGAAGCCCCGGTTGAGCGAGTGCGTGCGGGGGCTGCCGGACGTCCACTCCCAGTCGGCGGCGTTGGTCCACTCGCGGTAGTTGACGGCCTGCAGCGCCACCCGCTGGTAGTTGGTGACGCGGCCGCGGAGCCCGGGCTCGGACTCCTTCCAGTCGGCGAGGGCGTCCGGGCCTGGGCTGGTGGTCCACTCGACGGTCAGGGTGCTGCCGCCGCCCTTGAAGATGTGCCGGACGGAGTCGGAGCCGGCCGATTCCAGCCAGTCCGGCAGCACGATCGAGAAACCGGACGGGTCCTTGTACGCGTGGTACCCGGCCGGCACGGCCGCACCGGCCGGGGCCGGCGGGGTCGGCGGGGCCGACGACGGCGCCGGGGCGGGCGGGGCGACGGTCTGCTCGGCGGGCGTGGTGACGGCGGACGGCGTGGTCGGGGCGGTGCTCGGGGCGGCGGGCGTGGTCGCCTCCGGGGCGCCGCTCGCCGGTTCCGTCCCGGCCGGGGGCGTGTCCGCCGGGGGCGTGTCCACCGGCGGGGCGTCCGCGCCGGTCGACAGCCCGACGGTGACTCCGGATCCCTGCGCCGCCCCGTTGTCGGAGCCGCCGAACGCCCGCACCAGCGCCACCGCCCCGGCGATCAGCAGCAGCACCAGGACCACCGCGACCACGGCCAGCCGCCGTCGGCCCTTGCGCGGGTCCGCACCGGCCGCCTGGGTCGCGCCCAGGGTCCACTCCCCGCTCACCGGCTGGACCGGCTCGGGCCCGGCCGCGGCCTCCGCCGCGGCGACGGGCTCCTCGTCCTTGGCCCGGCTGCCCACCCGGACGGTGCCGAGCAGCCCGCCGACCGGCCGCTTGCCGGTGGCCCCGCCCGCGTTCTCGGTGTTCTCGGTGTCCTCGCCGCTCCCGGCGTCCTTGCCGTCCTCGCCGGCGCCCTTGACGTCCCCAGCGTCCTCACCGCTGCCGGACGCGCCCTGGCCGGCCGCACCGGTCACCCCGGCCGCACCCGCCACACCCGCCGCCCGCACCGGCATCGCGTGCTCGGTGGTCGACTCGGCCCGCGCGGTGTCCTCGGCGACCACCCGCTTGAGCATCGACCGGGTCTGCGAGGCGTCCAGCCGCTCGACCGGGTCCTTCGCCAGCAGCCCCTCGATCACCGGCAGCAGCGGGCCCGCGTTCGTCGGCGTGGTGAGCTCCTCGGTCATCACCGCCGTGAGGGTGGCCAGCGCCGAACCCCGGTCATACGGCGGCCGGCCCTCGACCATCGCGTACAGCGTGCCGCCCAGCGACCACAGGTCGGCCGGCGGGCCTGGCTTCTGCCCCCGGGCCCGCTCCGGCGAGATGTACGAGGGCGCGCCGACCAGCATTCCGGTGGAGGTGACCGAGGCGTCGCCCTCGACACTGGCGATGCCGAAGTCGGTGAGCACCACCCGGCCGTCCTCGCCGATCAGCACGTTGGACGGCTTCACGTCGCGGTGCAGGATGCCGAGCGCGTGCGCGGCGCTCAGCACCCCCAGCACGTCGAGCGCGATCTCGGCGGCCCGGACGGGCTCCAGCGGCCCGTCCTCCTTGATCACGTCCGCCAGCGAGCGGGACTCGACCAGCTCCATCACGATCCACGGCCGGTCGTCCTCGTCGACCACGTCGAAGACGGTGACCGCCGAGCTGTGCCGGATCCGCGCCGTGGCCTTGGCCTCGCGCAGCGTACGGACGATCAGCCGGTGCTTCTCGTCCTCCTCGACGCTGGCGTTCATCCGCAGTTCCTTGACCGCGACGATCCGGCCCAGCATTTCGTCCTCGGCGCGCCAGACGGTGCCCATACCGCCGCGCCCGAGCACCGCGTCCAGCCGGTAACGGCCGGCCAGAAGGCGGCCGGTGGAACCCTGCGCCTGGGTCATTCGGAACGTTCCCCCATGTGCTGCTGGCGGTCGAGGTGACGGCGCGTCGGCCCGGCGTCGGGCCCGAACGCCAAGCCTCCATCATCCCCTGTCCCGAGGGCCCTCGACCACCCGGCCCCCGGCCACACCTCCGGCGAACCGGACGACGGTCGCGCTCCGTGCCCGATCTGTGATCGAAACCCCTGTCCGGCCGGGCCCGGGCGCTGCTAGCGTTCGGCAGCTCACAGTCTTTCCGGGGGGATTCGACGCCCATGACCGCACCCACACCGGGCGCTGACGGCCAGTCGGGACGGCCACGAACGGCTCAGCACTACTCGGTCGCGCCCGAACCGGACACCCCCGAGGGCTATGTCGCCCCCGGTATGCCCGGCGCCCCGGTGGCCGGTTACGAACCCGCGCCCGCGCCCGCCGCCGACGGCCGGCACCACCGCACCGGCCTGGCCGCCGCGACCGCCGCCGCCGCGATGCTGCTCGGCGCCCTGGCGTACGGCAGCGCGCCGGCCCGGGTGCAGGACACCATCGGCTGGCTGGCGATCGCCCCGGCCGCCGCCGTCGCCTGGCCGCTCGGCCGGCTGGGCGGCCACAGCCGGGTCCTGCCGCTGCTCGGCGCGGCGCTCGCGGCCGGCGCGCTCTTCCTCGGCCAGCTGCTGGGCCAGACCCGGCGTCTGCACGAGCTGGCGGGCACCCCGTACGGCGAGCTGCTCGGCGACGCGCTGACGCTCTGGCGCGAGGACCGCCGGCTGCTGGACGTCGCCTTCTACGGCATCGCCCTGATCGGCGGCTTCATCCTGACCCGCCGCACGGCCTCCCGGGACTGACCCGGAGCGACGAGGCCCCCACCGGACAGTGTCCGGTGGGGGCCTCGTCAACCGTGCGTGACCGGGCTCAGCGGTGGTTGAGCGCCGGGTTGACGGTCACCTCGACCCGCTGGAACTCCTTGAGCTCCGAGTAGCCGGTGGTGGCCATGGCACGGCGCAGCGCGCCGAACAGGTTCATGGTGCCGTCGGGGGTGTGCGACGGGCCGGTGAGGATCTCCTCGGTGGTGCCGACGGTGCCGAGGTCCACCCGCTTGCCGCGCGGCAGCTCCTCGTGGACGGCCTCCATGCCCCAGTGGAAGCCACGGCCGGGGGCGTCGGTGGCCCGGGCCAGCGCCGCGCCGATCATCACCGCGTCGGCGCCGCAGGCGATGGCCTTGGCCAGGTCGCCGCTGTAGCCGACGCCGCCGTCCGCGATCACGTGGACGTAGCGGCCGCCGGACTCGTCCATGTAGTCGCGACGGGCGGCGGCCACGTCGGCGACGGCGGTGGCCATCGGCACCTGGATGCCGAGCACGCCGCGGGTGGTGTGGGCGGCGCCGCCGCCGAAGCCGACCAGCACGCCGGCCGCGCCGGTGCGCATCAGGTGCAGCGCGGCGGTGTAGGTGGCACAGCCGCCGACGATGACCGGGACGTCCAGCTCGTAGATGAACTGCTTGAGGTTGAGCGGCTCGGCGGCGCCGGAGACGTGCTCGGCGGAGACGGTGGTGCCGCGGATGACGAAGACGTCGACACCGGCGTCGACGACGGCCTTGGAGAACTCTGCGGTGCGCTGCGGGGAGAGCGCGGCGGCGGTGACCACGCCGGAGTCGCGCACCTCCTGGATCCGCTGCTTGATCAGCTCGGCGCGGATCGGCGCGGCGTAGATCTCCTGCAGGCGGCGGGTGGCGGCGGCCTCGTCGTCGAGCCGGGCGATCTCGTCGAGCAGCGGCTGTGGGTCCTCGTAGCGGGTCCACAAGCCTTCGAGGTTGAGCACACCGAGACCGCCGAGGCGGCCGATGGTGATGGCCTGCTGCGGGGAGACCACGCTGTCCATCGGGGCGGCCAGGAACGGCAGCTCGAAGCGGTAGGCGTCGATCTGCCAGGCGATCGAGACCTCCTTCGGGTCCCGCGTACGACGGCTGGGGACGACGGCGATGTCGTCGAAGGAATACGCCCGGCGGCCGCGCTTGCCTCGCCCGATCTCGATCTCAGTCACTTCGAGCCCTTCTGGTTTGTTGCTCGTACCCGCCGGGTCACCCCGGCCGTCCCCAGTATCCCGCACGCGCTGTTACTCGCGCGCTCGCCTCCGGGGCGCCCCTTCGGCTCGGCACGCTCCTTCGGCTCGGCGAGGGGCGCGCCCCTCCCGGCGCAGGAGCCGGACACGCCTGAGGGGCCCGCGGTGGCGGGCCCCTCGGGCGGACGGTGTCAGCGCGTGGTGTAGTTCGGCGCCTCGACGGTCATCTGGATGTCGTGCGGGTGGCTCTCCTTGAGGCCCGCCGAGGTGATCCGGACGAACCGGCCCTTGCTCTCCATCTCGGCGATGGTGGCGGCGCCGACGTAGCCCATGGTCTGGCGCAGACCGCCGACCAGCTGGTGCAGCACGGCGGACAGCGGACCGCGGTAGGGCACCTGGCCCTCGATGCCCTCGGGGACGAGCTTGTCGTCCGAGGCCACCTCGGCCTGGAAGTAACGGTCCTTGGAGTACGAGCGGCCCTGGCCGCGGGACTGCATGGCGCCCAGCGAGCCCATGCCGCGGTAGGACTTGAACTGCTTGCCGTTGATGAACTGCAGCTCGCCCGGGGACTCCTCGCAGCCGGCCAGCAGCGAGCCCAGCATCACGGTGTCGGCGCCGGCGGCGAGCGCCTTGCCGATGTCGCCGGAGTACTGCAGGCCGCCGTCGCCGATCACCGGCACGCCGGCCGCCTGGCAGGCGAGCGCGGCCTCGTAGATCGCGGTGACCTGCGGGACGCCGATGCCGGCGACCACCCGGGTGGTGCAGATGGAGCCGGGGCCGACGCCGACCTTGACGCCGTCCACGCCGGCGTCGATCAGCGCCTGGGCGCCGTCACGGGTGGCGACGTTGCCGCCGACCACGTCGACCTTGACGGCCGACTTGATCTTGGCGATCCAGGCCAGCGCGTTGTGGCTGTGCCCGTGCGAGGTGTCCACGACCAGGAAGTCCACCCCGGCCTCGACCAGGGCCTGGGCCCGGTCGAACGCCTCGGCGCTGGCGCCGACGGCGGCACCGACCAGCAGCCGGCCCTCGGCGTCCTTGGCGGCGTTCGGGTACTTCTCGGCCTTGACGAAGTCCTTGACGGTGATCAGGCCCTTGATCCGGCCCTCGTCGTCGACCAGCGGGAGCTTCTCGATCTTGTGGCGGCGGAGCAGCCCGATCGCGTCCTCGCCGGAGATGCCGACCCTGCCGGTGATCAGCGGCATCGGGGTCATGATCTCGCGGACCTGGCGGCTGCGGTCCGACTCGAAGGCCATGTCACGGTTGGTGACGATGCCGAGCAGCTTGCCCGCCTCGTCCGCGATCGGCACACCGCTGATCCGGAACTTCGCACAGAGCGCGTCGGCCTCGGCCAGGGTGGTCTCCGGGCCGACCGTGATCGGGTCGGTCACCATGCCGGACTCGGAGCGCTTCACCAGGTCGACCTGGTTGGCCTGGTCCTCGACGGAGAGATTGCGGTGCAGGACGCCGACGCCGCCCTGGCGGGCCATCGCGATCGCCATCCGCGACTCGGTGACCTTGTCCATCGCCGCGGAGAGCAGCGGGATGTTGACGCGCACGTTCCGGGAGACTCGCGAGGAGGTGTCGACCTGGTTCGGCAGCACCTCGGAGGCCCCGGGCAGCAGCAGGACGTCGTCGTACGTGAGCCCGAGCATCGCGAACTTCTCGGGTACGCCTGCGGCGTTGTAAGACATTTCGGGGTACCTTCCGTGGCCGGCCTATTCCGCTCGCGCCCTGAGGGTGGGGGCGCTGTCATCGCTCACTCGCTCAGGCCGCCGAAACGCTCGGTGCCTTGGAGGAACCTCCAGGGGAACCCCGCCCGCACCCACGAAACTTTGGCGACCCGCCCAGGCGCCGATACCCCATCGTACTGGCACCGCGAATGTGTCCTCGTGTGCCCTTGACAACACCGGCCGCCCATGAGCCATTCCGCCCCGGGCCAGGATCAGGAGGACTCCTCCGCGAGCGCCCGCAGCCGGCTGAGCGCCCGGTGCTGCGCGACCCGGACGGCGCCGGGTGACATCCCGAGCACCTCGCCGGTCTCCTCCGCCGACAGCCCGGCGGCCACCCGCAACAGCACCAGCTCGCGCTGACGGGCCGGCAGGTTGGAGAGCAGTTCCTTGGCCCAGGCCGCGTCGCTGCTCAGCAGCGCCCGCTCCTCCGGGCCGAGCGCCTCGTCCGGCACCTCGGGCAGGTCGTCCTGCGGGACCACCGTCGAGCCGGGCCCGCGCATCGCGGCCCGCTGCAGATCGGCGATCTTGTGCGCGGCGATGCCGTAGACGAAGGCCTCGAAGGGCCGCCCCTGGTCCCGGTAGCGCGGCAGCGCGCAGAGCACCGCCACGCAGACCTCCTGGGCGACGTCGTCCACATGGTGCCGGGCACCACCCGGCAGCCGGACCAGCCGGCCCCGGCAGTACCGCAGCGCCAGCGGGTGGACATAGGCGAGCAGCGCGTCGATCGCCGGGCCCTCGCCGCGTACGGCGGCCGCGACCAGCTCGCCGACCAGCGGCGAACTCCCGCCGCCGAGCACCGGCGGACGGCCGGGGCCTGCCTCGCCGGGATCCGCGTACGACGCGTCGTGGCCCGCGCCGGAGGGCTCGGCCTCCACCGGGTCCGCCTCGCCGGGAGTACCGGCCACGTCGTCACGCATCGGTCCATGGTGCCTGGTCGAGCGGGAAAACGCGGCACCGCGTCCGGAGTTGTGCACCGGAACGTTATGCGGTGCGGCATCGTACGCCACACCGTCGCGCACCACCGGCCCCTCCTGCACCGTGCCGCCTCCCGCCCCGCCGCCGTCGGTGGTCCTGTCCGTCGCGCTGTCCGCCGAGTGTCCTGCGGCCGTGTGGTTCGCCGCAGTGCCTGTCCGCTGGTCCCCGAGGTGCTCCACTCCTCCATGGTGCAACCTCGGGACCGTAACGTCACACGCCTGTGCGGGGCCTGTCCTGGGAATCGCGAGCAGCGCGCCGCGACCGGCGGGGCCGCCGGTGGTCAGCGGACCAGGCCCCAGCGGAAGCCCAGCGCCACCGCGTGCGCACGGTCCGAGGCACCGAGCTTCTTGAACAGCCGCCGGGCGTGGGTCTTGACGGTGTCCTCGGAGAGGAAGAGCTCGCGGCCGATCTCGGCGTTGCTGCGACCGTGGCTCATACCCTCCAGCACCTGGATCTCACGCGCCGTCAACGTGGGCGCCGCGCCCATGTCGGGGCTGCGCAGCCGGCGCGGGGCGAGCCGCCAGGTCGGGTCGGCGAGGGCCTGGGTGACGGTGGCCCGCAGCTCGGCGCGCGAGGCGTCCTTGTGCAGGTACCCGCGGGCGCCCGCGGCCACCGCGAGGGCGACGCCGTCGAGGTCCTCGGCGACGGTGAGCATGATGATCCGCGCGCCCGGGTCGGCGGACAGCAGCCGGCGGACCGTCTCGACCCCGCCGAGGCCGGGCATCCGGACGTCCATCAGAACGAGATCGGAGCGGTCGGCCACCCAGCGGCGGAGGACCTCCTCCCCGTTCGTCGCGGTGGTGACCCGGTCGACACCGGGTACGGTCGCGACCGCGCGGCGAAGCGCCTCGCGGGCAAGCGGGGAATCGTCGCAAACGAGAACGGAAGTCATGACCGTCGTCCTCCGCAGCTGATCCGCGTCACGTTGAGCCTCCTGGCTGGTACGAATCTCTCCGACACGGCCGGTCGACGACGGACTCCGGGCCGATCGCCGCTACTCCCCGCGATCGTTCCCGACATCCGGCGCCCGCTTGCCGCCTCCGCACTTCCAACGACCGTCACTCGAATGAGTTACGGCTTTCAGAGCCATCTCCACCACTGTACGTGGCCAACCCATTACCGATCAGCCGCATCGCGGTGCACACGCCGCACTTTTGTGCCGCTCGCGCGCGGTCGGCGTACGACCCGCACACGGGTACGGAGTCGCGCGCGCCCGCGGGCCACCCGATTGCCACGTCCGCGCCCGCCGGAGCCCATGCCCTCTTTGCCCTTTTTTATAGCTTTTCTACGGTCATTGACTGTTGTGCCACTCTGTGGGTGACTTGTCCATGGAGTTGCCTTAAGTCATATTTCCAGGTGTCCACACCAGCGCATCGAAGCCTCGCCGCGCCGCACAGCAACACCCCGCTGGGGCCGGCCGGCGGCCGACGAGCCTCTGAAGGGAATGAGCCATGGCAGATTTCTCCCGCCTCCCCGGCCCCAACGCGGACCTCTGGGACTGGCAGCTCTCCGCGGCCTGCCGCGGCGTGGACAGCTCGCTCTTCTTCCACCCCGAGGGCGAGCGCGGGGCCGCGCGCAGTTCGCGCGAGGCCAGCGCCAAGGAGGTCTGCATGCGCTGCCCGGTGCGCACCGAGTGCGCCGCGCACGCGCTGGCGGTCCGCGAGCCGTACGGCGTCTGGGGAGGTCTGACCGAGGACGAGCGCGAGGAGATGATGGGCCGCTCGCGGCACCGTCTGGTAGAGGTACCGCTGGTCGCGCCGACGGGGGTACAGCACTAATCGCAAACCCGCGCCACGCCGTGGAGAAACGTTTCTTCGCGGCGCTTCAGGCCGCTCTGGCGCCGTACGACCCCGGGTCAGCGTCCGCCGGCCGCGCCCGCCAGCCGCTCCAGCATCAGCGCCACGGCCGGCACCTCCGCGAGGTCCGGCAGGGTCAGGGCGACCACCTGCCGCACCGCCGGCGCCCCCGAGGCGGTCCGCACCGGCACCGTGGACACGCCGTCAGGGCGCACCGACTCCAGCGCCAGCCCCGGCAGCACCGCCACCCCGAGCCCGGCCGCCACCAGGCCGACCACCGCCGGGTAGTCGTCGGTCGCGAAGTCGATCCGGGGCTCGAAGCCCGCCCCCGCGCACAGCTCCACCAGATGCCCCCGGCACTGCGGGCAGCCCGCGATCCACTGCTCCGCCGCCAGCTCCGCCAGCTCCACCGGCCCGCCGCCGCGCCCCGCCAGCGGGTGCGCGGCGGGCAGCACGCCGACCATCGGGTCGTCCAGCAGCGGGGTGACCACCAGGTCGGACCAGTCGGTGACGGCGGTGAGCTGCTGCGCCTCCAGGTTCGCCTCCGCCCGCGCCTCGCGCGGCACGCCGTGCGCGGGCGGCGCCGGCAGGGCCGGGGCGGCCCCGGCCGTCTGCGGGTAGCGGAAGGCCAGCGCGATCTCGCACTCCCCGCCGCGCAGCATCGCCAGCGACTCCGGCGGTTCCGCCTCGACCAGCGACACGCGCACCCCCGGATGGCCGTCCCGCAGCCGGGCGACGGCCGGCGGCACCAGGGTGGAGCTCGCGGTCGGGAAGGAGACCAGCCGCACCCGGCCGGCCCGCAGCCCGGCGATCGCCGCGACCTCCTCCTCGGCGGCCGAGAGCCCGGCCAGGATCCCGGTGGCATGCTTGAGCAGCACCCGCCCGGCCTCGCTGAGCTGCATGCCCCGCCCGGACCGGACCACCAGCGGGGTGTCGACGGACTTCTCCAGGGCCTTCATCTGCTGGCTGATGGCAGGCTGCGTACAGCCCAGCTCGCGAGCGGCCGCGGAGAAGGAGCCGGTGCGGGCGACGGCACGCAGAACGCGCAGATGGCGGGCCTCGATCATGACTCAGTTATAAGGCAAACTTTGCTATAAGCAAAATTCATCTGATAGTTGAATCCCGAAGCAGACCACCGGCCCATACGCCGCAGGCCCGGCCCGCGTCCCCGAGGGGAGCGGACCGGGCCTGCGGTCACTGATCAGACGTCAGTGGGAGTGGCCGTGGCCACCGTGCGAGTGACCGTGACCGGCCTCCTCGTCCTCCTTCTTCTCCACCACGAGGGTCTCGGTGGTGAGCAGCAGGGAGGCGATCGAGGCGGCGTTCTCCAGCGCGGAGCGGGTGACCTTGACCGGGTCGATGACGCCGGCCTTCACCAGGTCGCCGTACTCGCCGGTGGCGGCGTTGTAGCCCTGGCCCGCCTCCAGCTCGGCGACCTTGGAGGTGATGACGTAACCCTCCAGGCCGGCGTTCTGGGCGATCCAGCGCAGCGGCTCGGCCAGCGCCTTGCGGACGACCGCGACACCGGTCGCCTCGTCGCCCGACAGGCCCAGGCCGTCCTCCAGCACCTTGGCGGCGTGCACCAGGGAGGCACCACCGCCGGCGACGATGCCCTCCTCGACCGCGGCACGGGTCGCCGAGATGGCGTCCTCCAGGCGGTGCTTGCGCTCCTTCAGCTCCACCTCGGTGGCGGCGCCGACCTTGATGACGCAGACGCCGCCGGCCAGCTTGGCCAGGCGCTCCTGCAGCTTCTCGCGGTCCCAGTCGGAGTCGGTGTTCGCGATCTCGCCCTTGATCTGGGCGACGCGGCCGGCCACGGCCTCGGTGTCACCGGCGCCGTCGACGACGGTGGTCTCGTCCTTGGTGATGGTCACGCGGCGGGCGGTGCCCAGCACGTCCACACCGGCCTGGTCGAGCTTGAGGCCGACCTCCTCGGAGATGACGGTGGCACCGGTCAGGGTGGCCAGGTCGCCGAGGATCGCCTTGCGGCGGTCGCCGAAGCCCGGGGCCTTGACGGCGACCGCGTTGAAGGTGCCGCGGATCTTGTTCACCACGAGGGTCGACAGCGCCTCGCCGTCGACGTCCTCGGCGATGATCAGCAGCGGCTTCGAGGAACCGCCCTGGAGGATCTTCTCCAGCAGCGGCAGCAGCTCCTGGATGGAGGAGATCTTGCCCTGGTTGATCAGGATGTACGGGTCCTCCAGGACCGCCTCCTGCCGCTCCGCGTCGGTGACGAAGTACGGCGACAGGTAGCCCTTGTCGAACTGCATGCCCTCGGTGAAGTCCAGCTCCACGCCGAAGGTGTTCGACTCCTCGACGGTGATGACACCGTCCTTGCCGACCTTGTCGATCGCCTCGGCGATCAGCTCGCCGACCTGGGTGTCCTGCGCGGAGAGGGACGCGACGGCGGCGACGTCGTCCTTGCCCTCGATCTCGCGGGCGATGGAGAGCAGGTGTTCGGAGACGGCGGCGACGGCCTTGTCGATGCCCTTCTTCAGGGCGGCCGGGCCGGCACCGGCGGCGACGTTGCGCAGACCCTCGTTGACCAGGGCCTGGGCCAGCACGGTGGCGGTGGTGGTGCCGTCACCCGCGACGTCGTTGGTCTTGGTGGCGACCTCCTTGACGAGCTGCGCGCCAAGGTTCTCGTACGGGTCGTCCAGCTCGACCTCACGGGCGATGGTGACACCGTCGTTGGTGATGGTCGGGGCGCCGAACTTCTTGTCGATGACGACGTTGCGGCCCTTGGGGCCGATGGTCACCTTGACGGTGTCGGCCAGCTTGTTCACACCGCGCTCCAGCGAGCGGCGGGCGTCCTCGTCGAACTGCAGGATCTTCGCCATGTTCCCTATTCCCTCGGGGCTGCGGCCGGCCCACCGACCGCTGAAACTACGTGAACCAACAACCACGCCCCGGGCCCCTGTCACTGGGACACGGATCCGGGGCGGGCTGGAACGTCTTGCTTCCCGACGTCGCGTTACTTCTCGATGATGGCGAGAACGTCGCGAGCCGAGAGGACGAGGTACTCCTCGCCCTGGTACTTCACCTCGGTGCCGCCGTACTTCGAGTACAGGACGATGTCGCCGACGGCGACATCGAGCGGCAGACGCTGGCCGTCCTCGAAGCGGCCCGGGCCGACGGCCAGGACGACGCCCTCCTGGGGCTTCTCCTTGGCCGTGTCCGGGATGACCAGGCCGGAGGCCGTGGTGGTCTCGGCGTCGAGCGGCTGGACCACAATGCGGTCCTCGAGCGGCTTGATGGCAACCTTGCTGCTGGTGGTCACGTCCGAGCTCCCCTTCGGAGATTACGGGGTTTTCTAACGGGTAGGGGCGAACCTGCGAGCCTGCCGTCGCGGGGGTCAGACACGCTTCATCGCGTTAGCACTCACCAGGTGGAGAGTGCCAAGGACGACCATAGGGTGCGGTTAGCACTCAGTCAACCAGAGTGCCAACGGCGCGCCCTCGTGTTGCGCGTGGCGCGGTGGGCCCACGGCGCACCGGGGCCTGCGGGCAGGCGGCCGACGACGCGTCGCGCCGGGCCCGGGACCGGGGAGAATGACCGGGTGGACACCGAGAACCTGCAGCCCCTGCTGACCCCCGAGGGGCAGTCCCTGCTCGCCGAACTGCGTGAGTTCGCGCCCGAGGAGGAGCTGGCCCTGGCCACCCGGCTGCGGCGGGAGCACCCGGCGGAGCTGGTGTCGGCGGCGTTCGGGCAGGCCCGGCTGCGGCAGCGGGCCCGGGCGAAGTTCGGCCCGGACGCCGACCTGATGTACTTCACGCCCAACGGGGTCGAGCAGTCCACCCGGCGCAGCGTCGCCGAGTGGCGGGCGCGGCGCTTCGCCGGGCTGGGCGTGCGCCGGCTGGCCGACCTCTGCTGCGGCATCGGCGGGGACGTCCTGGCGCTGGCCCGGGCCGGGATCGAGGTGCTCGCCGTCGACCGGGACCCGGCGGCCTGTGCCGCCACCGCCGCGAACGCGGCCGCGCTGGGCCTGTCCGACCTGGTGGAGGTGCGCTGCGCGGACGTCGCCGACATCGATGTCACCGGCTACGACGCGGTCTTCACCGACCCGGCCCGCCGGACGTCACGCGGCCGGGTGTTCGACCCGGAGGCGTACGCCCCGCCGCTCTCCTGGGCGATCGAGGCCGGCCGCCGCACCCCGGTCGGCGCGCTGAAGGTCGCGCCGGGCATCCCGCACGAGGCCGTCCCGGCCGACGCCGAGGCCGAGTGGGTCTCCGACCACGGGGACGTCAAGGAGGCGGTGCTCTGGTTCGGCACCGGGGCCGGGCACCCGCACCGCGCCACCCTGCTGCCGCACGGCACCACGCTGACCGGCGGCGACCTGCCCGACCCGCCCGCCGGACCGGTCGGCCGCTACCTGTACGAGCCGGACGGCGCGGTGATCCGCGCCCACCTGGTCGCCGAGGTGGCCGGCCAGGTGGGCGGCCGGCTGATCGACCCGAAGATCGCCTACCTCACCTCGGACCGCCTGGTCGCCACCCCGTACGCGCACGCGTACAAGCTCACCGACGTGCTGCCGTTCCACATCAAGAAGCTGAAGGCGCTGCTGCGCGAACGGGCCGTCGGCACGGTGGTGATCAAGAAGCGCGGGATGGCGATCACCCCCGAGGAGCTGCGCCGGCAGCTGAAGCCGTCCGGGCCGAACAGCGTCACGGTGATCCTCAGCCGCACCGACCGGGGCCCGCTGATGATGCTGGGCCGGCCGGTGACGGCCGGGACGGCGGCGGATCAGGTGGCGGCGGATCAGGCCGGGGGCGCCTGAATGTAGTCCTCGAGCCGGGCCACCGCGAAGCCCTGCTCCTGGATGCGGGCCAGCATCTCGCCGAACATCTGCGTCATCGTCTCGCCCTTGAGGTCCTTCGGGCCCCGGAAGTGGGCGAGGACGATGTCGCCGGGCTTCAGCTTCTTGTCCGCCGCCTGGTACTGCATGTCGTGGATCTGCATCGACTCGCGCCAGAGCACGATGGCCCGCGGTCCGCACTGCTGCACCGAGCCGTTCAGCGCCGGGGTGTTGGCGCCGTCCCCGTAGGGCGGGCGGAACAGCAGCGGCGCGGTGCCGTACTGCTGGGTGAGCGCGGACTGGGCGTCGCAGATCTCGGACTTCTGCTTCTCCGGCGGGACCTTGCTCATCTGCGCGTGGTCCACGGTGTGGTTGTGGATGTGGTTGCCGAGCGCCTGGAGCGGCTTGAAGTAGCCGTAGTTGTCCTTGACGATGTCCCGGGTCAGGAACATCGAGACCGGCACTTTGAGGTCGGTCAGCATCTCGACGAACTTCGGGTCCTTCTCGGCGCCGTCGTCGATGGTGATGAAGACGACCTTGTCGGCCGTCTTCACATCGCTGAACACCGGTACGGTGCCGGTCCGTTCGAGCTTGATCGGCTTGTCGGCGGGCGCGGCCGGGGCGGGCGCCAGCGGCTTGAGGTTCCACTTCGCCCAGGCCGCCGGGTCCCCGGCGGCCGGTGGTGCGGCGGGCGTGGTGGCCGCGGCGGCCGCCGGGGTCTGCGCGCCGCCGCCCGAGGGGTGGGCCGCGGTGGACGGTGTGCCGCCGGCCGCCGCCGGCGTACCGCCACCGCTGCTGCCGCACCCGGTGGCGGCGGCCAGCAGCGCCAGCGCCCCCACCGCGTACGTCTTCGTCCTGCTCCGCCCGTACTTCTTCACCGCGCCGCGCTCCCCGGATCCGTCCAGCCGTCTCGCCCTAGAGCACGGTAGCGGCCGGCGCGGCGGTTCCCGTCCTCATGGCTCGACGTGCTCGCTGGTGAAGGACCAGCGGTGCACCGGGCGGCCGAGCAGGCCGGCCGGCGGCTCGGCGAGCGGAACGGGCTCGCCGGTCCACCAGGTGATCAGCAGCACCCGCTCGCCCGGGGCGCTGAACAGCTCGGTGCGGACCAGACCGGCCGCGCCGCGCAGGGCGGGCAGGGCGACGGCGTGCACCCAGGCGGTCAGCTCGGCGGCCCGCCCGTCGGCGGCCCGGGCCTCCCACATCGCGGCGGTGGTGCTCACCGGCCACCGCCGAGGGCCTGGTAGGCCTGGCCGTGGACGTCGCCGTGCCCGGACGCCACCGCCGGTACGTGCGTCTCGGTGACGGGCAGCGAGGAGTCGGCGGAGAGGTCGAAGGCGGACGGCGCGCGGTCCCGCCAGACCATCTCGGCGCCGAGCGCGGCGACCATCGCGCCGTTGTCGGTGCACAGGCCGGGGCGCGGCACCCGCAGCCGGATGCCCGCCTTGTCGCAGCGCTGCTGGGCCATCTCCCGCAGCCGCGAGTTGGCCGCCACCCCGCCGCCGATCATCAGGTGGTCGACGCCGTTGTCCCTGCACGCCTTGACGGCCTTGCGGGTCAGCACGTCGGTGACCGCCTCCTGGAAGGACGCCGCCACGTCGGCGACCGGCACCTCCTCGCCGGCCCGGCGCTTCGCCTCCACCCAGCGGGCGACGGCGGTCTTCAGGCCCGAGAAGGAGAAGTCGTACTCCGGGTCCCTGGGGCCGGTCAGGCCGCGCGGGAAGGCGATCGCCCTGCGGTCCCCCTCGCGGGCGGTGCGGTCCACCACCGGGCCGCCGGGGAAGCCCAGGCCGAGCACCCGGGCGACCTTGTCGAAGGCCTCTCCGGCCGCGTCGTCGATGGTCGCGCCGAGCGGGCGGACGTCGCTGGTGATGTCCTCGCTGAGGAGCAGCGAGGAGTGCCCCCCGGAGACCAGGAGGGCCATCGTGGGCGACGGCAGCCGGCCGTGCTCCAGCTGGTCCACGCAGATGTGCGAGGCGAGGTGGTTGACCCCGTACAGCGGCTTGTCCAGCGCCCAGGCGTAGGCCTTGGCGGCGCTGACGCCGACCAGCAGCGCGCCCGCGAGGCCCGGGCCGGCGGTGACGGCGATCCCGTCCAGGTCGCCCGCCCTGACCCCGGCGGTGTCCAGGGCGCGCTGGATGGTCGGGACCATCGCCTCCAGGTGCGCGCGGCTGGCGATCTCGGGGACGACGCCGCCGAACCGGGCGTGGTCGTTGACGCTGGAGGCGACCGCGTCGGCGAGCAGCGTGGTGCCGCGCACGATGCCGACGCCGGTCTCGTCGCAGGAGGTCTCGATACCGAGGACGAGCGGTTCGTCAGCCATGGCGGGTGTCCTTCACGTCTTTCTGAGGCGCGTCCGTTTGCGGGTCGTCGAGGCGCATCACCAGCGCGTCGACGTTGGCGGGCTGGTAGTAGCCGCGCCGGATGCCGACCGGCTCGAAGCCGAAGCGCTCGTACAGCCGCTGGGCGCGCGGGTTGTCCACCCGCACCTCCAGCAGCAGTTCGGCGCAGCCCCGCCGGGCGGCCTCCTGAATCAGGTCGGTGAGCAGTGCCGCGCCGAGGCCGGCGCCCTGGTGGCGCTCGTCGACGGCGATGGTCTGCACGTCGCCCTCGCCGGCCACCGCCATCAGTCCGGCGTAGCCGACGACGGCGCCGTCGCGGGTGGTGGCGACGGTGTAGTGGCGGGTGCCGCCGGGGTGGGTCTCGGCCAGCTCGGACCAGTACATCCCGGTGGACCAGGCGTCCTCGGGAAAGAGCCGCAGCTCCAGTTCCATCACCGGCGCGATGTCCCACCAGCGCATCCGGCGCAGGGTGGTGTCGCCGTTCACGCCGGGAGCACCGCCTTGTAGCCGGCGGGCACCTGGGCGTCCGGGCGGCGCAGGTAGAGCGGGACGTTGGGGAGCAGCTCGCGCCCGGCGGCCAGCTCGGCGGCGGCGAAGGCGGCGAGCGCGCCGGCCGAGACGTGCTCGGGGCCGTGCGCGCCGGGGAAGGCGTCCGGGTAGAGCAGCGCGCCGGCGCCGACGGCCCGCGGCCGCGGGGTCAGCTCGGCCGGGCGGTCCACGGCGGGCCCCTCGGTCCGGTGGCCCTCGGCGTCGTACGAGGCCCAGTAGACCTCCTTGCGGCGCGCGTCGGTGGCCACCGTGAACGGCTGCCCGGCCAGGCCCTCGGCCCGGGCCTGGTGGGCGATCGCGTCCAGGGTGCAGACGCCGTGCACGGGCAGGCCGAGCGCGTGGCCGAGCGCGGCGGCGGTCACCAGGCCGACTCGCAGGCCGGTGTACGGGCCCGGGCCGACGCCGACCGCGATGCCGGTGAGCCGGTGCTTGTCGACGCCGGCCGCCCGCAGCACCCGGTCGATGGCGGGCAGGAGCAGTTCGCCGTGGCGCCTGGCGTCGACCTGGTCGGTCTCGGCGAGGACGGCCGTGCCGTCGTGGACGGCGGCGGTGACGGCGGGGGTGGCGGTGTCGAACGCGAGCAGCAGCACGGGGTCAAGGTTAGACCGGTCGGCGGCGGTCGGGACGGCCGGACCTGCTCCGCCCGATCGACAGCGCGTTCCGTTTCGGAACACACGTCCGGCACGATGCGGGCTCGCCGGGTGAACCTGGCACGATGGGGCGGACGGTTTTGGACGGCGGTAGGAGCGGCACGTGGCGAAGATGGGTCCTGGAGTGGTGGTCACCGGGCTGACCCTGGGGGCCCTGGCGGTGGTGAGCCTGCTGGCCTTCCAGGCCAACGGTGCGCAGGACCGCGCCGGCGGCGTCCGCCCGAGCGCGAGCACGGCCTCGGTGTCGAACGATCCGGCCGCCCCGGCCACCCCGTCGGCCCCGGCCACCCCGACCGTCCCCACGCTGCCGACGACTTCCGGCAGCGGGCTGCGGGTCGTCTACTCGGCCGGCAGCCACTACGTCTGGCTGGTCGACCCCAAGAAGACCCCCCAGGTGGTGGCCTCCTTCGCGGTCACGCCGGGCTCGGTGGAGCCGACTCCCGGCAGCTACCCCGTCTACAGCAGGACCCCGACCACCACGGGCACGGACGGGCGGCAGATCGAGCACGTGGTGCGCTTCGCCCAGCAGAACGGCGTCGTGTTCGGCTTCAGCGCGGCCGTGGACGGCGCCACGCCGACCACCGACCCGCAGGCCAAGACCGGCGGTATCCGCAGCAGCCGCGAGGACGGCCAGCTGCTCTGGGACTTCGCGCCGCGCGGCACCAAGGTGGTCGTGATCGCCTGAGGCGGCTCGCTCAGGCGGCGCGCGGAGCCTCGGCGGGCACGGCCTCGACCGGCGCCGCCTTCCCGCGCTCGGGCACCGGCGGGGTGGACACCGCCTCCGCGGCCGCGCACGCGGCCAGCAGCGCGCGCATCGGCTCCCCCTGAGCGCGGCGGGCGGACTCTCCGGCTCCGGTGCCGCGCGGCGCGCGCTCCGGGGCGGGGGTGGTGCTCGACATGGCGCCTCCCTAGTTAGGCAGACCTAACCGCAGCACCCATCCCATCACGCCCGGCGCCCCGCCCGCAACACTTTCCCGACAGCCTGTCGGGAAGACGCCCCGAAGACACGCCCTAGGCCAGCGCGGCCAGCGCCACCCCGTCCCAGCGCGGGCCGATCCCGGTCAGCACCACCCGGCGCGGGTCCAGGTCGTCCTCGGCCCCGGCGCCGCCGAGGGCGCGCTCGATCCGTACCTCCAGCCGGTCCTCGGACAGCCGCTCGACCTTGCCCTCGCCCCACTCGACCACCACCACCGACTCCGGCAGCGAGACGTCCAGGTCGAGGTCCTCCATCTCGTCCAGGTCCCCGCCGAGGCGGTACGCGTCGACGTGCACCAGTGCCGGACCGCCGACCAGCGACGGGTGCACCCGGGCGATCACGAAGGTGGGCGACGTGACCGCCCCGCGCACCTGGAGCCCCTCCCCCAGCCCTCTGGTCAGCGTGGTCTTCCCCGCCCCCAGTTCGCCGGAGAGCAGCACCAGGTCCCCCGGCCGCAGCAGCGCGGCCAGTTCCCGGCCGAGCCGGCCCATCCGCTCGGGAGTGGGAACGGTGAGAGTCGCGTCCGAGCCCATGCGCGTGAAATGCCCTTCGATCCGTGCGGCGCGCCGACCGCCGGCCGCCCCCGCTACGGTGCCACATCCGGGTACCGGCGTGCTCCGGGCGGCGGTCCGTACCGGAGGCGGGGCCCCGGCCCGCCCGGCTCCCGGCGCCGGATCAGAGCAGGTCGCGCACGGACGGCGGCAGCGGCGCGGTGCCGCGGTAGCCGACGGCCCGCCGGAGCAGAGCGGCCAGGCACCGGTCGACGAGCCCGGGGTGTTCCAGCATCACCAGGTGGCCGGCGTCCTCGACCAGGACCAGTTCGGCGCCGGGCAGCTGCTCGGCGATCGCCTCGCTGTGGCCGGGCGGGGTGAGCAGGTCCTTGGTGCCGGCCAGCACCAGCGTGGGGATGTCGCGCAGGGTGGCCAGCGCGGTGGTCTTCTCGTGCGCGCCGAAGACCGGGTAGAACTCGGCGACCACGTCGATCGGGGTGGCGTCCAGCAGCTGTTCGGCGAACCGGACCACGCCCGGGTCGACGTCCTTCCCGCCGAAGGAGAACTTCCGGTAGAGGACGGCGGTGAGGTCCGCGCCCGCCCGCCGGGTCGCCTCCACCAGCCCGACCTGACGGCCGAGCAGCTTCATCACCCCCGGGGCGACCTTCTTGAAGAGCTTGGCGCCGGCCGCGGGCAGGCCGAGGCTGACGGCCTCCCAGTCCCCCGCCAGGGTGCCGACCAGCGCGACCCCGGCGACCCTCCCCCCGCCTTCGGCCGGGGTCACCCCCGTCCGGAACAGCTCCGGGTGCTGGTCGGCCAGCGCCATCACCGTCATGCCGCCCATCGAATGGCCGACCAGCACCAGCGGCCCGGTCGGCGCGACGGCGTCGAGCACGGCCTTGAGGTCCCCGCCCAGCTCGTCGATGCTGGCGGGCTCGCCGGCCAGGTACGAACGCGAGCGCTCGGATCGGCCATGGCTGCGCTGGTCCCAGAAGACCAGCCGCATGCCCTCGCGCAGCGCGGCCCGCTGGAAGTGCCAGCTGTCCTGGTTGAGGCAGTAGCCGTGGCAGAACACCACGGTCAGCGGCTCCGGCCCGGCCGGCGGAGCATCGGCCCCCGCGGTGTCCTGGGCCGACGGCTCGGGCCAGCCGGTGCCGTCCAGCTCCACGTACAGCTCGGTGCCGTCCGGCGCGGTCACCGTCACCGGACGTCCGCGCAGCGAGCCGTACGGGGCGTTGGCGTCCAGCTCGGCACGGGCCCGGCGGCGGGTCGCCCGGCCGACGGTCAGCCGCTCGATCGCCACCCCGGCGGCGGCGCCGGCCGCGACCACGCCGACCGAGATCCCGATCAGGCCGGCCCGGCTCACCCCGGTCGCCGCCCTGGCCGCGGCCACGACCGGGCCGGCCTCCTCGCTCATGCCGCCGGGCCTTCGGCGACACCGCCGGTGTAGCGGCGCGGCACCCGGGCGCCGAGCCGGGTCACGATCTCGTACGCGATGGTGCCGCAGGCCCGGCCCCAGTCCTCGGCGGTCGGCTCGCCCCGCTCGCCGTTGCCGAACAGCAGCACCTCCTCGCCGATCGCGGGCGTCTCGCCGCCGAGGTCGACGACGAACTGGTCCATCGCCACCCGGCCGGCCACCGTGCGCCACTTGCCCGCGATCTGCACCGGGCCGGTGCCGCTGGCGTGCCGCGGGATGCCGTCGCCGTAGCCGACCGGCACGAGCCCCAGCGTGGTCGGGCCCGGCGTGGTGTAGTGGTGGCCGTAACTGACCCCGTGCCCGCCCGGGACGTGCTTGACCAGCGCCAGCCGGGCCGTCAGCGCCATCACCGGGCGCAGCCCGAAGTCCGCCGGCGAACCGACCTCGGGCACGGGCGACAGCCCGTACATCGCCAGGCCGGTGCGGACCATGTCGTAGTGCGACTGCGGGAGCAGCAGCGTGGCCGGCGAGTTGGCGAGGTGCCGGACCTCGGGGCGCAGCCCGGCGGCCTCGGCGTACGCCAGTGCCTCGCGGTAGGCGTCCAGCTGGATCCGGACGGACGGGTGGCCCGGCTCGTCGGCGGCCGCGAAGTGCGACCAGATGCCGACCACCCTGAGCAGGCCCTCCGCCTCGGCGCGGCGGGCGGCGGCGACCAGCTCGGGCCAGTCGTGCGGCTGGCAGCCGTTGCGGCCCAGGCCGGTGTCGGCCTTCAGGTGCACCCGGGCCGGGACCCCGGTGGCGCGGACGGCGGCCAGCAGCTCGTCGAGCGCCCACCGGCCGCTGACCGAGACGTCCACATCGGCGAGCAGCGCCTCGCGCCAGGGGCCGCCGGGCGTCCAGAGCCAGCACAGGACACGGGCCTGGTCCGGGCCGATACCGGCGGCACGCAGCGCCAGCGCCTCCTGCGGGAGGGCGGTACCGAGCCAGCCGATGCCTGCGGCGACCGCCTCGCGGGCACAGCGGATCGCCCCGTGGCCATAGGCGTCCGCCTTGACCGTGGCCATCACCGCGGCGCTGCCGACGCGCTCGCGCAGCGCGGCGAGGTTGCCGCGCAGGGCGGCCAGATCGATGGTCGCCTCGGCCCGTACGCCGTCGGTGAGAGTGGCCGTGCCGGTCGTTTTCGCAGTTGTCATCAGGGTCAGTCTCCCAGACGTCCCAGGGTCCCCGCCGAACGGCCCGGCGGCGCGGCGGCCCCGGGCCGGTGCTCCGACCGGACCGACCCGGCCGCCCCGCCCTTCCGGACGCCCACGAATCACCACCGGTTCCGCCCCGGCCCGGAGCCCTCGGCGGACTCCCGGACGTCCTGCCAGACGGCCGGCAGGGCGGCGGCCACCTCCAGGGCCGTCACCGGCGCGCCCGGCTCGCCCGCCGCGTGGCGGCCGGCCAGGCCGTGCAGGTACGCGGCCACGGCGGCGGCGTCCAGCACCGGCAGGCCGGCCGCCAGCAGCGAGCCGGCCAGGCCCGCGAGGACGTCGCCGCTGCCGGCCGTGGCCAGCCAGGAGGTCCCGGTCGGGTTGACCCGGGCGGTCCCGCCCGGGTCGGCGACCACCGTGGTGGAGCCCTTCAGCAGCACCGTCGCCCGGTAGGCGGCGGCGAGCCGGCGCGCGGTGGCCAGCCGGGCGCCGGCCAGCTCCGCGGCGCTCGGCGGCGGGGTGCCGTCCACGCCCGCCAGCAGCCGGGCCGCCTCGCCGGTGTGCGGGGTCAGCAGCGTGGGCGCCGTCCGCCCGGCGAGGGCCCGCGGGCCGAGCCGGCCCAGCTCGGTGAGCCCGTCCGCGTCCACCAGCACCGGGACGTCGCTCGCCAGCGCCTCCGCGAGCGCCTGCCGCGCCCCCTCGCCGCCGCCCGGACCGACCACCCAGGCCTGCACCCGCCCGGCCCCGGCCGGGCCGCCGGCGGTGACCAGCGCCTCCGGGAACCGCCGCACCACCTCCTCGGCCGCCGTGCCGACGTACCGCACCGCGCCCGCGCCGCCGCGCAGCGCTCCCGCGACGGCCAGCAGCGCCGCCCCCGGGTAGGTCGCCGACCCGGCGGCCACCCCGACGACGCCCCGGCGGTACTTGTCGCTCTCCGCCTGCGGCAGCGGCAGCAGCTCCGCCACCTCGGCGTGCTGCAGCGCCTCGACCCCCGCCACCGGCAGCTCCAGCCCGATCCCCACCAGGTGCACCACGCCCGCGTACGAGGCCCCCGGGTCGATCAGCAGGCCCGGCTTGTACGTCCCGAAGCAGACCGTGACATCGGCCCGCAGCGCCTCGCCCGCCACCTCGCCGGTGTCGGCGTCCACCCCGCTCGGCAGGTCCACGGCCACCACGAGGCCGGTCCGCGGCGCCCGGGCGTACGGCAGCGCCGACGGGCGCAGTCCGCCGCGCCCGCCGATGCCGACGATGCCGTCCAGCACCAGGTCCGCGCGCGTGAACCCGGCCAGTCCGGCCTCCTGCTCCGCCACCACCCGTCCGCGTGCGGCCCGCAGCGCCGCCAGCCCGCCCGGGTGGGCGTGCTCCGGCGCGAGCAGCACCGCCGTCACCCGGGCCCCGCGCCGGGCCAGCGCCGCGCCCGCGTACAGGGCGTCACCACCGTTGTCGCCACTGCCCGCCAGCACCACCACCCGGCTGCCGTAGACCCGGCCGCGACGGCGGACCAGCAGCCGCGCGCAGGTGGCGGCGAGGCCGGCGGCGGCCCGCTGCATCAGGGTGCCCCCGGGCAGCCGGGCCATCAGTTCGGCCTCGGCGGCCCGGACCTCTTCGACACGGTGAGCACGGCGCATACGGAATCTCCCAGCGGGTCGGCTGCGGCGAGGACTACCGCCGACGCTACGCCCGCGTCCGGCCCGGGCGACACCTGCCGCGGCCCGCGGTCCGGAGGCTCGCCCCCGGACAGCACGGTGCCCCCGCGGTGGGGCAGAGCCACCGCGGGGGCACCGGACCGGCGAGCGGTTCCCCGCTACTCGACGGTGACCGACTTCGCGAGGTTGCGCGGCTGGTCCACCTCGTGGCCCTTGGCCGTGGCCAGCTCGCAGGCGAAGACCTGCAGCGGCACGGTGGAGACCAGCGGCTGCAGCAGGGTCGGGGTCACCGGGATGCGGATCAGGTGGTCCGCGTACGGGACGACCGCCTCGTCGCCCTCCTCGGCGATCACGATGGTGCGGGCGCCGCGGGCCCGGATCTCCTGGATGTTGGAGACGATCTTGTCGTGCAGGATCGACCGGCCGCGCGGCGACGGCACGACCACCACGACCGGCAGCCCCTCCTCGATCAGCGCGATCGGCCCGTGCTTCAGCTCGCCCGCCGCGAAGCCCTCGGCGTGCATGTACGCCAGCTCCTTCAGCTTGAGCGCGCCCTCCAGGGCCACCGGGAAGCCGACGTGCCGGCCGAGGAACAGCACCGAACGGGCGTCGGCCAGCGAGCGGGCCAGCTCGCGCACCGGCTCCATGGTCTCCAGCACCTGCTCGACCTGCCGGGGCGCGTCACCGAGCTCCTTGATGACGGCGGAGATCTCGTCGCCCCACTTGGTGCCGCGCACCTGGCCGAGGTAGAGCGCGACCAGGTAGCAGGCGACCAGCTGGGTCAGGAACGCCTTGGTGGAGGCGACCGCGACCTCGGGCCCGGCGTGCGTGTACAGCACCGCGTCCGACTCGCGCGGGATGGTGGAGCCGTTGGTGTTGCAGATCGCCAGCACCTTGGCGCCCTGCTCGCGGGCGTGCCGCAGCGCCATCAGGGTGTCCATGGTCTCGCCGGACTGGGAGATCGCGATGACCAGCGTGCCCGGGTCCAGGATCGGGTCCCGGTAGCGGAACTCGGAGGCGACCTCGACCTCGCAGGGGACGCGGGTCCAGTGCTCGATCGCGTACTTGGCGATCATGCCGGCGTGGAAGGCGGTGCCGCAGGCGACGATGACGACCTTGTCGACCGAGCGCAGGTCGGCGTCGGAGATCCGCAGCTCGTCGAGGGTGAGCCGGCCGTCGGTGCCGATCCTGCCGAGGAGGGTGTCGGCGACGGCCTTCGGCTGCTCGGCGATCTCCTTGAGCATGAAGTAGTCGTAGCCGCCCTTCTCGGCGGCCGAGGCGTCCCAGTCGACGTGGTACTCGCGCACGTCGGCCGGGCGGCCGTCGAAGTCGGTCACCGTGACACCGTCCCGGCGCAGCTCCACGACCTGGTCCTGGCCCAGCTCGATCGCCTCGCGGGTGTGCGCGATGAACGCGGCCACGTCCGAGGCGAGGAAGTTCTCGCCCTCGCCGCGCCCGACCACCAGCGGCGAGTTGCGGCGGGCGCCGACCACCACGTCCGGGGCGTCGGCGTGCACGGCCACCAGGGTGAAGGCGCCGTCCAGGCGGCGGCAGACCGTCCGCATGGCCTCGGCCAGGTCGCCGTCGTACACCTCGGCCAGCAGGTGCGCGACGACCTCGGTGTCGGTCTCGGAGCGCAGCGTGTGGCCGCGCTCGGCCAGCTCCGTCCGCAGCTGGGCGAAGTTCTCGATGATGCCGTTGTGGACCACTGCCACCCGGACGGCGTCATCCAGATGGGGGTGGGCGTTGGCGTCCGTCGGGCCGCCGTGGGTGGCCCAGCGGGTGTGGCCGATGCCGGTGGTGCCGCCGGGAAGAGGGGTCTCGGCGAGCGACTTCTCCAGGTTGGCGAGCTTGCCCGCCCGCTTGTCGGTGGCCAGGCTCCACTGCCCGTCGGAGCCCTGTACCTGCACCGCGACACCGGCCGAGTCGTAGCCCCGGTACTCGAGTCGCTGCAGGCCTGCGATTACTACGTCAAGGGCGGGCTGAGAGCCCACGTATCCAACAATTCCGCACATGCGTGCCAGCATAAGGGCGCTCCGGATGCCCTTTTCGCACCGTTCGCCCACAGCGCGTGACCGACACCACAAGCACCGTGAACGCCGCTACGGCCCACAATGGAGCACGTGCTGACCGAACTCTGTACGCGGGGCGCCGCCACGCCCGGCCCTTCGCCGTCCCCCTATGTGGACCTCAGCCGGGCCGAGTGGAGCGCGCTGCGCGAGCGTACGCCGCTGCCGCTGACCGCCGAGGAGGTGGAACGGCTGCGCGGTCTGGGCACCGCCCTCGACCTGGACGAGGTGCGCGACGTCTATCTGCCGCTGTCCCGGCTGCTCAACCTCTACATCCACGCCACGCACGACCTGCGCGGCGCGCTGGGCACGTTCCTGGACACCCCGGACACCGAGCGCACCCGCACCCCGTTCATCATCGGTGTGGCCGGCTCGGTCGCCGTCGGCAAGTCCACCACCGCCCGGCTCCTCCAGGCGCTGCTGGCCCGCTGGCCCGAGCACCCGCGGGTCGAGCTGGTCACCACCGACGGGTTCCTGCTGCCCAACGCGGAGCTGCGCCGGCGCGGTCTGATGGCCCGCAAGGGCTTCCCCGAGTCGTACGACCGCCGGGCGCTGATGCGCTTCGTCGCGGACGTGAAGGCGGGCAAGGAGACGGTCTCCGCCCCGGTCTACTCGCACCTGGTGTACGACATCGTGCCCGACGAGCGGCTCACCGTGGAGCGCCCGGACATCCTGATCGTCGAGGGCCTGAACGTGCTCCAGCCGGCCCTGCCCGGCACCGACGGCCGCACCCGTCTCGCGGTGGCCGACTACTTCGACTTCTCGATCTACGTCGACGCCCGCACCGACGACATCGAGAGCTGGTACCTGGACCGTTTCCGCAAGCTGCGGCAGACCGCCTTCCAGGACCCGAACTCCTACTTCCGCCGCTTCACCGAGGTGCCGGAGGAGGAGGCCATGGAGTACGGCCGCCAGGTCTGGCGCACCATCAACAAGCCCAACCTGCTGGAGAACGTGCTGCCCACCAGGGGCCGGGCCACCCTGATCCTGCAGAAGGGCCAGGACCACAAGGTCCGCCGGGCCCTGCTGCGCAAGCTCTGAGACGGCCGAGGGCCCCCGCCGGAGCGGGGGCCCTCGCCATGTCCTCGGCCCGGGCACGCAGGCCCGGGCACCTCAGCCCAGGTGGGTCAGAACCGCCTCGGCCAGCCGCTCCGCGACGGCCTTGGCCTGCACCTGGTCGGCGGCCTCGACCATCACCCGGACCAGCGGCTCGGTGCCCGACGGACGCAGCAGCACCCGGCCGGTGGCGCCCAGCTCGGCCTCCGCCTCGGCGACGGCCGCGGCCAGCTCGACGCTGGTGTTCACCCGGCTCTTGTCCACGCCCTTGACGTTGATCAGCAGCTGCGGCAGCCGGGTCATCACGGCGGCCAGGTCGGCCAGCGGCTGCTTGGTGGCGGCCAGCCGGGCGCCCAGCATCAGGCCGGTCAGGGTGCCGTCGCCGGTGGTGGCGTGGTCCAGCAGGATGACGTGGCCGGACTGCTCTCCGCCGAGCGCGTAGCCCTTCTCCTTCATCGCCTCCAGCACATAGCGGTCGCCGACCGCCGTCTGCACCAGGTCCACGCCCTCGCGCTCCATCGCCAGCTTGAAGCCCAGGTTGGACATCACGGTGGCGACGGCGGTGTTGCGGCGCAGCGTGCCGGCTTCCTTCATGGCGACGGCCAGGATCGCGATGATCTGGTCGCCGTCCACCTCGTTGCCGTCCGCGTCGGCGGCCAGGCAGCGGTCGGCGTCGCCGTCGAGGGCGATCCCGAGGTCGGCCCGGTACTCCGTCATCGCGGCGCGCAGCTTGGCCAGGTGGGTGGAGCCGACGCCGTCGTTGATGTTGAGGCCGGTGGGCTCCGCCCCCAGGGTGTGGACGACCTCGGCGCCGGCCCGGGCGAAGGCCTCGGGGGCGACGTAGGCCGCCGCGCCGTGCGCGCCGTCGATGACCACCCGGATGCCGTCCAGGCGGTTGGGCAGGACGCCGATCAGGTGGGCTACGTACTTGTCGAAGCCCTCGGTGTACTCGCGGACCCGGCCGACGTCCGCGCCGGTGGGCCGCTTCCACTCCTCGCTGCCCACCGAGTACGTCCGGTAGTGCGCCTCGATGGCGTCCTCGATCCGGTCGTCCAGCTTGTGGCCGCCGCGGGCGAGGAACTTGATGCCGTTGTCCGGCATGGCGTTGTGGCTGGCGGAGAGCATCACGCCGAAGTCCGCGCCGAGCGCACCGGTGAGATAGGCCACCGCCGGGGTGGGCAGGACGCCGACCCGCAGGACGTCGACACCGGCGCTCGCCAGACCGGCGATGACCGCGGACTCCAGGAACTCGCCCGAGGCACGGGGGTCGCGGCCGACCACGGCGACCGGGCGGTGGCCGTCGAAGGCACCCGCCTCACCGAGAACGTGTGCCGCCGCCACCGACAGCCCGAGCGCCAGCTCGGCCGTCAGCCCTTCGTTGGCCACACCGCGTACGCCGTCCGTACCGAAGAGTCGTCCCACTGTCCCGTCCTCCATCGCCGCTGCTGGCAGTCAATCTGATCGAATCCTCGGCCGCAGCACAACAGCCGGGGAGCACGACGCCCCGGAGTACACGGGGTACTCCGGGGCGTGAGAGCGCAACCAGGGGGGCGCACCACCAGGGCGGTACGCACCCCTGGGGCGCAATTAGCGCTTGCTGTACTGCGGCGCCTTGCGGGCCTTCTTCAGACCGGCCTTCTTGCGCTCGACGGCGCGGGCGTCACGCATCAGGAAGCCGGCCTTCTTGAGGGCGGCGCGGTTGTTGTCCACGTCGGCCTCGTTCAGGGCACGGGCCACGCCGAGGCGCAGCGCGTAGGCCTGGCCGGACACGCCGCCACCCGAGATGCGGGCGACGACGTCGTAGCGACCGTCGAGCTCCAGCAGCTTGAAGGGCTCGTTGACGGTCTGCTGGTGCACCTTGTTGGGGAAGTAGTTCTCCAGGGTGCGACCGTTGATCTTCCACTGACCGGTGCCGGGGACGATGCGCACGCGGGCGATCGCCTCCTTGCGACGGCCGAGGCCGGCGCCCGGGACGGCCTCGCCGAAGCGGCCGGCCAGGGACTCGGAGGTGTAGTTCTCCTCGGAGGTGTACTCGCCCTCGACGACGGTCTCGTCGAACTCGACCTCAAGGGTTTCAGTGGTCTCGGCCACGATGTTCCTCAGCTCTTTTCAGTGATGGGGGGCTTGGTGGCCGGAGTTACTGCGCGACCTGGGTGATCTCGAACGGCACCGGCTGCTGGGCAGCGTGGGGGTGCTGGTCGCCCGAGTAGACCTTCAGCTTCGAGAGCATCTGGCGGCCCAGGCTGTTCTTGGGAACCATGCCCTTGATGGCCTTCTCGACGGCCTTCTCCGGGTTCTTGTCCAGGAGGTCGTCGTAACGGACCGAGCGGAGACCGCCCGGGAAACCGCTGTGGCGGTAGGCCAGCTTCTGGGTCTTCTTGTTACCCGACAGGTGCACCTTGTCCGCGTTGATGATGATGACGAAGTCACCAGTGTCAACGTGCGGCGCGTAGATCGCCTTGTGCTTACCCCGGAGGAGGTTGGCGGCCTGGGAGGCCAGGCGGCCGAGCACGACGTCGGTCGCGTCGATGACGTGCCACTGACGCTGGACGTCGCCGGGCTTGGGGCTGTACGTACGCACGGTCGTAGCCTTCGCTTTTCAGTGAGTGAGTCCTGACAGGAGCACCTGAACGAGGGATCAGCCCGGCCCGCCTTGGACGCAATTCAAGGGGGGACCGCTGGTCGTCGGTCTGGTATCTCCGGCGTACCGACCTCTCACGTGAGATGGAGCGAGCCAATACGCACAACAAGCGACCAGCCTACCGGGCGCGCCGGGGTGGGTCAAAATCCCTCAGCGCTCGCGCTCCACCCTGGTCACGTCCCAGACCGGCTCGGCCGACTCGTAGACCCGGCCGTCCGCGCCGAACACCAGGAAGCGGTCGAAGGTCCGGGCGAACCAGCGGTCGTGCGTCACACAGAGCACCGTGCCGTCGAACGCCTCCAGCCCGGCCTGCAGCGCCTCGGCGCTCTCCAGGTCCAGGTTGTCGGTCGGCTCGTCCAGCAACAGGGCCGTCACCCCGGAGAGTTCGAGCTTGAGGATCATCAGCCGGGCCTGCTGCCCACCGGACAGCGACTCGAACTTCTGCTCCTCCTGGCGGTCCAGCTCGTAGCGGCGCAGCGCGCCCATCGCCGCGCCGCGGCTGAGCGCGTGCTCCTCCTCGACGATCGAGCGGACGGTACGGCCGAGCAGCTCCGGGTGGGCGTGGGTCTGCCGGAAGTGGCCGGGCACCACCCGGGCGCCGAGCTTCCACCGACCGGTGTGGGCGACCGTCCCGTCCCCCGCCAGCAGCCGCAGGAAGTGCGACTTGCCGGAGCCGTTGGAGCCGAGCACGCCGATCCGCTCGCCGTAGTAGACCTCCAGGTCGAACGGCTTCATCAGCCCGGTGAGCTCCAGCTGCTCCATGGTGAAGGCGCGCACCCCGGTACGCCCGCCCTTGAGCCGCATGGTGATGCTCTGCTCGCGCGGGGGCTCCTCCGGGCGGCCGGCCTCCTCGAACTTCTTCAGCCTGGTCTGCGCGGCGGCGTAGCGGGTGGCCAGGGCATGGCTGACGGAGGCCGCCTGGCGCAGGGTGACGACCAGCTTCTTGAGCTTGGCGTGCTCCTCGTCCCAGCGCCGGCCGAGCTCCTCGAAGCGCGCGAAGCGGTCCTTGCGGGCGTCGTGGAAGGAGTCGAAGCCGCCGCCGTGCACCCAGACGCTGCTGCCGGCCGCCCCCGACTCGACACTGATGATCTTCTGTGCGGTCCGGGAGAGCAGCTCGCGGTCGTGCGAGATGTACAGCACGGTCTTGGAGGTGGACCGGATGGCCTCCTCCAGCCAGCGCTTGCCCGGGACGTCCAGGTAGTTGTCCGGCTCGTCCAGCAGCAGCACCTCCTCGGGGCCGCGCAGCAGCGCCTCCAGGACGAGCCGCTTCTGTTCGCCGCCGGAGAGCGTGTTCAGGCCGCGCCACTGGGCCTTGTCGAAGGGCATCCCGAGGGCCGCCATGGTGCAGACGTCCCAGTCGGTCTCGTAGTCGTAGCCGCCGACGTCGGCCCAGTCCGAGAGCGCCTGGGCATAGGCCATCTGCGTCTTCTCGTCGTCCTGGGCGATCATCGCCAGCTCGGCGGCGTCCACGGCGCGGGCGGCGACGGCGATCCGCCCGGGGGCGACGGAGACCAGCAGGTCCCGGACGGAGGCGTCGGCGGGCAGCGCGCCCGGCGTCTCCTTCTGGTCCTCACGGCCGGTGGTGCCGACGAACTGGCGCATCACCCCGAGGCCGCCGCTGATGGTCACCGAGCCGCCGTGCGGCTGGATGTCGCCCGCGATCATGCGCAGCAGGGTGGTCTTGCCGGCCCCGTTGGCGCCCACCAGGGCGACCGCGGAACCCTCCCCCACCCGGAAGGACGCGTCGTCGAACAGCACCCGCCCGTCCGGCAGGTAGTACTCAAGGTGCGAAATCTCGACGTGTCCCATGGGGAGATTGTCCCAAGCGGTCGCCCTGGACCAAAACGGATTAACCAACCACCGGCTGTCCGGGCAGCGTCCGCATCCGGCGGGCCGCCCGGTTGCGCTCGGCGAGCTGGTCGTCCGGCGGGTAGCCGACCTCCTCCAGCGTCAGTCCGTACGGCCGGATGACGTTGACGGCGGAGTTGCGGACCCCGCCCGCCAGCACCTCGCCGGGGAACTCCACCGGCCGGTGCCCGTCGCCGACCAGCAGCATCGCGCCGACCAGCGCCCGCACCATGTTGTGGCAGAAGGCGTCGGCCCGGACGGTGGCGACCGCGAGAGAGCCCTCCTGGCTGGCGTAGCCGTCGACCGGGACGCGGTCCCAGCGCAGCTCCAGCAGGGTGCGGATGGTGGTCGCGCCCTCGCGCTTCTTGCAGTACGCCGCGAAGTCGTGCTCGCCCAGCAGCAGCTCGGCTGCCGCGTTCATCAGGTCGAGGTCCAGCGGGCGGTCGTGCCAGAGCACGTGCCCGCGCAGCAGCGGGTCCACCCCGCCGGGGTGGTCGGCGACCCGGTAGGCGTACCGGCGCCAGATCGCCGAGAAGCGGGCGTCGAAGCCGTCCGGCGCCTCGCCCACGCGGTAGATCCGGACGTCCCCCGGCAGCCGCCCGGCCAGCCTGCGCAGCAGCTTCTCGCGGTGCGCGGCCCACAGCTCGGCCGGCAGGTCCACGTGCGCGACCTGGCCGCGGGCGTGCACCCCGGCGTCGGTACGGCCGGCCACGGTGAGCGGGAACAGCTCGGGGCTTCGGGTGACGATCTGCAGCGCGGTCTCGATCTCCTCCTGCACGGTCCTGCGGCCGCCGCGCTGGCGGGCCCAGCCGGAGAACTCCGCGCCGTGGTAGGCGAGATCGAGCCGGACCCGGACGTACCCGTCGGCCGGGCCGTCCTTGACCGGCGGCCGCTCGGCGCAATCGTTGACCACTGCATCACTCCCAGAGATAACGGAACGGGCCCGCTCCCCCACGAATGGGAGAGCGGGCCCGCGACACCCAGAGGGGGTCAGGCCTGCTCGGCCTCGGCCTCGTCGGCCTTGGCGACGTCGACCTTGGTCTCCTCGACCTTGGCGTCGGCCTCCTTGACGGCGCGCTTGGTGGCGGCCTCGGCCTCGCCGACGGCGTTCTGCGCGACGGTCAGCGCCTCGACCAGCTCGATCACGGCCATCGGGGCGTTGTCGCCACGACGGGGACCGATCTTGGTGATACGGGTGTAACCACCCGGGCGGTTCTCGTAGCGCGGCGCGATCTCGGTGAAGAGGGTGTGCAGCACGGCGATGTCGGTGATCGTCTTGCGAACGAGGCGACGGTTGTGGATGTCGCCCTTCTTCGCCTTGGTGATCAGCTTCTCCGCCAGCGGGCGCATCCGACGGGCCTTGGCCTCGGTCGTGGTGATGCGGCCGTACTGGAACAGCTCCCGGCACAGACCGGCGAGCAGCAGCGGCTCGTGGTGCGGGCCGCCGCCGAGGCGGGCACCCTTGGTGGGACGCGGCATGGAATGACTCCTTGAATCTCCGACGGCGGCCGTACCAGGTACCGCCGCGGGCGTACGGACACGGTGTCCGCACGACTTTCATGGTGACGGGGGCGGCCCCGGGGAACCGCCCCCGTCATCAAATCTCAGTACTGCTCGGTCTCCGCGTAACCCGCGTCGTCCAGGTCGTCGGCGCCGAAGGCGTCGGCGGCGGCGGTCGGGTCGAATCCGGGCGGGCTGTCCTTGAGGGCCAGGCCCATGCCGGCCAGCTTCGCCTTGACCTCGTCGATCGACTTCGCACCGAAGTTGCGGATGTCGAGCAGGTCGGCCTCGGAGCGGGCGACGAGCTCACCCACGGTGTGGATGCCCTCGCGCTTGAGGCAGTTGTACGACCGAACGGTGAGCTCCAGCTCCTCGATCGGCAGCGCCAGGTCGGCGGCCAGGGCGGCGTCCGTCGGGGACGGGCCCATGTCGATGCCCTCGGCGTCGATGTTCAGCTCGCGGGCGAGACCGAACAGCTCCACCAGGGTCTTGCCGGCCGAGGCCATGGCGTCACGCGGGCGCATGGCGGGCTTGGTCTCGACGTCGACGATCAGCTTGTCGAAGTCGGTCCGCTGCTCGACACGGGTGGCCTCGACCTTGTAGGTGACCTTCAGCACGGGGCTGTAGATCGAGTCGACCGGGATACGGCCGATCTCCTGGCCGGAAGCCTTGTTCTGCACGGCGGAGACGTAGCCGCGACCGCGCTCGACGGTCAGCTCCATCTCCAGCTTGCCCTTGCCGTTCAGCGTGGCGAGGACCAGCTCGGGGTTGTGCACCTCGACACCGGCCGGCGGCGCGATGTCGGCGGCGGTGACCACACCCGGGCCCTGCTTGCGCAGGTACATCACGACCGGCTCGTCGTGCTCCGAGGAGACGACCAGCTGCTTGATGTTGAGGATGAGGTCGGTGACGTCCTCCTTGACGCCCGGCACGGTGGTGAACTCGTGCAGGACGCCGTCGATGCGGATGCTGGTGACAGCGGCACCCGGGATCGACGACAGGAGCGTACGGCGCAGGGAGTTGCCGAGGGTGTAGCCGAAGCCCGGCTCCAGCGGCTCGATCACGAACCGCGAGCGGAACTCGTCGACGACCTCTTCGGTCAGCGAGGGGCGCTGAGCGATGAGCATGTTTTCAGATCCTCCAGTTGACGTCGGCACCCACTATTTGATGCCGAACAGAACCAGCGTACGGGGTCCCGCTCGAAACGAGACCCCGTACGAGGTTGTGAAACAAGACCCGCGTGCCCGAAGGCGCTGCGTCAGACGCGGCGGCGCTTCGGCGGACGGCAGCCGTTGTGCGGGGTGGGGGTGACGTCCTGGATCGAGCCGACCTCCAGGCCGGTGGCCTGGAGCGAACGGATCGCGGTCTCGCGGCCGGAGCCCGGACCCTTCACGAAGACGTCAACCTTGCGCATGCCGTGCTCCTGCGCGCGACGGGCAGCGGCCTCGGCGGCCATCTGCGCGGCGAACGGGGTGGACTTGCGCGAGCCCTTGAAGCCGACGTGGCCGGCGGAGGCCCAGGAGATCACGTTGCCCGCGGGGTCGGTGATCGAAACGATGGTGTTGTTGAACGTGCTCTTGATGTGCGCGTGGCCGTGAGCGACGTTCTTCTTTTCCTTGCGGCGGATCTTCTTCGCGCCGGCAGCCTGACGACCCTTGGGGGGCATAAGTCTGTTCTCCTACTGAGGTGGTCGGTCCGCTGACCCGCGGGCCGGAGGGATGTCCGGTTTGGGGGCGGACTACTTCTTGCCCGGCTTCTTCTTGCCGGCAATCGCGCGACGCGGGCCCTTGCGGGTACGCGCGTTGGTGTGGGTGCGCTGACCGCGGACCGGCAGGCCACGGCGGTGACGCAGACCCTCGTAGCAGCCGATCTCGACCTTGCGGCGGATGTCGGCGGCCACCTCACGGCGGAGGTCACCCTCGACCGTGTAGTTGGCGTCGATGTACTGGCCCAGCTTCACGAGGTCTTCCTCGGAGATGTCGCGAACGCGGACATCCGGGTTGACACCGGTCTCGGCCAGGGTCTGCTGGGCGCGGGTACGGCCGATGCCGTACACGTAGGTAAGGGCGATCTCGATCCGCTTCTCACGGGGGAGATCAACGCCGGCGAGGCGTGCCATTCAAGGCTCCTGTGGTTCTTCAGAGGTCTTGCGTGCTACCTACTCCGACACCTCACGGTGAGGGAGCCCCGGCCTCTGACCGGGGGCGGCAGTCCGCCCGGAAACGGACGGATCGGGTAGCCCGCTTATGACGTTTTCGCGTCGCGCGAAGTACTACGAGAAATGCTGGGGAGAGATCAGCCCTGGCGCTGCTTGTGGCGCAGGTTGTCGCAGATCACCATGACCCGGCCGTGGCGGCGGATCACCTTGCACTTGTCGCAGATCTTCTTGACGCTCGGCTTGACCTTCATGCTTCAGGTTCTCCGGGTCTAGATCTGACGTTCTTACTTGTAGCGGTAGACGATCCGGCCGCGCGTGAGGTCGTAGGGGCTGAGCTCCACGACGACCCGGTCGTCCGGCAGGATGCGGATGTAGTGCATGCGCATCTTGCCGCTGATGTGCGCGAGGACCTTGTGACCGTTCTGCAGCTCGACCCTGAACATCGCGTTCGGAAGAGACTCGATCACGGTGCCCTCGATCTCAATGGCGCCTTGCTTCTTAGCCATGAACTGCGAGATCCACCTTCCGGGACCGGCTACCGTATGCGGCGCGCTCGTGCGAACCTGGGTTCACCCCGACCCGCTAGGGAAGAGGGCGTGCTGAAGCACGCTACGAGTGAGCCGACGGTCCATCGTACGCCAGCGCGTCGGCTGCACCAAAACGGGCCCCCGTCCGGCCGAGGCCGTCACACGACCGAGGCCACCGTCAGCGGCTGGACGTGGGCGGTGCAGGCCGAACAGCGGCTGGCCGCCTGGGGGATCTCGGTCAGGCACTCGGGGCACGGCCGCTTGGGGGTCTTCGGCTTCTTCGGCATGTAGCGGGCGGTGGCCTTGGTCACCGGCAGCACCACACAGAAGTACAGCACCGCGGCGGTCATGAAGAACGCGATCAGCACGTTGAGGAACTGCCCGTACGGGAAGGTGACGCCGGCCACCGTCGCCTTGTACGAGCTGAAGTCGCCGGCGGCACCGACCACCACGCCGACCAGCGGAGTGAGGAACGCCGACACGAAACCGGTCACCACCCCGGTGAACGCGGCGCCGATGACGACACCGACCGCCATGTCGACGACGTTGCCGCGCATCATGAAGTCGCGGAATCCCTTGAGCACTGCTCTCTCCTCGCTCGAAGCCACTGCCAGCCGATAAAAATAGGACAAAAGCCCTGGAGGTCCAAACCTCCAGGGCTCTGATCCCTTGTCAGAAGCGGCAGTTGGCCACCTTAGCGGTTACGCGAGGGGGTCCGGAGCCGCGGTGATGCCCAGCTTCGCCAGCTCGGCCCGGCCGCCGTCGAAGGCCGTCAGCACCAGCGGGCCCTGCTCGGTGACGGCCACCGAGTGCTCCCAGTGCGAGGCCCAGGTGCCGTCGTTGGTGACGACCGTCCAGTCGTCCTCCAGCACGGTGGTGTGCGGGGTGCCCAGGGACACCATCGGCTCGATCGCCAGCACGGTGCCGGGGATCAGCTTGGGACCCTTGCCGCGGCCGCGCTCGACGTAGTTCAGCACGTGCGGCTCCATGTGCATCGCGGTGCCGATGCCGTGGCCGCCGTAGCCCTCGGTGATGCCCCACTTGCCCTTGGGCGGCAGCGGCTGACGGCGGATGTAGCCCTCGATCGCCTTGGAGACGTCGACCAGGCGGTTGCCCTTCTTCATCTGGGCGATGCCGGCCCACATCGAGCCCTCGGTGACCCGGCTCAGCATCTCGACCTCGGGCCGGACCTCGCCGACCGCGACGGTGATCGCGGAGTCGCCGTGCCAGCCGTCCAGGATGGCGCCGCAGTCGATGGAGATGACGTCGCCCTCCTGGAGCACCCGGTCACCGGGGATGCCGTGCACGACCTCGTTGTTCACCGAGGCGCAGATCACCCCGGGGAACCAGAGACCACCGTGGTGGGCCCGGAAGTTCGAGGTGGCGCCGTGGTCCGTGATGACCTTGTCCGCGACGTCGTTGAGCTCCTGGGTGGTCACCCCGGGGGCGACCGCCTCGCGACAGGCCTTCAGCGCCTCGGCGACGACCAGCCCGGCCGCTCGCATCTTCGCGATCTGCTCGGAGGTCTTGATCTCCACCATCTGGTCACGCCTTCCTAGGGTTCCCGCCCGGTCCTTGCCGGGCGGCCGTGCACTCGTTCCACCGTACGACGCGGTACGGCCGCGCTGCCCCGGGAGGGCAAGCGCGGCCGTACGTACGTCGATGCTGCGTTCCGCCGTACTCGGCGGGTCAGCTGTCCTGCTTCAGCGCCTCGATCGCGCGCTGGGTGACCTCGTCCACCTTGCCGAGGGCCGGGATCGTCGCCACCAGGCCCTGCTGGGCGTAGTACTCGATGATCGGCTCGGTCTCCGTGTGGTAGACCTCCAGGCGCGTGCGCACCTTCTCCTCGGTGTCGTCCGAGCGCTGGTACAGCTCGCCGCCGCACTCGTCGCAGACGCCCTCGGTCTTCGGCGGGTTGTAGTCCACGTGGAACACGTGGCCGCCGTCCTTGCGGCACAGCCGGCGGCCGGCGATGCGCCGGACCACCTCGTCCTCGGGGACCTCCAGGTCCAGCACACCGTCGAGCTTGATGCCCTGCTCGGCGAGGAACCCGTCGAGCGCCTCGGCCTGGCCCAGGTTGCGCGGGAAGCCGTCGAGCAGGAAGCCGTTGGCGGCGTCCGGCTGGAGCATCCGGTCCTTGGCCATCCCGATGGTGACCTCGTCCGGCACCAGGCGACCCGCGTCCATGTAGCTCTTGGCCTCGAGCCCCAGCGGGGTGCCCTGACCGATGTTGGCGCGGAACAGGTCGCCGGTGGAGATGTGGGGGATGGACAGGGTCTTGGCGAGCAGGTGCGCCTGAGTACCCTTCCCGGCCCCGGGAGGCCCGACGAGGACGATACGCATCAGCGGAGGAACCCTTCGTAATTGCGCTGCTGGAGCTGGCTCTCGATCTGCTTCACAGTTTCGAGTCCGACGCCGACGACGATGAGCACGCTGGTGCCGCCGAACGGGAAGTTTGTCTGCTGTCCGAAGGCGACCAGGGCGATCATCGGGATCAACGCGATCAGGCCCAGGTAGAGCGAACCCGGCCACGTGATACGGGTGAGCACGTAGTTCAGGTACTCGGCCGTCGGGCGGCCGGCCCGGATACCCGGGATGAACCCACCATACTTCTTCATATTGTCGGCAACTTCTTCGGGGTTGAAGGAGATGGCGACGTAGAAGAAGGCGAAGAAGACGATCAGCAGGAAATAGGTGGCCATGTAGACGGGGTGGTCACCCTTGACGAAGTTGGTCCTGATCCACGTCGCCCAGCCGGCCTGGCTGTTGGTCAGCTGGACCACCAGGGCGGGGATGTACAGCAGCGACGAGGCGAAGATGACCGGGATGACACCGGCCTGGTTCACCTTGAGGGGGATGTAGGTCGAGGTGCCGCCGAACGCCCTGCGGCCGATCATCCGCTTCGCGTACTGGACGGGGATCCGGCGCTGGGCCTGCTCCACGAAGATGACCAGCATCACAACGATGACGCCGACCGCGACGACGGAGAGGAACTCCACCCAGCCGTCACCGATGGTGCCGGACTGCTTGATCGCCCACATCGAGCCCGGGAAGCCGGAGGCGATGGAGGTGAAGATCAGGATCGACATGCCGTTGCCGATGCCGCGATCGGTGATCAGCTCGCCCAGCCACATGATGAACGTGGTGCCGGCGGTCATCGTGATGACCATGACAGCGATCCGGAACACCGACTGGTCCGGGACGATCTGGTTGGCGTAGATGCAGCCCGAGAACAGCGCGCCGCTGGAGGCCGTCGCGACGATGCCGGTGCCCTGGAGCACGGCGAGCGCGATGGTCAGGTAACGCGTGTACTGGGTGATCTTCGCGGTGCCGGCCTGCCCCTCCTTCTTCAGCGCCTCGAGTCGCGGGATCACGACGGTGAGGAGCTGGAGGATGATGCTGGCCGTGATGTACGGCATGATGCCGAGCGCGAAGATCGTCAGCTGAAGGAGCGCGCCACCGCTGAACAGGTTGACGAGCCCGAAGAGGCCGCTGCTCTTGGTGTCTTTCACACACTCGTTGACAGCCTGGAAACTGACCCCGGGTACGGGAATGTGCGAGCCCAGCCGGAACAGCACCATGATGCCCAGCGTGAACAGCAGCTTCTTGCGCAGGTCGGGCGTCTGGAACGCCCGCGCGAACGCACTGAGCACGGTGCCTCCTGCGCCTCCCGCACGTCGTCGGCGGGAGGGTCGGTCCTGAATGGGGAGTTTGCGGTTCGGGCCCCCGTACAGACGGCACAGGCGAGCCTACGCGCAGCCTACAAGGGAACTCCACGGACTCTAACAGTGCGCAGCCACTCGAAAGAAGCGCGAACGGCCCCTCCCCCACTCATGGGGTACGGGATGCCCGGGTTTGCCACACAAAAGAACGAGCCCCGCTCTCCCCTCCCGGGGAGGTGCGGGGCCTGGAACGCACGAGCCCCGTACCTCCCGGAAGGGAGGTACGGGGCTCGTGGGAAGTCAGCGGGCTCAGACGAGCTCGGTGACGGTACCGCCGGCGGCGGTGATCTTCTCGGCGGCCGAGCCGGAGACGGCGTCAACCGTCACCTGCAGGGCGACCGAGATCTCGCCGGTGCCGAGCACCTTGACGAGGGAGTTCTTGCGAACCGCGCCCTTGGCGACCAGACCCTCGACGGTGACCTCGCCACCCTGCGGGTAGAGCTCGGCCAGCTTGTCGAGGTTGACAACCTGGAACGTGATCTTGAACGGGTTCTTGAAGCCCTTCAGCTTCGGCAGGCGCATGTGGAGGGGCATCTGGCCACCCTCGAAGCGCTGCGGAACCTGGTAGCGGGCCTTGGTGCCCTTGGTGCCACGACCGGCGGTCTTACCCTTGGAGCCTTCACCACGACCCACACGGATCTTCTCGGTCTTGGCACCCGGGGCGGGCCGCAGGTTGTGGATCTTGATCGGCTGGTCGGCCATGATCAGTCCACCTCCTCAACCGTCACCAGGTGACGGACCGTCTGGGCCATCCCGCGGATCTCGGGACGGTCCTCCTTGACCACCACGTCGTGCATGCGCTTGAGACCAAGCGAACGCAGGGTGTCACGGTGGTTCTGCTTGCTGCCGATGTACGACTTGGTCTGCGTGATCTTCAGGCGAGCCATCAGGCGCTCACCCCAGCAGCACGCGCCCGCAGCAGAGCGGCGGGAGCCACGTCCTCCAGCGGCAGGCCACGACGGGCGGCGATCTCCTCGGGGCGCACGAGGCCCTTCAGAGCGGCCACCGTGGCGTGCACGATGTTGATCGCGTTGTCCGAGCCGAGCGACTTCGACAGGATGTCGTGAATGCCGGCGCACTCCAGGACGGCACGCACCGGGCCACCGGCGATAACACCGGTACCGGGGGCGGCCGGCTTCAGCAGCACGACGCCGGCGGCCTTCTCGCCCTGGATCGGGTGCGGGATGGTGCCCTGGATACGGGGGACCTTGAAGAAGTTCTTCTTGGCCTCCTCAACACCCTTGGCGATGGCGGCCGGAACCTCCTTCGCCTTCCCGTAGCCGACACCTACGGTGCCGTCACCGTCGCCCACCACGACCAGCGCGGTGAAGCTGAAACGACGACCACCCTTGACAACCTTGGCGACACGGTTGATCGCAACGACGCGCTCGACGTAAGCGGTCTTCTCGACGGCGGGGGCGTTACCCCGGTCGTCACGCTTACGGTCGCGCCGCTCGCCACCGCCGGTGCCGCCGCCGGCGCCGCTACCGCGGCGCTGGGGTCCAGCCATTGGAATTACCTCTCTCGATTACGTCCGTCGACTGAGCCGACGAGCGGCTTAGAAGTCGAGCCCGGCCTCACGGGCGGCATCGGCCAGAGCGGCGATGCGGCCTGCGTACCGGTTGCCCGCGCGGTCGAAGACGACCGACTCGATGCCGGCGGCCTTGGCGCGCTCGGCGACCAGGCTCCCGACCTTCTTGGCCAGCTCGGTCTTGTCGCCCTCGACGCCCTTGATGGACACGTCGAGGGTGGACGCCGACGCCAGGGTGTGACCCTTGGCGTCGTCGATGACCTGGGCGACCATGTGACGGTTCGAGCGCGTCACGACGAGGCGCGGACGCACCTCGGTGCCGACGACGCGCTTGCGAACGCGGATCGCGCGGCGCTTGCGAGCGGCGCTCTTGTAGGCGTTGCCCTTGCCGATCTTGACAGAGACGCTCATCGCTTACTTACCACTCTTTCCGACCTTGCGGCGGATGACCTCGCCCGCGTACTTGACGCCCTTGGCCTTGTACGGGTCGGGCTTGCGCAGCTTGCGGATCTTTGCGGCGACCTCGCCGACCTTCTGCTTGTCGATGCCGTCCACGTGGAACTTGGTGGGCGACTCGACGACGAAGGTGATGCCCTCCGGCGCGGGGACCAGGATGGGGTGGCTGTAGCCGAGCGAGAACTCCATGTCGGAGCCCTTCGCCGCGACGCGGTAACCAACACCGCTGATCTCCAGCGACTTGCGGTAGCCCGCGGTCACGCCGGTGATCATGTTCGCCACCAGCGTGCGGGTCAGGCCGTGCAGGGCCTTCGACTGACGCTCGTCGTTGGGGCGGGTGACGAGCAGCGTGCCGTCCTCGCCCTTGCCGATCTCGATCGGCGCGGCGACAACGTGGGTGAGGGAGCCCTTCGGGCCCTTCACCGAGACCGCCTGGCCATCGATGGTGACGTCCACGCCGGCGGGAACCGGGACGGGCAGCCGTCCAATGCGAGACATTGCTGTACCTCCGTTTCCCGAATTACCAGACGTAGGCGAGAACTTCTCCGCCTACGCCCTTCTTGGCGGCCTGCTTGTCGGTGAGGAGACCGGAAGACGTGGAGATGATCGCCACGCCCAGGCCGCCGAGCACCTTCGGCAGGTTGGTGGACTTTGCGTAGACCCGCAGGCCCGGCTTGCTGATCCGCTTGATGCCAGCGATCGAGCGCTCACGGTTGGGGCCGAACTTGAGCTCGATGGTCAGCTTCTTGCCGACCTCTCCCTCAGCGGGCTCCTCAACCTTGTAGGAGGAGATGTACCCCTCCTGCTGCAGGATCTGGGCGACGTGCGCCTTGATCTTGCTGGCCGGCATCGCCACGGTGTCGTGGTACGCCGAGTTAGCGTTACGCAGACGCGTGAGCATGTCTGCGATGGGGTCGGTCATGGTCATGATGGCCTCAGGCCTCTCTCGCCGTGGTTTCTCCGCACCAGGTCCCCCGCGCTCCAACGGAGCGCGGGGCACAGGCGCAGGGGACCTGCGACGTAGTAAGACTGGGTGCGAGCCCTCCGAAGAGGGTCACCTGCCGCCATGGGACGGCCGTGACAGGGGGCCCGACCCCACTACCTTACGGGATTCCGTACGGGAGCCCAACTCGGCTCATGGAACCGAGGGGGCCCGGGTGGGGCCGGGCGCCTCTGCTTCGCTTCTTGGTGTGCCTGGAGCTCTGGGTTACCAGGAGCTCTTGGTCACGCCCGGCAGCTCGCCGCGGTGCGCCATCTCACGGAGGCAGACACGGCAGAGGCCGAACTTGCGGTACACCGAGTGCGGACGGCCGCAGCGCTGGCACCGGGTGTAGGCCCGGACGCCGAACTTCGGCTTACGCTCGGCCTTCGCGATGAGGGACTTCTTCGCCATTGGCTCACGCCTCCTTGAACGGGAAGCCCAGAGCGCGCAGGAGCGCCCGGCCCTCGTCGTCGGTCTGAGCGGTGGTCACGACGGTGATGTCCATACCGCGCTGACGGTCGACCTTGTCCTGGTCGATCTCGTGGAACATAACCTGCTCGGTCAGACCGAAGGTGTAGTTGCCACGGCCGTCGAACTGCTTGGGGGAGAGACCACGGAAGTCACGGATACGCGGCAGGGCCAGCGTCACCAGACGGTCCAGGAACTCCCACATGCGGTCACCACGAAGGGTGACGTGGGTGCCGATCGGCTGGCCCTCGCGCAGCTTGAACTGCGCGATGGACTTGCGAGCCTTGGTCACGGCCGGCTTCTGGCCCGTGATCGCGGTCAGGTCGCGGATAGCGCCCTCGATCAGCTTGCTGTCACGAGCGGCCTCGCCGACACCCATGTTGACCACGACCTTGACCAGGCCGGGAGTCAGCATGACGTTCTCGTACGAGAACTGCTCCTGCAGCTGCCCCTTGATCTCGGAGTTGTAACGCTCCTTGAGACGCGGGGTCACCTTCTCAACAGTCGTCTCAGACATCAGATGTCCTCACCGGTTCGCTTGGCAACGCGGATCTTGTTGCCCTCGTCATCGAAGCGGTAGCCAACGCGGGTGACGACCTTCTTGCCGTCCTTCTCCACGACCAGCTGGACGTTGGAGACGTGCACCGGGGCCTCGACGGTGACAATGCCACCCTGAGTGCCCGGGCCCGGCTTGGTGTGCTTCTTGACCCGGTTGACACCCTCGACCAGGACCTTGTTCTCGGCGGGCATGGCCTGGATGACCTTGCCCTGCTTGCCGCGGTCCTTGCCGGTGATGACCTGAACCAGGTCACCCTTCTTGATCTTCATGCTGTTCGCCATGGGTTAGAGCACCTCCGGCGCCAGCGAGATGATCTTCATGAACTTCTTGTCGCGCAGCTCGCGGCCCACCGGGCCGAAGATGCGGGTGCCACGGGGGTCACCGTCGGTGTTCTTCAGAACGACCGCAGCGTTCTCGTCGAAACGGATGTACGAGCCATCCGGACGACGACGCTCCTTGACGGTACGGACGACGACGCACTTGACGACGTCACCCTTCTTCACCGAACCACCGGGGATCGCGTCCTTGACGGTGGCGACGATGACGTCCCCGATACCGGCGTAGCGGCGACCGGAGCCACCGAGAACACGGATGCAAAGGATTTCCTTGGCACCAGTGTTGTCGGCGACGCGCAGTCGCGACTCCTGCTGGATCACAGCTTTCTCCTGATCGTCAACGAGAGTCGACGGGCCGGCCGCTGCTCACACCGGCGTCCGCGGGGGACCCGGTGCACATACGGCCGTACCTCATCGGCTTCGTTACTTGGCCTTCTCGAGGATCTCGACGACGCGCCAGCGCTTCGTCGCGGACAGCGGGCGGGTCTCCGCGAGGAGAACCCGGTCGCCGATGCCGCAGGCGTTGGCCTCGTCGTGCGCCTTCAGCTTGTTCGTACGGCGGATGACCTTGCCGTACAGAGCGTGCTTGACGCGGTCCTCGACGGCGACGACGACGGTCTTGTCCATCTTGTCGCTGACGACGAGACCCTCACGGGTCTTGCGGAAACCGCGCGTCTCGTTGGTGTTCTCAGTCATCAGGCGTTCTCCACCGTCTCGATGCCCAGCTCGCGCTCGCGCATCAGGGTGTAGATCCGCGCGATGTCCTTACGGACGAGCTTGAGCCGTCCGTGGTTGTCGAGCTGCCCGGTCGCCGCCTGGAAGCGGAGGTTGAACAGCTCCTCCTTGGCCTCACGGAGCTTGGCAACGAGACCCTCGTTGTCCAGCTCGCGAAGCTCAGCAGCCTTGGTGCCGGCCGACATCAGCTCTCACCGTCCTCGCGCCGGACGATCCGGCACTTCATCGGCAGCTTGTGCGCGGCGCGGGTGAGCGCCTCGCGAGCCACCTTCTCGTTCGGGTACGACAGCTCGAACATGACCCGACCCGGGTGCACGTTCGCGATCCACCACTCCGGCGAACCCTTACCGGAACCCATGCGGGTCTCGGCCGGCTTCTTGGTCAGCGGACGGTCCGGGTAAATGTTGATCCAGACCTTGCCGCCACGGCGGATGTGACGGGTGATCGCGATACGAGCGGACTCGATCTGGCGGTTCGTCACGTAGGCCGGGGTGACGGCCTGGATACCGAACTGGCCGAACGCCAGCTCGGTGCCACCCTTGGCAGCGCCACGGCGCTTCGGGTGGTGCTGCTTGCGGTGCTTGACCCGACGGGGGATCAGCATTGCGGTCAGGCCTCCGTTCCGGTGTTCTCGGCAGCCGGAGCCTCGGCGGCCGCGGCCGCGGGGGCCTCGGCAGCGGCGGGGCGACGGCCACGGCCACCGCGCTCGCCACCACGGCGCTCGCCACCGCGGGCGGGACGACCACCCTCGGGACGGGCCGGGCGGTTGCCCGAGCGGGCAGCGGCGTTCTCAGCGCGGACCTCGGCGATGTTCTTGACGTCGCCCTTGTAGATCCAGACCTTCACGCCGATACGGCCGAAGGTCGTCTTGGCCTCGAAGAAGCCGTAGTCGACGTTCGCGCGGAGGGTGTGCAGCGGCACACGGCCCTCGCGGTAGAACTCCGAACGGCTCATCTCGGCGCCGCCGAGACGACCGGAGCACTGGACCTTGATGCCCTTGGCGCCGGACTTCATGGTGCCCTGCATCGACTTGCGCATGGCACGGCGGAAGGAGACGCGCGAGGACAGCTGCTCCGCGACGCCCTGAGCCACGAGCTGGGCGTCCAGCTCGGGGTTCTTGACCTCGAGGATGTTCAGCTGGACCTGCTTGCCGGTCAGCTTCTCGAGGTCGCCGCGGATGCGGTCGGCCTCGGTGCCACGGCGACCGATGACGATGCCGGGGCGGGCGGTGTGGATGTCGACGCGGACGCGGTCGCGGGTGCGCTCGATCTCGACCTTGGAGATGCCGGCGCGCTCCATGCCCTTCGTCATCATGCGACGAATGGCAACGTCTTCCTTGACGTAGTCCTTGTACAGCTTGTCGGCGTACCAGCGGGACTTGAAGTCCGTGCTGATGCCGAGACGGAACCCGTGCGGGTTAACCTTCTGGCCCATTACCGGGTCCCTTCCTTGCTGCTGACGACCACGGTGATGTGGCTGGTCCGCTTGCGGATCCGGTAGGCACGGCCCTGGGCACGCGGACGGAACCGCTTCAGGGTCGGACCCTCGTCAACGTACGCCTCAGAGATGTAGAGGTCGTCCACGTTGGAGTGGTTGTAGTTGTGCGCGGCGTTGGCAATGGCGCTGTCGAGCACCTTGCCGACCGGCACGGTGGCGGCCTGCGGAGCGAAACGCAGGACGGCCTGGGCCTCCGTGGCGTTCAGGCCACGGATGAGGTCCACCACGCGGCGGGCCTTCATGGGCGTGACGCGGATGTACCGCGCCTGGGCCCTGGCTTCCATGGTTGTCCCCTTAATGGAGTAAGTCATTGAGTCGTTCTGGCGCTGAAGCTCAGGGCGACTAGCGACGCTTCGACTTGCGGTCGTCCTTGACGTGACCGCGGAACGTGCGGGTCGGAGCGAACTCGCCGAGCTTGTGGCCGACCATCGACTCGGTGACGAACACCGGGACGTGCTTGCGGCCATCGTGAACCGCGATCGTGTGACCGAGCATGCTCGGGGAGATCACGGAACGACGGGACCAGGTCTTGATGACGTTCTGGGTACCCGCCTCGTTCTGTACGTCCACCTTCTTGATGAGGTGGCCGTCGATGAAGGGGCCCTTCTTAAGACTGCGCGGCATCTGACCTGCTCCTAGCGCTTCTTGTTGGTCTTGCGGCGGCGCACGATGAGCTTGTCCGACGCCTTGTTCGGGCGACGGGTACGGCCCTCGGGCTTACCCCACGGCGAGACCGGGTGGCGACCACCGGAGGTCTTACCCTCACCACCACCGTGCGGGTGGTCGATCGGGTTCATGGCGACACCACGCACGGTCGGGCGGACGCCCTTCCAGCGCATGCGGCCGGCCTTGCCCCAGTTGATGTTCGACTGCTCGGCGTTGCCGACCTCGCCGACCGTGGCGCGGCAGCGCGCGTCCACCAGGCGGATCTCACCGGAGGGCATGCGCAGGTGCGCCATCTTGCCCTCACGCGCCAGCAGCTGGATGCCGGAGCCGGCCGAGCGGGCCAGCTTGGCACCGCCACCGGGACGCAGCTCCACCGCGTGGATGGTGGTACCGACCGGGATGTTGCGCAGCGGCAGGTTGTTGCCCGGCTTGATGTCGGCGCCAGCGCCGTTCTCGATCCGGTCACCCTGCGCGATGCCGCGCGGCGCGATGATGTAGCGCTTCTCGCCGTCCGCGTAGTGCAGGAGCGCGATGCGCGCGGTGCGGTTCGGGTCGTACTCGATGTGCGCGACCTTGGCCGGCACGCCGTCCTTGTCGTGACGACGGAAGTCGATCACGCGGTAGGCGCGCTTGTGACCGCCACCCTGGTGGCGAGCAGTGACACGACCGGCGTTGTTACGGCCGCCCTTGCTGTGCAGGGGGCGAACCAGCGACTTCTCCGGCGTGGACCGCGTGATTTCTACGAAGTCGGCCACGCTGGAGCCACGACGGCCCGGCGTAGTCGGCTTGTACTTGCGGATGCCCATTTGGCTCTCTCGTCCTCGTCCTTATCGACGATCACGATCCCCTTTTCAGGAGACCGGACCACCGAAGATGTCGATGCGGTTGCCCTCGGCCAGCGTCACGATGGCGCGCTTGGTGTCCTTGCGCTTGCCAAAGCCCGTCTTGGAGCGCTTGCGCTTGCCCTGACGGTTGATCGTGTTGACAGCCTCGACCTTGACCGAGAAGACCGCCTCGACGGCCTGCTTGATCTGGGTCTTGTTGGCGCCCGGCGACACGATGAACGTGTACTTGTTCTCGTCGAGAAGGCTGTAGCTCTTCTCGGAGATGACCGGCTTCACCAGGACGTCACGGGGGTCCGTGAACGTCTTGCTCGTAACGTCGCTCATCAGGCGGCGCTCCCTTCGAGCTCGCCCTCAGCGGCAACGGCCTTGGCGGACGCGGCCGGACCGGCCACGAAACGCTCGAAGGCGGCCTGGGTGAAGACCACATCGTCGGAGACGAGCACGTCGTAGGTGTTCAGCTGACCGGCGTCCAGGATGTGCACGTTCGGCAGGTTACGAGCGGACTTGAGGCCCAGCTCGTCCGCGCGCTCGACGACCAGAAGGACGTTCTTGCGCTCGGTGATCTTGCCGAACAGGCTCTTGGCGGCCTTGGTCGACGGCGCCTCGGTCGCGGTCACGCCGGTGATGACGTGAATCCGCTCGTGACGGGCCCGGTCGGTGAGCGCACCGCGCAGAGCGGCGGCGATCATCTTCTTCGGGGTCCGCTGCGAGTAGTCGCGCGGCACGGGACCGTGCACAACGCCACCGCCGGCGAACTGCGGCGCACGGGTCGAGCCCTGACGGGCGCGGCCGGTGCCCTTCTGGCGGTACGGCTTCTTGCCGCCGCCCCGGACCTCGCCACGAGTCTTGGTCTTGTGGGTGCCCTGACGGGCCGCAGCGAGCTGCGCCACGACGACCTGGTGCATCAGCGGAACGCTGACCTTCGCGTCGAAGATCTCGGCCGGCAGCTCGAGGCTGCCGGTCTTGTCGCCAGCCGGCGACAGGATGTCAATGGTGCTCATTTCCTCACAGCCCCTTCGCCGCGGTGCGGACGAGGACGAGGCCGCCGTTCGGACCGGGGACAGCGCCCTTGATCAGGAGCAGGCCCTTCTCCGCGTCGACCGCGTGCACGGTCAGGTTCTGGGTGGTCACACGCTCGTGGCCCATCCGACCAGCCATGCGCAGGCCCTTGAACACGCGACCCGGGGTGGCGCAGCCACCGATGGAACCGGGCGAACGGTGCTTGCGCTGGGTGCCGTGACCGGCGCCGAGGCCCTTGAAGTTGTGACGCTTCATGACACCGGCGAAGCCCTTGCCCTTGGAGGTGCCGGTCACGTCGACCTTGACACCCGCCTCGAACAGCTCGGCGGTGAGCTCCTGGCCCAGCGTGTACTCGGACGCGTCCGAGGTACGCAGCTCGACCAGGTGGCGGCGCGGGGTGACACCGGCCTTGGCGAAGTGGCCCGCGAGGGGCTTGTTCACCTTGCGGGGGTCGATCTCGCCGAAGCCGATCTGGACGGCGTCGTAGCCGGCCGGGCTGTCGGCGGTGTGGACCTGGGTCACGACATTGGGCCCAGCCTTGACGACGGTCACCGGAACGATCCGGTTGTTCTCGTCCCAGACCTGGGTCATGCCGAGCTTCTCGCCCAGGATGCCCTTAATCTGCTTAGCCATCTTCGGTGCGCCTCTCAGAGCTTGATCTCGATGTCGACACCAGCCGGCAGGTCGAGACGCATGAGCGAGTCAACCGTCTTCGGCGTGGGGTCGAGGATGTCGATCAGACGCTTGTGAGTACGCATCTCGAAGTGCTCGCGCGAGTCCTTGTACTTGTGCGGCGAGCGGATGACGCAGTACACGTTCTTCTCAGTGGGCAGCGGCACCGGGCCCGCGACCTGCGCACCAGTGCGAATGACGGTCTCGACGATCTTCTTCGCCGAGGAGTCAATCACCTCGTGGTCGTAGGCCTTGAGCCGGATGCGGATCTTCTGTCCCGCCATGGCTACTCAGTAGTCCTTTGTGTCGTCTATTGCTTCTACGGCCGGATTCATCCAGGTGGACTGTGTCCGGTGGTGCCTGTGGGTGGTTACCTCCGACCCACGCGGTCGGGCGTGTCGCACTCCCGCTTGCAAAAAATCCGACACGAGGTTCCCCTCCTGCGGATTTCCCACTGGATCGGTGAGGTCTTGCACCCACCAGGCGCCGGGTCGAGGCCCTGCCCACGCTTCCCGGAAGATTCCCGTACGTCCGCCCCGCAGCTGCCGCGGTGTCGACTTCACACCACTGCGTCCACATACTTCACGTGAACACATGAACGGCCATCACGGGAACGACGAGTACATGGGACTCGCTTCCAGTCCTCCCGGCGGGAGGCGCGCAGCATCGGCACTCAACCGAGCAACTTGGACATACTGCCACACGGAGCAAGCGGAAAGCCAATCGGGGCCGGTGAGGGTCTCCCCCACCGGCCCCGATCGACGGACGGTCCTCCGCGGTCAGCCCTTCGGCGGGCGGCCGCAGACGACGGTGTAGTCCGCGCCGCTGTTGGCACACCAGAGCTTCTTCTCGTCCGGGCCGAAGGTGTACTCGGACAGCTCCATGTTGATCGGGTTGCACGCCTGCTTGCCCTTGTACGGCGAGTACTTCGGGCACTGACCGTTGTCGAGTTGCTGGATGTGCGCCCGCCAGGCGTCCAGACCCATGTCCTCGACGCCCGGGTTGGTGGACGGCATGAAGCGGTTGGCCGACCACGAGCCGCCCATCGTCGCGAACAGGGCGACCGCACAGATCAGACCGGCGGCGAGCTGGGCCAGGGCGCGCGGCGAGATCCGGGCGGCCTTGGCCGGGCTCAGCTCCTCCAGGGTGCCGCGGACCCAGCCGAAGACGCGCTGGTAGGTCAGCATCACACCCAGGACGGCCAGGATGATCAGGCAGTAGAAGATGATCCAGGTGGTGCGCGGGTAGAGCTGGACGGCCTGGTTGTGCTCCATGTGCGAGGCGAACCAGAAGCGCAGCAGCCAGGCACCCGCCAGCACGAAGCCGGCGGTCCTGACCGCGATGTTGCGCAGTCCCAGGCCCACGCCGATCCCGACGCCGAGCAGCAGCAGCACCGCGAAGCCGGTCTGGCCGGCCAGCTCACCGGACTCGGGCCAGTTGTGGTAGGTGAGCCCGCCGGAGCGGTCCGAGGCCCAGCCCAGGACGTACGCCGGGTCGATGTAGGTGTTGATGTACGCGTAGCGGTCCATGGTGGACGCGCCGAGGCGGGCCAGCTGGTACAGCAGGGGCGCGCCGATCACCGCTGCGGTGACGAACATGGCCCCGAGGAAGATCACCGCACGCTTGATCGCGGCGCGGCCACGGCGCCACGGGAACAGCATCAGGCCCAGGATGAACGAGCCGGGCGCCGCCCAGAGGTACCAGCCGGAGTACCAGAGGAACATCACGCCGAACGCGGCGCCGAAGCCGAGCCCGCGCAGCACCGCCGAGCGGGTGGACAGCTCGTCGGCCCGGCGGATCTCCCGGAAGCAGGCGGCCAGCAGCGGCAGCAGCACCAGCATCGAGCCGTGGCTGTACGGCCGGATCGGGTCGAGGAAGACGATCGACGCCGGGACCGCGATGGCCATGGCCCAGAACGGACGCAGCAGCATCCGCCAGGAGAGGTAGGCCATCGGTCCGACCAGCGCGCTGAGCAGCAGTTGGAGGTCCTTCAGCGCGTGGCCCACGCCGGGGATGCCGTTGTGGAAGAGCTTGGCCCAGACGGCCAGCAGGGCCGGGAACAGCGGCGGATAGACGCCTGGGAGGCCCTTGCCGCGCATCATGTCGTTGGCCATGCCCATGAGGTTGCCCGGGTCGCCCTCCTGGCCGCCCAGACCCCACGGGGTGCCGTGCAGCGCGACGGCGATGCCGCCGGCCACCACGCCGGTGCTCAGGCCCGCGAGCGCCGCACAGACCAGCCGCTGGGCGATCTGGTAGTGGCGCAGGGTGCCGCGGTAGGCGAGGAAGAGCAGCACCGCGAGCACCGGGATGCCGAGCATGGCCGCGTACTGCTGGATCTTGGCGAGGCCGCTGACCTGGCCGACCCGGGTGATCGGGTTGACGCTGATGTGCTGGCAGAGCGCCATGAACCCGACGCCCGCGACCACACTGACCACGACCTCCGCCAGCGGGAGGAACCAACGCTTCTCGGTCCACCGGGAGCGGCCGCCCGACCGGGCGGCCGCCAACTCACCGGACGACGCCGTGGTCTTCACTTCTTGTGGTGCCGCGGCGGGGCCACCGACGACGTCCGGGGCCAAATCCGTCATGTCAATTCGCTTCCGTGAAGCGGCAGACTGCCGCAGGTCGGGCCGGCTCGCCGGTGCGAGCGAGGTCAGCGGGCGCCGGCGGGGCGCCCCTTCGTCACAGGGCTGCCCGTCGTACCCGAACGGAACGCCCACGGACGACACGCTAGCAAGACGCCCCGGCGCGCACCGGATCGCTCATCAGGTACGCCCCCGGGGCGGTCGCTCACTGTGGATCAGCTCCGGCCGGCCAGCGCCCGCTGCGGGGCGGCGGCACGGGTGGCGGGCTGGATGGACTTCAGGTGCTTGGGCATCCGGCGGATCATCGCGAGCAGCAGCACCAGGCCGGCGCGGGCCAGGTAGATCGTCGCCTTGATCGGGGAGGCGCTGGGCGTGCCGGTGGTCCGCTCGCGCATCGCCACCGGGACCTGCCGGATGACGAAGCCGCAGCGGGCGGCGCCGACCATGCTCTCGATGGTGTCGCCCAGGTACTCGACCGGGTACCACTGCGAGAAGAACTCGATCATCGGCTTGTTGCAGGCCTTGAAGCCCGAGGTGGTGTCGGTGAGGCGGGTGCCGGTGATCCGCGAGAGCACCACCGACAGCAGCTTCATCGCCCAGCTGCGCGGGCCGCGCACCTTGTAGCTGCCCTGACCGGCGAAGCGGGCGCCGATGACCAGGTCCGCCTCCTGGAGCTTCGCCAGCAGGTCCGGCACGTACGCGGGGTCGTGCTGGCCGTCGGCGTCGCACTGGATGGCCACGTCGTAGTCGTGCAGGTGCGCGTAGCGGTAGCCGAACCGCATGGCGCCGCCGACGCCGAGGTTGTACGGCAGCTGCGCGACCCGGGAGCCGGCCTCGGCGGCGACGGCCGCGGTGTTGTCCACCGAGCCGTCGTCCACCACCAGGGTGTCCACTCCGGGGAGCTTCTCCTGGATCTCGCGGAGGATCTTGGGCAGCCCCTCCGCCTCGTTCCACGCGGGGAGGATGATCAGTACCCGCTTGCCGTCGATCATGCGGTCACCCCGGGGTCGGTCGACTTGCTGCCGTCGTTGTTGCTGCGCGCGATCGGGTAGCCGTGGTGCTCGGCCAGGTGGGCCCGCATCATGGCGACGTCCTCGGCCAGGGTCCTGGTCTCCGCTTCCAGCCGGGACGCCTCCCAGCTGAGGTGCAGGGAGACCAGCAGGACCAGCACGAAGCCCGCGAAGAGGACCAGGCTCACGCCGGACGCGATTCCGAGCCGGCGCGCGGTTGAGTCCAGAATCGTGGGGAAGAATCCGAGCGGCGCCACGACGACGCCGATCGCGAGCCAGATTGCCGCGTACTTCTCCCGGAGTTGCTGTCGGCGCAGCAGCTCCAGGATGTAGACGAGCACCAGCACGCCGGTGATCGAAGTGATGACGGTGAGATGCACGACTGGAAGCGCCTTTCAGCGGCAGTGGCGTGGCCAAGGGTAATCACATATTAAAGGCGTGGCGTGAACGGGCCGCCGCCGCCAGTTGTGCTAGGCCCGAGGACGAAGCGTCACACCTCCGACGTGTGACGCGCCGCCAGCGGTTCCTTCGGCTCCGCCACGGCACCGGCCGGGGCGGCCAGGGAACGGGCCAGCGCCCATAGCATGGCAGCCGCGCTCACACCCGCACCAGCCAGGTAGGCCAGTTCGACGCGGGTGGCGATGTCGCCGGGCACCAGGGTGACGGCCGCCAGGACCAGCGAGCCGGTCAGCCAGGCGAGCAGCTGCCGCTGGTGGCGGCCGAGCGACAGCAGCGCCTGGCCGAACACGGTGGCGAGCATGTAGCAGAGGGTGCCGAGCGACAGCCAGAGGAAGTCGACCGAGCCCAGCACGTCCTGTGCCTTGAAGAAGAGCCGGATCGCCCAGGGGCCGAGGATCACCGTCGGCAGCCCGGCGGCCGTGCACATCAGGACCACGATGCCGCCGGTGCGCAGCAGCACCTTGCGGAACTCCGCGTGGTTGCCGGCCGCCGCGGCGCCCGAGAGCGACGAGACCAGCGAGGCCTGGATCGCGGCGTAGGCGAAGAGCGGCACCCGGGCCAGGACCACCGCGTTCAGCAGGGCGGCGATCAGCGCCTTGGAGGACGGCGAGAGCACGCCGACGCTCACCACCGCGGCGTTGACCATGAGCTGCGCCAGCAGCGTCGAGCCGGTCAGCAGGCCGAGGCCGGTGACGACGTCGCGCCAGACCGGGGCGGGACCGCCGCGCCGGTCGGCGAGGACCGAACGCATCCCGATCGCCGAGGCGGCGAGCGGCGCCACCACCAGGATCAGGCTGAACGCCAGGGCCGAATGGGCGCCGAACAGCGGGATCAGCGCGGCCAGCCCGATCCGCAGCCCGCCGTCGACGCCGAGCTGCAGGCCGTAGGCGCCGAACCTGCCGAGTCCGGCCAGCGCCCCGCGGGCCACCGAGCTGACCGCCAGGCCGACCAGCGCGCCTGCCATGCCGGCCACCAGACCGAGGTCGCCGGAGAAGAAGCGGTCCGCGATCGGCCGGGCGGCGGCCGCGACCGCGGCCAGCACCACGACCAGCACCACGGCGGTGGCCAGCAGCACCCGCCGGATGGCCGGCCCCGGTCCCTGGCCGGCCACGTCGCGGGCGGCGACCAGGCGGGTCAGCTCCAGCTCGACCGGCGAGAACAGCCCGTACCCGACGGACATCACCAGGGTCCAGAGCATCGAGACCCCGGCGACCTGGGTGGTGTCCAGGCTGTGCCCGGCGAGTGCCAGGAAGATGTACGAGGAGACACCGAGGACCACGGTGCCCCCCGCCACGAGCCGCACCCCCGGGGGCAGCGCCCCCAGCAGCTTGGCCACCGGGTTCGTCATCGCAGCGTGGCCTTGGCCTTCAGCGGCTCCCACCAGGCGCGGTTCTCGCGGTACCAGGCGATGGTGGCGGCGAGGCCGTCCTCGAAACGGACCTGCGGGGCGTAGCCGAGCTCCTCGCCGATCTTGGTGATGTCCAGCGAGTAGCGCAGGTCGTGGCCCTTGCGGTCGGCGACCGGCTCGACCATGGACCAGTCGGCGCCGGCGGCCTCCAGCAGCAGGCCGGTCAGCTCCTTGTTGGTGATCTCGGTACCGCCGCCGATGTTGTAGACCTCGCCGGCCCGGCCCTTGCGCATGGCCAGCTCGATGCCGCGGCAGTGGTCGGAGACGTGCAGCCAGTCGCGGATGTTGCCGCCGGTGCCGTACAGCGGCACCTTCCGGCCGTCCAGCAGGTTCGTGGTGAACAGCGGGATGACCTTCTCCGGGAACTGGTAGTGCCCGTAGTTGTTGGAGCAGCGGGTGACCACCACGTCCATGCCGTGGGTGCGGTGGTAGGCCAGCGCCAGCAGGTCCGACCCGGCCTTGGAGGCGGAGTACGGGGAGTTGGGGGCCAGCGGCCACTCCTCGGTCCACGAGCCCTCGGAGATCGAGCCGTACACCTCGTCGGTGGAGACGTGCACGAAGCGGGCGACACCGTGCTTGCGGGCCGAGTCCAGCAGCACCTGGGTGCCCAGGACGTTGGTGACCACGAACGGGCCCGCGCCCTCGATCGACCGGTCGACGTGCGACTCGGCCGCGAAGTGCACGACCACGTCGTGCCCGGGCATCACCTGGTCGACGGCGTCCACGTCGCAGATGTCACCGCGGACGAAGGAGTAGCCGCTGTGACCGGCGACAGGCGCCAGGTTGGCCTCGACGCCCGAGTAGGTGAGCTTGTCGAAGACGGTGATCTGATCCGTTGCGTCGGCGCCGAGCAGCTGCCGGACGAACTCTGAACCGATGAAGCCGGCGCCGCCGGTGACGAGGATGCGCATAGTGCGGGCAGTCTACCGGTGCGCCCCGGGGCCATCGCCCCGGGCCAGCGGGGGGCCCGGCCACTCACATAAGCTGCGGGGCATGCGTGGAATCCTCTTGGCGGGCGGCACCGGGTCACGACTGTGGCCGCTGACCCGAGCAGTCTCGAAGCAGCTTCTGCCGGTCTTCGACAAACCGATGATCTACTACCCGCTGTCGACCCTGGTCATGGCCGGTATCAGCGAGATCCTGATCATTACCACCCCGCAGGACCAGGAGCAGTTCCAGCGCCTGCTCGGCGACGGCTCCCAGTTCGGGCTCAAGCTGGAGTACGCCGCCCAGGAGAAGCCCGAGGGCATCGCGCAGGCCTTCGTGCTCGGCGCCGACTTCATCGGCGAGGAGCCCGTCGCGCTGATCCTGGGCGACAACATCTTCCACGGCAGCGGCCTCGGCACCCGGCTCGCGCAGCGCACCGCCCCGACCGGCGGCATGGTCTTCGCCTACCCGGTGGCCGACCCGACCGCGTACGGCGTGGTGGAGTTCGACGAGAGCGGCCAGGTCATCTCCATCGAGGAGAAGCCGACCCAGCCGAAGTCCCGCTACGCGGTGCCCGGCCTCTACTTCTACGACAACCGCGTGGTCGAGATCGCGGCCGGCCTGAAGCCGAGCGCCCGCGGCGAGCTGGAGATCACCGCCGTCAACGAGGAGTACCTCAAGACCGGCGAACTGCACGTCACCATCCTCGACCGCGGTACCGCCTGGCTCGACACCGGCACGTTCGTCTCGATGGTCCAGGCCTCCGAGTTCGTCCGGGTCATCGAGGAGCGCCAGGGCTTCAAGATCGGCTGCATCGAGGAGGCGGCCTGGCGGGCCGGCCTGATCGACTCCGCGCGGCTGCGCGAGCTGGCCGAGCCGCTGTGCAAGAGCGGCTACGGCGACTACCTGATCGCCCTGCTCGACGAGGAGGGCGACCAGTGAGGTTCCGCGAGCTGTCCATCGCCGGCGCCGTCGAGGTCACCCCGCAGCAGCACGGCGACCCCCGCGGCCTGTTCATGGAGTGGTACCGCTTCGACCGCCTGGAGGAGGCCGTCGGCCACCCGCTGCGGCTCGCCCAGGGCAACCTGTCGGTGTCCGCCAAGGACGTGGTGCGCGGTATCCACTTCGCCGACGTCCCGCCCGGCCAGGCCAAGTACGTCAGCTGCGTCCGCGGCGCCGTGCTCGACGTGATCGTGGACCTGCGGGTCGGCTCCCCCACCTTCGGCCGCTGGGAGTTCGTCCGGCTGGACGACGTGGACCGCAAGTCCGTCTACCTCTCCGAGGGCCTGGGCCACGGTTTCTGCGCGCTGAGCGACGACGCCACGCTGTCGTACGTCTGCTCGGAGACCTACAACCCGACCGGCGAGCACGCGGTGCACCCGCTCGACCCGGACCTCGGGATCGAGTGGCCCACCGACGCCCCGCAGCTGTCCGCCCGGGACGCCGCCGCCCCCTCGCTGGCCGAGGCGCTCGCCACCGGTCTGCTCCCGGACTACGAGAAGTGCCGGGCGTTCACCGAGAGCCTGCGCACCCGCTGAACCGATCCGATGCCCGGGTCCGCGCCCTCCGGCGCCGGCTCGGGCATCGGCGTCCGGCCCCGGCGAGGGCCGTCCGCGGGCTCAGTATGATGGGCCCGCCGCGGGGTCTTCGCCCTGCCTCCGGCCCCGACTCCGACCAGCGGATGTGCCCCACCATGACCACTCTGGAAATCCTGCTTCCGTACTACGGAGACGTCGCGCTGATGCAGGCCGCGGTCCGCAGCGTGCTGGCCCAGAGCGACCCGGACTGGCGGCTGACCGTCGTGGACGACGGCCGGGAGCCGGGCGTCCCGGAGTGGTTCGCGGAGCTCGGCGACCCGCGGGTGCGCTACTTCCGCAACGAGCGGAACCTCGGCGTCACCGGCAACTACCGCAAGTGCCTGGGCATGGCCGAGCACGAGTACCTGGTGTTCATGGGCACCGACGACATCATGCTGCCCGAGTACGTCGCCACCGTCCGCTCGATCCTGGCCCAGTACCCCGGCGTCGCGATGATCCAGCCCGGCGTCGAGGTCATCGACGGCAGCGGGAAGCCGAGCAGCTCGCTCGCCGACGAGGCCAAGCGGCGGATCTACGCACCCCGGCAGCAGGGCCGCGTCCTGATGGGCGGCGAGGACCTCGCGGTCAGCCTGCTCAAGGGCAACTGGCTGTACTTCCCGTCGATCTGCTGGCGCACCGAGGCCGTGAGGACCACCGGCTTCCGCGACAACCTGGAGATCATCCAGGACCTCGCCCTGGTCATCGACCTGCTGCAGGCCGGCGAGCAGATGGTCGTCGACGACGTCCGGGTGTTCCAGTACCGCCGGCACACCGTCAGCATCTCCTCCAAGTCCGCCTTCAGCGGCACCCGCTTCACCGAGGCCCGGCGGTACTTCCTGGACGCCGCCGACCGCCTCGACGCGCACGGCTGGCCGAAGGCCGCGAAGGCGTCCCGGATGCACCTGTCGGCCCGGATCCACGCCCTCACCCTGGTCCCCGGTGCGATGCGCGCCGGTCAGTGGGACGGCGCGAAGACCCTGCTGCGCAACGCCACCAGCACGGCCAGCCGGCCTCGCTGACCCTCCCCACCCCTGGAGTCCCCCGCAATGACCGCACCGCACACGGCCCCGGCCCGGGTGGCCGTCCTCGGCGGCACCGGCTTCATCGGCCGGGTGCTCGGCGCCCGGCTCCTGGAGCACGGCGCCGAGGTCATCAGCCTCGCCCGCAAGGCCCCCGCCGACCCGGCCCCCGGCCGGTTCGTCGCCTTCGACCTCTCCTCCGACGCCGCGGCCGACCTCACCGAGCTGCTCGACCAGGAGCGGATCGACACGGTGGTCAACGCGGCCGGCGGCATGTGGGGCCTGACCGACGAGCAGATGTACCAGGCCAACGTGGTCCTGGTCGACCGGCTGATCGAGGCCGTCTCGGCGATGGCCGCCCCCGCCCGGCTGGTCCACCTCGGCACCGTGCACGAGTACGGCATGGCGCCGATCGGCGTCAGCCAGCGGGAGAGCGACCAGGCCGCCCCGGTGATGGAGTACGGCAGGCTCAAGCTCGCCGCCACCGAGGCCGTGGTCCGCGCCGTCGAGGCCGGCCGGATCGACGCCGTGGTGCTGCGGCTCGGCAACGTGGTCGGCGCCGGCCAGCCCGGCCACAGCCTGCTCGGCGTGATGGCCGCCAAGCTGGACGCCGCCCGGCGGGCCGGCGAGACCGCTCAGCTCTCGCTTCAGCCGCTCACCGCGCAGCGCGACTTCGTCGACCTCACCGACACCCTCGACGCCGTGATCCTGGCCGCCACCGACCGCTCGGCCCCGCCGGTGGTCAACATCGGCACCGGCTCCGCCGCCTCCGCCCGGCTGCTCGTCGAGCTGCTGATCGAGGAGAGCGGGGTGCCCACCGAGATCACCGAGGTGCCCGCGCCGGCCGGCACCGGCCCGGAGACCGAGTGGCAGCGGCTCGACATCACCGTCGCCCGTGAGCGGCTCGGCTGGACCCCCCGGCGCACCCTGCGCCAGGCCGTCTCGGAGCTCTGGCAGGCCCAGGCCGCCACGCCCGCCCCGTAGGCACCGGGCCCGGCAGGGGAAACGCGGCCCGGCAGACGCCGGGCCCACCCACGACACGGTGGCGTCCGCGACCCGACCGCGGACGCCACCCAGGCCCGCTGCGCCCGAGGAAGCCATGAGACGGCCCGCGTTGCTCCGCCCGCGCGGCACGCTCGCGCAGCTCTGCCAGGGGCGGGCGAACGGCTTCGGAGCACTGCGCCTGCTGCTGGCCGTCGCCGTCGTCGGGTCGCACGTCTACCCCATCGGCTGGGGCCGCCCGGACCCGCTCTGGCTCTGGAGCGGCCGGCAGACCGACCTGGGGAAGGCCGCCGTCCTCGGCTTCTTCGCCCTCTCCGGTTTCATGATCACCGAGAGCGCCCGGCGGCTGAGCGGCGGCCGCTTCGCCTGGCACCGGGCGCTGCGCCTCGTCCCCGGCCTCGCGGGCTCGCTGCTGTTCTCCGCCGCCGTGCTGATGCCACTGCTGTACCGGTGGCAACACGGCTCCCTGGCCGGCTTCCTGAGCCGTCCGGACGGCCCGCTGAGCTACCTGACCAGCCTGGGCGGCAGCGCGCCCACCGCCGGCTGGGACATCTCCGGGGTGCTGGCGCAGGGCATCCGTGCCGGGACCAACTTCGACCGGAGCCTCAACGGCGCCCTCTGGTCGCTGAAGTACGAGATGCTCTGCTACCTGCTGGCCGGACTGCTGGCCGCGGCCCGACTGCTGGGTCGGCGACTGGTCGTACCGGCGGCCGTGCTCACGCTGTGGATCCTGATCGCCACCGGCGCGGTGGACCTCCCCGCGGGCACGCCCCCGGCCGGCGGCCCCGGGGTGACCCTGCCGGTGCTGGGCCAGTTCTCCGTCCACCTCGTCACGACACTCGGTTTCGCGTTTCTGCTCGGCAGCGCCCTACGGCTCCACGCCGACCGGATCCCGGTCCACGACGGGCTGGCACTGGCCGCCGTGCCGGCCCTGGCCGCCTCGTTCCGCTGGGGCGGCTTCGCCGCGGTCGGCCAGCCCGCCCTGGTCTACCTGCTGTTCTGGGCGGCGGCGAGGCTGCCCGGCCGGTGCCGCCGGATCGGCGGACGCGGCGACTTCTCGTACGGCGTGTACATCTACGGCTTTCCGGTCGAGCAGGCGCTCGCGGTGCTGGGCTGCGCGGGCTACGGCAAGCCCGCGTTCCTGGGCTGCGCCCTGACCGCGACCGGCGTCCTGGCCGTGCTCTCCTGGTACGCCGTCGAGCGGCCGGCGATGCGCCTCAGGGGCTGGACACCGGGACCGCTGAAGCGGGCCGCCGGGAAACAGCGGCCCGCCGACGTCACTTCCCCTTGAAGACCCAGACTTTCATCAGCAGGAACCGGACCACGGTGGCCAGGCCGTTGGCGACGATCAGTCCGGCCACCTCGACGACCTTCGAGGCGTCCGGGGCGGCCAGATCGAGCAGCGCGAGCGCCCCCGCGCTGAGGCCGAGGCCGATCACGAAGGCGACGGCGCCCTGGAGTTGGTGCCGCAACGCCCCCTCGCTGCCCGTGATGCCGAAGGTGAACCGGCGGTTGGCGGCGGTGTTGGCGACGGCGCTGACCGCGAGCGCGATCAGGTTCGCGACCTGCGGGTCGACGAAGCGGCGGGCGACCACGTACAGCAGCAGGTAGAAGAGGGTGCTCAGGACCCCGATCACCAGGAAGGACGGGATCTGGCGCTTGGCCGTGCCCGTGCCGGAGGGCTGCACGCCCTGGCCGGCCGTCGGCACCTCGGCCGCGTCGGTCGACTCGTCGGTGGAAACCATGTGAGCACCCATGTGATCGGTTTGTCGGGTCAGGAAATCTCGTACACGGCCATCCGGCCGTTGTCGAAGACCTGTGTGGCAAGGGTCTTCAGAAGCGGGGACTCCGGCGCCAGCTTACGGTTCACCACCAGATAGCGAACGTGGTACCGATCGTGCAGCTGATCGAGAATATCGGCCGTCGGCTGGTAGATGGCGTCGTCGTTCAGCTTGAGCAGCGGCTGGTCCCAGAAGGTGCCGGACTTCTCCGACATCAGCCGCGGCGAGTACGCCCAGCCCTCCACCAGCACCGAGCGCTCGGAGTAGGCGCTGAGCCAGAAGGACAGCGAGTTCCAGCAGGTCTGGCCCGGCACCGCGTAGTCGTTCTCCGAACGGCAGTGACCGTTGGTGACCAGGACGTCCGACGGGTCGCTGTGCGCACGGACCCAGCGGCCCGCCTCGACCTGGCTGGCCGGCAGCGGCCAGGCCCCGTCCCACGGGATCTGCCGGGTCTGCTGGACGTCGAGCAGCAGCGAGGGGGCGCCGGCCGCGAGCGCGGCGGTCAGCAGGACGAGCCCGCCTCGCCGGCGCAGGGCGGGCCGCACACGGCCGACCGCCCACCAGAGCACACCGCAGACCGCCGCGATGCCCGCCAGCGCGGCGGCCGCGGCCAGCGCGGGCACCAGCGCCGTGTACGACTTGGTGCCCTTGGCGTCACCGACCGCCTTGAGGGCGAAGGTCGCCCAGTCCCCCGCGTAGTGGTAGATGCCGTAGGTGAGCAGGCCGACGAAGGCCAGCGTCCCCACCGCGAGCGCGGCCTTGGCCCGGGTGGGCAGCGCGGCGCGCTCGAAGACCTCGCAGTAGCCCCACGCCGACAGCAGCACGCCGAACGGCAGGCCGGCGAGGGTGAAGTAGCTGGCGTTGAAGCCGTTGACCACCAGGTAGACGGACGGGCCCGCGAGGGCGCCGCCGAGCAGGAACCACTGGGTCTGTTCGAGGCGGAGCCGCCGGCGCCAGAGCAGGGGGATCATGCCGACCAGCCGGAGCTGGTGGTTGAGCAGGAAGGCGCCCAGTGTGGCGGTGACGACCACGGCCTGGGTCACCGCGGTCCGGGTGTGCTCGGGGTCCGCCCAGTACCGCTCGATGTTGCCGAACGGCACCACCTCGAGGCCGTAGCTCTCGAACTTGAACAGCACCGCGGTGGCGAACAGCTGGGCACCGGCGATGATCGCGCCGAGGCCGACGATGGTCCACGGGATCCGCCGGGTACCGATCAGCACCATGAGGCCGGCGAAGGCCAGGGCCGCCAGGGTGACCGGCAGGGAGCTCGCCTTGGCCGCGCTGGAGGCCACCGCGAACAGGGCGGCCAGCACGAAGGCGCCCCGGCCGAGCGACGGGATCCGGCCCTGCCGCTCCCCGTCGTCCTCGCCGCGGCCGCGCAGGGCGTCACCGACCACGCCGATCAGCGCCATCAGCAGCGGCTGACTATACGTCAGCGAGAGGCTCGCCCACGCCATCAGCGGCACCGCGGGGGCACCGAAGGTCCAGCTCGGGGTGTTGTTGGGGTAGACGGCGTTGAACTCGCCCACCGCGAAGACCAGCAGGGCCGCGACCGGACCGGCCCACGCCCGGCCGCTCAGCCGGTGCGCCACCACGGCCGTGATCACCATCGCCAGGGCGACCAGCGCGGGGACCATCAGCCGCATCTGGACCACCGGCAGGTCGATGTGGCCGACCAGGTCGGTCATCGCCATGTGGACGAAGGTGAACCAGTGGTAGTGCAGCGGCTCCCCCGCGGCCTGCGGGAAGGTGAGCGGGAAGTTGTGCTTGGCGTTCCCGGCCAGTGAGAGCAGGTACGGCAGGTCGATGTACTGCCGGGTGGTCTCGGTGTCCGGCACGATGGGGTTCTTGCTGAGGACCACCGCGTACAGGTAGGCGCTGGTGAGCCCGACCGTCCCGGCGACCGACCAGGACCAGGCCGTCGAGGTGCGCCGGTAGCCGCGCGGGAACCAGTGCCGCCGCAGCCCCGGCACCGCGGCGAACGGGATCACGACCGCCAACGGCCAGGCCGTGGCCACCGACTGCAGGCCCAGGCCCACCAGGACGGCCCAGGCCGCCAGTTCCAGGACGAGGCCGACCACCGCACCGAACGCGAGGTCCTCGACCAGCGTGTGCGGCCGGCGGCGGAGCGCGCGGAACACCAGCGTGCCCGGGAGCAGAACACCCCAGAGGACGTAGAAGGTGTAACGCGCCACATCGCCGACCGAGGTGTCGGCCGCCAGCAGCAGGGCGACCAGGAAGGCGTAGGCCGCCAGTGCGGGGAGGAAGCGCATCAGCCGGGCGGTGGTCCCGAGCGGGGCACCCTCGGCGCCCGGCCCGTCGCCGAGCGCGGAACTGCCGCTCCCGGCGGGCGCGGTCGGCGTCCCCGGGGCGGGTGCGGTGCTGTCAGTGGTGCCCATCGCTCTTCTTCTCCTGCGGGCTCTGCATCGGCGGCCTGGCTGCTGCGGCGAGGTGTCCCGTCCCGCGACGGGCCGGCCGTCGCGGGACGGGACGGGGGGTCACGCCACGTACTCGGAGACCTTCGAGGTCCGCGCGCCGCGGTCCTCGGCCGAGTCGTAGCCCACGAAGTAGGCCGGGCGGGCCTGCGCCGCCGAGTAGATCCGGCCGACGTACTCGCCGAGCAGACCCATGCAGACGAGCTGCACGGCGCCGAGGAACAGCATGCCGATGAACAGCGAGGACCAGCCGGGCACGGTCTTGCCCAGCGCGTACTCGACCGTGGTGTAGATGCCCAGGGCGAAGCAGAGCACGAAGCTCAGCAGACCGAGCCAGGTGGCGAGCCGCAGCGGGCTGGCGGAGAAGTTGGTGATGCTGTCGATGGCCAGGCGGACCATCTTGGAGAGCGGGTAGTGGGTGCTGCCGGCCACCCGCTCCTCGCGCACGTAGACGACCTCGCCGCTGGGGAAACCCAGCCACGGCACCAGCAGGCGGTAGACCGGCTGGTGCTCGGGCAGCGCCTTGAGCGCGTCCACGGCGGCCCGGCTGAGCAGGCGGAAGTCACCGGCCTGGTTGGGCATGTTCTTGCCGACGAGCTTGCGCATCAGCCAGTAGTAGGCGCCGGCCGTGCGCCGCTTGAAGAAGGTGTCGGTACCGCGGTCGCCGCGCACGCCGTAGACGATGTCGAGGTTCCGCTCGCGGGCGAGCGAGAGCATCTCGGGGATCTTCTCCGGCGGGTCCTGCAGGTCGGCGTCGATGGAGACGACGTAGTCGCCGAAGGCACGGTGGATGCCGGCGGTGAGCGCCGCCTGGTGCCCGGAGTTGCGGGCGAAGCGGACGATCCGGAACTCCGGCCAGTCCTGGTGGATCTTCTGCATGAGCGCCGGGGTGGCGTCGGTGCTGCCGTCGTCGATGCCGACGACCTCGTAGTCGATCCCGAGCTCGTCCAGGATCGGACGCAGGCGCTGGACCGTCAACGGCAGGGCCTCCTGCTCGTTGTAGATCGGCATCACGACCGACAGCAGCGGCGCCGGCTGGGCGGCCGCCTGCTCTGCCGATACAGCTGCGTTGTACATCAGTTGTCGCCTGTCCCTTGTGTCTTCGAGAACGTTCGATCGATGCCGGAGTACACGCCGGTTGACCCGGCCGACCGAGCTGATGGATGCGAGGGGAAGTTCAGGGCCGGAGCCGGCCAGGTGGCGGCCAGGCTAGCAGCAGGATTTTGCCATGCCATGAACGAGCCTTGGGCTGGACGTTCACCCGGCTCCCGGGAGCGGCGTCAGGACTTCCGGGGCACGGGCTCGTCCGAGACGCGGCGCAAGGTCGCCATCGAACGGTCCAGGGCGTTCTTGAGCAGCCTGGACACCGGCCGTTCGATCAGCCGGTGGATCAGCCAAGCGGCGACCAGGACCGTCGCCAGGGCCGTGACCAGCGCCAGCTGGACGCTGAAGTGCCGGGTGAGCAGGTAGTGGATCAGCGTCCAGCCGATCTCCTGGTGGATCAGGTAGAGCGGGTAGGTCAGCGCCCCGGCGACGGTCAGCCACTTCCACTGCACCCAGTCGAACAGGCCCAGCGCGGCACCGAGGACGAGGGCGAACGCGGCGGTCACCGCGGCCGCCATCACGCTCCACGACAGCGTGTGGCCGAGGACGTTGACGTAGACCTCCTGGATCGAGTCCAGCCGGGTCAGCGCGAGGATCCAGGAGAAGCCCACGATCCCCCAGAGCAGCAGGTTCTGGCCGAACCTGTACATCAGGAACATGCCGACGCCGGCGATGAAGAACGGCGACTCGTTCGGCATGGCGAGGGTGGTCAGCAGGGGGATCTGCGCCTGTGGTGCCAGTACGGCGGCGATGGTCCAGATCCCGCAGAACGCGACGACCTTGCGGTAGGTCAGGCCGGTCGCGACGACGAGGGCGAACAGCAGGTAGAACCGCATCTCGACCCAGAGCGTCCAGTAGACACCGTCGACGTGCCGCATCCCGAGCGGGGTCTGAAGCATGGTCAGATTGCCGAGGATGGTGCTGGCGGTCAGCCCGTCGCCGACTCCGAGACGGGCGAACTGCTTGAAGTTGAGCACCACCAGACTGGTCAGCGCGATGCCCGCCCAGTACCCGGGGTAGAGGCGCACCACCCGGGAGACGAAGAACTCCCCCGGCCGCTTGCCCCAGCAGCTCATGCAGATCACGAAGCCGCTGATGACGAAGAACAGCTCGACGCCCAGCCAGCCGTACGCCGCCACCCGGTTCACCAGGGGCAGCGCGTCCTTGGGCGTGACGCCCTGCCACACCCCGGAGATTCCGATGTACGCGGTCCAGTGGAAGGACATCACACTCAGGGCCGCGAAGAGCCTCATCCCGTCCAGCGCGTAGAGGCGTGGACGCTTGGTGCGGCCGTCGGACGGCTGGCCCGCGCGGGCGGCAGAGCGGCGCCGGAGGAGCGAGGGCTTCGTCAGAAGCGGGGCAGAGGTCATTCCGGAGCGCTTTCGGCAGTGGGGCGGAGAGCCTCGATCAGCCTCGCCCTGGCGACGGCTGCGGGTGGCTCAGTGTATCCGGACCGGGAACCCCCTACCCGCCGGGGCCCTCCCCCGGCCACCCGACACGCCGAAGGGCCCCGCACACCCGGAAGTGTGCGGGGCCCTTCGGCTCGCCTGTGCGGTACAGGCAGGTCTAGAGCATCAATTACTTGATGATCTTGGTGACCTGGCCGGCGCCGACGGTGCGGCCACCCTCACGGATGGCGAACTTCAGGCCCTCCTCCATGGCGATCGGCTGGATCAGCACGACCGTCATGGCGGTGTTGTCGCCCGGCATGACCATCTCGGTGCCCTCGGGGAGGGTCACAACGCCGGTCACGTCCGTGGTACGGAAGTAGAACTGCGGGCGGTAGTTGTTGAAGAACGGGGTGTGACGGCCACCCTCGTCCTTCGACAGGATGTACGACTGGGCCTCGAACTCGGTGTGCGGGGTGACCGAACCGGGCTTGATGATGACCTGGCCGCGCTCGACGTCCTCGCGCTTGATGCCACGGAGGAGCAGACCGACGTTCTCACCGGCCTGGCCCTCGTCGAGCAGCTTGCGGAACATCTCGATGCCGGTGACCGTGGTGGTGGTCTTGGTCTCCTTGATGCCGATGATGTCGACAGTCTCGTTGACCTTGAGGATGCCACGCTCGATACGACCGGTGACGACGGTGCCACGACCGGTGATCGTGAAGACGTCCTCGATCGGCATCAGGAACGGCTGGTCCACGGCGCGGGCCGGGGTCGGGATGGCCTCGTCGACCGCGTGCATCAGGCCGAGGAGCTTCTCGCCCCACTCCTTGTCGCCCTCCAGCGCCTTCAGCGCGGAGACGCGGACGACCGGCAGGTCGTCGCCCGGGAACTCGTACTCGGAGAGCAGCTCACGGACCTCGAGCTCGACGAGCTCCAGGATCTCCTCGTCGTCCACCATGTCGGCCTTGTTCAGGGCGACAACGATGTAGGGGACGCCGACCTGGCGGGCCAGGAGCACGTGCTCCTTGGTCTGCGGCATCGGGCCGTCGGTGGCGGCGACGACGAGGATCGCACCGTCCATCTGGGCCGCACCGGTGATCATGTTCTTGATGTAGTCCGCGTGACCGGGGCAGTCGACGTGGGCGTAGTGACGCGCCTCGGTCTGGTACTCGACGTGCGCGATCGAGATGGTGATACCGCGCTGCCGCTCCTCCGGCGCCTTGTCGATCTGGTCGAACGGCGTGAAGGGGTTGATCTCCGGGTACGCGTCGTGCAGCACCTTGGTGATGGCCGCGGTAAGGGTCGTCTTACCGTGGTCGATGTGACCGATGGTGCCGATGTTGACGTGGGGCTTCGTCCGCTCGAACTTCGCCTTCGCCACTGCAGTCCTCCTGAGGACAGTTCTGTACGCCGTGCTGACGTCAGTTGGTCTTTGATCGGGTTGGGTACGGGGTGCCGGTGGGCACCCCATGCCGTCCCGCGGGTGGGGGCCGGAGGCCCCCGGGAGAATCCGACCGGATTCTCCCGGGTTGCCTCCTAATAGCCTAAGGGTTCGCAAACATCCCGAATGTCGGGACGTTACTCGCCCTTGGCCTTGGCGATGATGTCGTCCGCCACGTTCCGCGGAACCTCGGCGTACGAGTCGAACTGCATCGAGTAGCTCGCGCGACCGGAGGTCTTGCTGCGCAGGTCACCGACGTAGCCGAACATCTCGGAGAGAGGCACCAGCGCCGAAACGACGCGGGCACCGTGACGCTCGTCCATGGACCGGATCTGGCCACGGCGAGAGTTGATGTCGCCGATCACATCGCCCATGTAGTCCTCGGGCGTGGTGACCTCGACGGCCATCATCGGCTCCAGGAGGGCCGGACCGGCCTTCCTGGCGCCTTCCTTGAAGGCCATCGAACCGGCGATCTTGAACGCGAGCTCGGAGGAGTCGACGTCATGCGCGGCACCGTCGAGCAGCGTGACGCGGACACCCTGCAGCGGGTAGCCGGCGAGCACACCGAACTCCATGGCCTCCTGGCAGCCGGCGTCGACCGAGGGGATGTACTCCCTCGGCACGCGGCCACCGGTGACCTTGTTCACGAACTCGTAGCCCTCGCCGGACTCGATCGGCTCGATCGCGATCTGGATCTTCGCGAACTGGCCGGAGCCACCGGTCTGCTTCTTGTGCGTGTAGTCGATACGCTCGACGGCCTTGCGGATCGTCTCGCGGTACGCGACCTGCGGCTTGCCGACGTTGGCCTCGACCTTGAACTCACGGCGCATACGGTCGACCAGCACCTCGAGGTGCAGCTCGCCCATACCCGCGATGATGGTCTGGCCGGTCTCCTCGTCCGTGTTGACCTGGAAGGAGGGGTCCTCCTCCGCGAGACGCTGGATGGCGACACCCAGCTTCTCCTGGTCACCCTTGGACTTGGGCTCGATCGCGACGCGGATGACCGGGGCCGGGAAGTCCATGGACTCCAGGATGACCGGGTTCTTCTCGTCGGACAGCGTCTCACCGGTGGTGGTCTGCTTCAGGCCCATGACGGCGATGATGTCGCCGGCGCCCACCGACTCGATCTCCTCACGCTTGTTCGCGTGCATGCGGTAGATCTTGCCGATGCGCTCCTTCTTGCCCTTGACGGCGTTCAGCACCGAGGTGCCGGACTCCAGGCGGCCCGAGTAAACCCGGACGAAGGTGAGCTTGCCGAGGTGCGGGTCCGACATGATCTTGAACGCGAGCGCGGCGAGCGGCTCGTCGTCCGAGGCCTTGCGGGAGATCTTGACCGTGTCGTCACCGGGCTTGGTGCCCTCGATGGACTCGATGTCCAGCGGCGACGGCAGGTACTTGACGACCGCGTCGAGCAGGGGCTGAACGCCCTTGTTCTTGAACGCGGTACCGCAGAAGATCGGCGTGAAGGCCGACTCCAGGGTGCCCTTGCGGATCGCGGCGTAGAGCAGCTCCTCGGGGACGTCCTCGCCCTCCATGGCGAGCTCCATCACCTCGTCGCTGACGTTCGACACGGTGTCGAGCAGCGCCTCGCGGTACTCGTCGGCCTGCTCCTGCAGCTCGGCCGGGATGTCGACGATGTCGTACATCTCGCCCTTGGCGGCCTCGGCGGACCAGACCAGCGCCTTCATGCGGACAAGGTCGACAACGCCCTTGAAGTCCGCCTCGGCACCGATCGGGAGCTGCATCACCAGCGGGGTCGCGCCGAGGCGCTCCACGATGGTGTCGACGCAGAAGAAGAAGTTCGCGCCCGTGCGGTCCAGCTTGTTGATGAAGCAGATGCGCGGGACGCCGTAGCGGTCAGCCTGCCGCCACACGGTCTCGGACTGGGGCTCGACACCGGCGACACCGTCGAACACCGTCACCGCACCGTCGAGGACGCGCAGCGAACGCTCCACCTCGACGGTGAAGTCGACGTGACCCGGGGTGTCGATGATGTTGATGGTGTTGTCGACGTCGTCGACCGTCCAGTGACAGGTCGTCGCGGCCGACGTGATCGTGATGCCGCGCTCCTGCTCCTGCTCCATCCAGTCCATGGTGGCAGCGCCATCGTGGACCTCACCGATCTTGTACGAGACACCGGTGTAGAACAGGATCCGCTCGGTGGTGGTGGTCTTGCCCGCGTCGATGTGCGCCATGATCCCGATGTTGCGGACCCTGGCGAGGTCAAGGGAGGTTGCAGCCATGGTGGCTCGTTCTCTCTCTGTCTAGTGACGGGGTAGGGACTACCAGCGGTAGTGCGCGAAGGCCTTGTTGGACTCGGCCATCTTGTGGGTGTCCTCGCGACGCTTCACGGAAGCGCCCAGGCCGTTGCTGGCGTCGAGGATCTCGTTCATCAGGCGCTCGGTCATGGTCTTCTCGCGACGGGCGCGGGAGTAACCGACCATCCAGCGCAGCGCCAGGGTGCTGGCGCGGCCCGGACGGACCTCGACCGGGACCTGGTAGGTCGCGCCACCGACACGGCGGGACTTGACCTCGAGGGCCGGCTTGACGTTCTCCAGCGCGCGCTTCAGCGTCACGACCGGGTCCGAGCCGGTCTTCTCACGAACGCCCTCGAGGGCGCCGTAGACGATCCGCTCGGCGGTGGAGCGCTTGCCGTGCAGCAGGATCTTGTTGACCAGCTGGGTGACGACCGGGGAGCCGTAAACCGGGTCGATGATGACCGGACGCTTCGGGGCGGGGCCCTTACGAGGCATTCTTACTTCTCCTTCTTGGCGCCGTAGCGGCTGCGAGCCTGCTTGCGGTTCTTGACACCCTGGGTGTCAAGCGAACCGCGGATGATCTTGTAGCGGACACCAGGAAGGTCCTTCACACGACCACCGCGCACCAGCACGATGGAGTGCTCCTGCAGGTTGTGGCCCTCGCCCGGGATGTAAGCGGTGACCTCGATCCCGCTGGTGAGGCGCACACGGGCGACCTTACGAAGCGCCGAGTTCGGCTTCTTCGGGGTGGTCGTGTACACACGCGTGCAGACCCCGCGACGCTGGGGCGAGCCCTTCAGCGCGGGAGTCTTGTTCTTCTCGACCTTGTCCTGCCGGCCCTTTCGGACCAGCTGCTGGATCGTAGGCACCGTTTCTCCGTTTTCTGTGTGCCAAGGCTTGGTGGAACTAACCTGTGGTGTTCCCTCACACACGGCCCCGTGGTCGACCCACGCGGTCGGGTGTGTTGGGCTTATTCCGACACGGAATCCCATGAGCTGATGTACAGCGACGGCGCTCAACGCGCGGGGCGCTGGAAGGCGCTCCGGCTCGGCGCGGCGACCGGTGTGCATGCACGCACAAGGACCCGGGGACACCCCAGGCACAAGGTCAGAGCGTACCTAGCGCATGGAGCTCGGTCAAAACAAATGCAACGCCGCAGGTCGCGGCCGTCGGCCGGATGTCGCGGGGATGTCCCGCGAGCGGACGTCCGGTGTCGGACCGCCTACCTGCCGCTCTACCACAGTCCGGAGCCCGTCGCCACCGCAGCCGCCTCCCACCGCCCGGGGCGGGGTGCCGTCAGTACGATCCGGAGCCGCCGCCACCGCTGAAGAAGATCCCCGCGAGGAGCAGCAGGGTCCAGCCGGCGACCGAGAGCCATCCCAGCACCAGGCCGGTGACGGCCATGCCGTCGCCCTCCTCCTGCCGGACGGACAGCTGCCTCTTGGCGATGTGCCCGCAGATCACGGCGGGCAGGCCGGTCATCCCCATCGTCGGCAGGGTCAGCACGCCGAGCACCAGGGATGCCACCGCGGCGCCGTTGGTGCGGCGCGGCGGCGGAGGCAGGAAGGTCGGCGGGACCACCGGGGCCGGTGCGCCCATCGGCGTCAGCATCGGCGTCACCATCGGACCGGACGGGAGATCGGCCACCAGCCGGGCCAGCTCGCCGTAGGTCTGCGCGCCGCTCGCCGCCTCGAAGCGCTGCCCGTACTCGTCCGCGGAGAGCCGGCCCTCGGCGAAGGCGGCCTTCAGCACGTCGATCGTGCGGTCGCGGTCCGTGTGCGCCGCCCGCATCGCCGACTGCGGCGTGGGCGCGGGCTGCCAGGACCCGGCGTACGGCTTGGCCGGCACCTGCGGCGGCCGACCACCGTACCCGGGGCCCTGCTCGCCCCACGGCTGAACGGCCATCCGCCACCTCCCGACGCCCCGGCGCGCCGCGCGCGCTCACCGACCTTCATAGTGCAGGACGAACGGGGGTCCTGAGTAGTTGCCACTTTTCCCGACGAGCATGTGGCGCGCTCACACCGGTCGGGCGAGGGACCGTCACTTCGGCCTTCATCCGTTCGGCCCAGACCCGCCGAAGATCGCCCACCCGGGCGACAGTCCGCCCGGGCAATGGCAGGCTGGCCTGGACCGCAGCCCTACCACCGAACAGAGAAGGCCGCCATGCAGGCGTCAGCACCGCCGCCGTTCCCCGCCCCCGTGTCCAGCACCCCCGCCGCCGTCAGCATCCGGGGGCTGTGGAAGCGCTTCGGCAGCCAGGCCGCCGTGGCCGGGCTGAGCCTGGAGCTTCCGGCCGGCGCGTTCATCGGGCTGGTCGGCCCGAACGGCGCCGGCAAGACCACCACCCTGTCGATGGTCACCGGCCTGCTCCGGCCCGACCAGGGCACCGTCCTGGTGCACGGCGCCGACGTCTGGGCCGACCCGGTCGCGGTCAAGGCCAGGATCGGCATCCTGCCCGAGGGCCTGCGGATGTTCGAGCGGCTCAGCGGCCGTGAACTGCTCCAGTACAACGGCCGGCTGCGCGGCCTGCCCGGCGCGGAGGTGGACCGCCGCGCCGAGGAGCTGCTCGCCGTCCTGGACCTGGCCGGCGACGCCGACAAGCTGGTCGCCGACTACTCCACCGGCATGCGCAAGAAGATCGGCCTGGCCGCCGCGCTGCTGCACAACCCCGACGTGCTCTTCCTCGACGAGCCCTTCGAGGGCGTCGACCCGGTCTCCGCCCAGACCATCCGCGGCGTGCTCAAGCGGTACGCGGCGGCCGGCTCCACCGTCGTGTTCTCCAGCCACGTCATGGAGCTCGTCGAGCAGCTCTGCGACTGGGTCGCCGTCATCAACGCCGGCCAGGTGATCGCCCAGGGCCCGCTGGACACCGTCCGCGGCGAGCGCAGCCTGCACGAGTCGTTCCTCGCGCTGATCGGCGTACGCGAGGACGACGGGCAGGCCCTCGGCTGGCTCGGGGGCGGGCAGTGAGCGGCGTGGCCGGCGTGACCGGCGGGATACGCGAGGCCCGCACCCCGGTGCCCGACGGGCGCGCGGTGGTCCGCGCCCTCGTCTCGCTCAAGCTCCGGCTGCTCCGCAACGGCCTCCGGCGCAGCCCCGGACGGGCCGCCGTCTACATCATCGGCGCGGTGCTCGGCCTGCTGCTCTCCGCCCTGATCGCGCTGGGCATGGTGCTGCTGAACGGCCACCGCGGCGCCGGCGACGCGGGCGTGATGCTGGTCGGCGCGCTCGCCATCGGCTGGGCCGCGCTGCCGCTCTTCCTGTTCGCCAGCGACGAGAGCGCCGACCCGACCCGGCTCACCATGCTGCCGCTGCGCCCCGGTCCGCTGCTGCGCGGCTCCGTACTGGCCGCGCTGATCGGCCCCGGGCCACTGGTCTCCCTGGTGCTGGTCACCGGCGCGGCCCTGTCCGGCGCGAACGGCGCCGCCTCGGCGGTGGCCGCGGTGGTGGGCGTCCCGCTCGCGGTGGTCAGCCTGGTGACGCTGTCCCGCTCGGTGGCGGCCGGCAACGCCCGGCTGCTCTCCAGCCGGCGCGGCAAGGACTTCGCGATCTTCGGCGGGCTGCTCTTCGCGCTGCTGATCCAGATCGCCAACATCGGCTCCCAGAGCGTCTTCGGCAAGACCGGCGAGCACGGCCTCGACCTCAGCCCGCTGGCGTCGATCGCCTCCGTGCTGCGCTGGGTGCCGCCCGTCGGGGCGGTGGACGCCGCCCGCACCGCCGGCGAGGGGCGGTACGGGCTCGCCGTGCTCCAGCTGGCCTCCACCGCGGTGCTGCTGGCGCTGCTGCTGCGCTGGTGGCGCGGCAGCCTCCAGCAGCTGATGGTCACCGCGGACGCCTCCACCCTGGAGGTGGCGCGCGGCGTACGGGCCTCGCGCGGCTGGGGCTTCCTGCCCGAGGGCCGGACCGGCGCGGTGATGCAGCGTCACCTGCGCTACGCCTGGCGGGAGCCGCGGGCCAAGGCCGCCGTGTTCACCAGCATCGGGATGGCGCTGGTGCTCTGCGTGCTGTCGGTGATCCAGGGCTGGTCGAGCGTCTACCTGGTGGCGATGGCCGGGATGTTCCTCGGCCTGCAGATGCTCAACCTGTTCGGCATGGACGGCTCGGCGTTCTGGATGGTCGCCGCCACCCTGCGCACCCCCGCCGACGCCCGGGACGAGCTGCGCGGGCGGGCGTACGCGGTGCTCTCCTACGCGCTGCCGGTCACCGTGCTGCTCGCGGTGGCGCTGGCCGCCGTCACCGGCGACTGGGCCGGCCTGGCCCCCGCGCTCGGTCTCGCGCTGGCCCTGCTCGGCTGCGGCATCGCGCTGGGCTCCGTCCTGAGCGTGCTGGCGCCGTACACCATGCCCGCCGACAGCAACCCGATGCGCAACGCCGCCCCCGGCCAGGGCGGGCTGGTGATGCTCAACAGCTTCGGCTCGGTGTTCGGTGCGACGCTGCTCTGCCTGCCGGTCACCGGCTACCTCGGCTGGGCCCTGATCACCGACGGCCCCGCCTGGCCGGTCCTGCTGCTCGGGCCGCTCTACGGAGCCCTGGTCGCCGTCCTCGGCATCCGGCTGGCCGCCGGCCGGCTGCTGGAGCGCGGCCCGGAGATCCTCGCCAAGGCCGTCGAGCGCTGAGCCCGTCCCGCTGAAGCGTCCGCCGGAGCGCCCGGTCCCCGCGGTGGGGCCGGGCGCTCCGGCATCATGGGCGGGAGAGCCGGCCCGGTCACGGGACCGGGCGTGACGAGGACGGGACACACCGTGGGCAAGCGCAGGCAGCACGGCGGGGCCGGGGCGAACGGGAGCGCCGGGCCGTTGCTGGACCAGGCGCTGCGGGCGGTGCTGACGGCACCGGAGGACGGGCTGGATCTCGCGCTCGACACCGGGGCCTCGCTGCTGGCCGCCTCGGCCGGGCAGTGGCCGGCGGTGAGCCGGGCGCTGCTGGGCCACGCGGACACGGCGGTCGGGCGGTGCTGGTCGGCCGGGTGGCGCCCGGCGGACCTGACCCGGGTGGTGCGGCGGGAGCTGAAGCCGGTCCATCTGGCGCTCGCGGTGGACCTGATCGCCGCCGAGGGCCGACGCCACCCGGCGGCCGCGCTGGACCGGCGCTGGCAGGAGCAGCTGCGCGAGCTGGAGACCGAGGCCTGGTGGCCGGACGACGAGGCGTACCTCGCCGCCTTCGCCCACCGGCACCGGCTGGACCGCTTCGCGCTGGCCACCGCCGTACTGGAGCTGCTGCGGACCTGGGGCCGGCTGCCGCCGATCGCCCCGGTCGGCCCGGCGCCCGGGCAGGCGCCCCGGGTGGAACACCGGGCGCGGCGCCCGGTGCCGGGCGAGCCGCGGATGCTGTCGCGGATCCGGGCGCTGCTGGCGAAGGCCGAGTCCACCGAGTACCCGGAGGAGGCCGAGGCGCTGACCGCCAAGGCCCAGCAGCTGATCGCCCAGCACAGCATCGACGAGGCGCTGCTGGCCGTCAGCGCCGACCGGGACGCCCCGGCGTCGCTGCGGATCGGCGTGGACAACCCGTACGAGAGCCCGAAGGCGATGCTGCTGGACGCGGTGGCGGCGGCGAACCGGTGCCGGGTGGTGTGGGCGAAGGAGTTCGGCTTCTGCACCATCATCGGCTTCGACGGCGACCTGGACGGCGTCGAACTGCTGTACACCTCGCTGCTGGTGCAGGCCACCGCGGCCATGAACAGGTCGGGCGCCCGCCAGCACCTGGACGGCGCCTCGCGGACCAAGGCGTTCCGGCAGTCCTTCCTGGTGGCGTACGCGGCGCGGATCCGCGAGCGGCTGACCGCCGCCACCGAGCAGGCCACCAGCGCCGCGGCGGCCGGGCGGCACCTGCGCGAGGACGGCACCGAGGAGCAACTGGTGCCCGACGAGCGGCTGCTGCCGGCGCTGGCGGCCCGCTCGGAGGCGGTGGACCAGGAGGTCGGGCGGATGTTCCCGAAGCTGGTCTCGCAGCGGGTGCGGGTGAGCGACGGCGAGGGCTGGGCGGCCGGGCGGGCGGCCGCCGACCGGGCCGCCCTGCACGGCCGGGCCGGGGAGATCCGCGGCTAGGCCGTGGGGCCGGGCCTGATAGAACGGAATCCGTTGCGAACGAGGGGGACCGACGATGACGGAGTCGGGGTACACGGACCGGGTGCGCGGGGCGCTGCTCGGCGGGGCGGTCGGGGACGCTCTCGGCTGGCCGGTGGAGTTCCAGCAGCTCTACCAGATCCGGGAGCGGTACGGCCCGGCCGGGGTGACCGGGCTGCCGGCCGGCGGCCGGGTCGCCGAGGTCACCGACGACACCCAGATGACGCTGTTCACCGCCGAGGGGCTGATCCGCGGCTTCGTCCGGGGCTGGACGGGCGGCGGCTCGGTGCCGGAGGCCGTCCACGGTGCCTACCGGCGCTGGCTGCTGACGCAGCAGCAGGACGCGCCCGACCCCGGTCCACTCCCCCGCCCGTACGACGGCTGGCTGCTGCGCGAGCCGTTCCTGTACGCGCGGCGGGCCCCGGGCAACGCCTGCCTGAGCGGGGTGTCGCAGTACCCGGAGTTCCCGGCGCCGGTCGCGTTCGGGCAGCCGGGGCCGGTCAACGCGCACTCCAAGGGGTGCGGCACGGTGATGCGCTCGGCGCCGTTCGGGCTGGCCCGGCTGGGCGTCGAGCAGTCCTTCGGACTGGCCGCCCAGTGCGCGCAGCTCACCCACGGGCACCCGACCGGCTATCTGGCGGCGGGCGCCTTCGCGGCGCTGGTCGAGCGGCTGGCGGACGGGGTCGAGCCGTGGACGGCGGTCGGGCGGACCGTCGAGCAGACCGGCACCTGGCCGGGCGCCGAGGAGACGGTCCGGGCGCTGCACCGGGCGGTGCGGGTGGCCGAGGAGGGCGAGCCGTCGGCGGACGCGGTGGAGCGGGTCGGACTCGGCTGGATCGCCGAGGAGTGCCTGGCCATCGCGGTGTACTGCCTGCTGACCGCGGCCTCCGGGCCGGACCGGGCCCGGGCGGCGCTGCTGCTGTCGGTGAACCACTCCGGGGACAGCGACTCGACCGGCGCGGTCTGCGGCAACCTGGTCGGCGCGGCGTACGGCGCCTCGGCCCTGCCGGCGGAGTGGACCGAGGCGGTCGAGGGCCGGGAGACGCTGCTGCGGGTCGCCGACGACCTGGTGGTGCTGTTCGGCAGCCGGGAGCCGGCCCACCCGGCGCTCGGCGGGCGCTACCCGGCCGGGTGAGCCGGCGCCCGGTCACCCGGCCTGCGGGTCGGTGACCTGGCCGAGGAAGAGCGGCCGGCCGGTCGTGGTGTCCCGGACCAGGAACAGGAACGGCCGGTCGATGTGCAGCTCGACGGCCTGCCGCGGGGCCTGCGCGGCCGTTGCCACCACGCCCACGCCGCTGCCCGCGGCGGCCACCGTGCCCTCCTCGTCCACCTGGACGGTGGCCTTCTGCACCACCGTGCCGACCCTCAGCGACTCGTGCGCCCCCGGCCCGGTGAGGCCGCTGAGGTCGGCCGCGTCGAAGGCCGCCGCCACGCCGAGCGCGCGCAGCGCGGGCACCAGGTCGTCGGCGGTGTCGAAGCGGAAGCGCGGCAGGGTCAGATCGACCGGCCGCTCGGCGAGCGCGCCGAGGATCGTGTCGAGCTGGGCCTGGTCCAGGCCCTTGGCGAAGGCCGCGAAGCCGCCCTGCGCCGGCACCACCAGATCCATCGCCAACCCGCCGTCCTCATAGGGGAGTTCGACGGCCTGCCAGGGTTCCCCGAGGATGCCGCCGGAGCCCTCGGCATAGCGGAAGGTGCCGGTCTGGCCCATCGTGCCGACGTTCGGCGCGGAGCCGTCCAGCCGGTGGAACGGCCGGTCGGAGGTGTGCGCGGCCTTGAACGGCGAGGCCCACTTCGCCTTGAGGTAGAGCGCGTCGGTGAGCGCCAGCCTGGTGTCCGAGGTGATCGCGCCCTTCCCGAAGAGGTCCTTGATCCGCCCCTCGGTCGCCTTCTCCACGGCCGCGTTGACGGTCCTGCGGGAGCCGTCCGGGTCCTTGGCGAAGTCGGTGGCGTGGACGCCGGTGTCGAAGGCGGCGGCGAGGGTGCGCAGGTAGTCCTGGCCGAGCGGGAAGCCCTGCTGGGCCCAGAGCGCGTCGGACTGGCGCAGGGTCAGGCCGTCGGTCGGCGGGACACGGCGGTTGAGGGCGCCGGTGGCGAGCGCGTACTGCTCCGGGGCGAGGTCGGTGTGCAGGGCCCTGGCGAGTTCGTCGGCGGTGGCGCCGCGGGCGCCGGGCAGCAGCATGGCGAGCGCGGTGGCCAGGCCGGACGGGGAGAGCACGAGGTTGCGGCCCGCCTGGTCGGGGGCCGCGGTGAGGGTGTGCAGAAGGTCCAGGCCGAAGGCGCTGGTGGCGGTGGCGGTGGCGGCGACCCGGGCGGGGTCGACGGGCGCCGGGGTCTCGGGCGCCGAGACCCGGACGACCACGGGGTCGGCGGCGCCGGTGCTGCCGCAGCCGGTGAGCAGCGACGCGGCGAGCGCGGCGGTGAGCAGCAGCGCCGCCGGGCCGCGGGAGCTGCGGGCGGCGGGCGGGCGGCCGTCGCGGTGGAGACGGCGGTGGCTGCGATTGCGGCTGGTGCGGCTCGTCATGGCGGTTCGACGCGGCACCGGCCCGAGCGGTTCCGCCACGCCCTTTCCGGCGGCCCGGACCTCGGTCGGCCCGGGTCTCCCGGCGGCCCGGGTCTCCCGGCGGCCCGGGCCTCTCGGGGCCTCAGACCTCGACCAGCAGTTCCTCCAGCCCGCGGATCACATAACCCGGGCGCCACTCGGGCTCGCGGACCAGCCGCAGGCCCGGCGCCCGGCGCAGCAGCGCGCCGTACGACTCGGTGAGCTCAAGTCTGGCAAGGGGAGCGCCCAGACAGAAGTGGATTCCGGCGCCGAAGGTGATGTGCGGGTTGTCGGCGCGGCCGAGGTCGAGCCGGTCGGGGTCGGCGAAACGCTCCGGGTCGCGGTTGGCGGAGCCGAAGAGCAGCGCGATCTCGGAGCCGCGCGGGATGGTCACCCCGCGCACCTCGATGTCCTCCAGCACCCAGCGCTCGAACATCTGCAGCGGGGTGTCCCAGCGCATCAGCTCCTCGACGGCGGTGGGCAGCAGTTCGTCCACCGAGCCGCGCAGCCGGGCGAGTTCGTCCGGGTTGCGGAAGAGCGCCCACCAGCCGTTGCCGGTGGTGTTGACGGTCGCCTCGTGGCCGGCGTTGAGGAGGAGCACGCAGGTGGAGATCATCTCCTGCTCGCTGAGCGCGTCCGAGCCCTCCTGGGCCTGGATCAGCGCGCTGATCAGGTCGGAGCCGGGGGCGGTCCGGCGCTCGCGGATCAGGGTCCGCAGGTAGTCAGAGAACTCGATGCTCGCCGTGACGGCCCGGCGGGCGGCCTCCTCGGTGGGGTTGAGTTCGAACATGCCGGTGATGTCGGCGGACCACGGCCGCAGCAGGTGCCGGTCGGACGCCGGCACGCCCAGCATCTCGGCGATCACCGCGACCGGCAGCGGCTCGGCGACGGCGCTGATCAGGTCCCCGCCGCCGGCCGCGAGCAGCCCGTCCACCAGCTCCCCCGCCAGCCGCTGGACGGTCGGCCGCAGCCCCTCGACCATGCGCGGGGTGAACGCCTTGGACACCAGCCGGCGGATCCGGGTGTGGTCCGGGGCCTCCAGGTCGAGCAGCCCGTGGTCGTTGAGGGTGTGGAACGGCTCGTGCGCCGGGTCGGGCACGGGCCGGCCGAACTCCTCGTGGGTGAACCGGTGGGTGTACGTGCGCCCGAGCCGCCGGTCCCGCAGCAGCGCGCTGACATCCTCGAAGCGCGACACCAGCCACTGCCCGGTCGGCTCGTAGTACGTCACCGGCGCCTGCTCGCGCAGCTCGGCGTACGCGTCGTACGGATGGGCCACGAACGCCGCCGACCAGGGGTCGAACTTCGCCGTCGTCGTCATTGCTCGATCACTCCAGGCTGTGAGGGGAAGCCGGAAGGATTATCGTACGCATGCGGCCGGTTCGCCCCGGGGCCCACCCGGTCAGACCGATCCGGCCAGCAGCCGCCGGACCAGCGCCGGGAGGGCGATGGAGATCGGCTCACGGACCACCTCGGCGGCGGCCTCGTCGAACGGGGTCGGCTCGCCGTTGACCACGATCAGACGGGCGCCGGACTCGACGGCGATCTGCGGGAGGGCGGCCACCGGGTAGACCTGGAGGCTGGTGCCGACCGCGACGAAGAGGTCGCAGGCCCTGGCGATGGCGTCGGCCTGCTGGAGCACCACCGGATCCAGGGCCTCGCCGAACATCACCGTGCGGGGCTTGAGCACCCCGCCGCACTCCTGGCAGGCGGGATCCGGCTCGCCCGCCGCGACCCGCTCCAGCGCCTCGGCCATCGACCCGTGGACCCCGCAGCGCACACACTGCACCTCCCGTGCGGTGCCGTGCAGTTCGAGCACCTTGCGGGCGGGCAGACCGGCCCGCTGGTGCAGGCCGTCGACGTTCTGGGTGAGCACCCGCACCGGCAGGCCGCCGCGCTCCAGCTCGACCAGCGCCCGGTGGCCGGCGTTGGGCTCGGCGGCGAGCGCGCCCGCGTCCCGGCGCATCAGCCAGGCCCGCCGGCGCACCTGCGGATCGGTCAGGTAGGGGCCGATGGTGACCAGCTCCTGGGCGGCCGGGTCGCGCTGCCAGAGGCCGTTCGGACCGCGGTAATCGGGGATGCCGGAGCCGGTGGAGATGCCGGCACCGGTGAGCACGGCGATCAGCGGGCGCTTCGCGTTCATGCCCCGGACGGTACGGGCACCCGCGCCGCGGCCGCCACCGGAAATCCGGATGCGCCGCGTCAACTCCCGTCGCACACCGGCCCGTCAGCGCCTTCCCGGGGTGAGGGTGCCGCGGCTGGAGAACGGGCCTCGCTCAGGAAAGGAGGAAATGTGTGCCCGGGAAAACCCCGGCGCCATCCGCGCCCGTTCCGAAACGGCTTCGGAAGCCGAGAGCGAGTTGGGACCGCAGACACCGCCCCACCCGCCCGGAAATGCCGAAGGGCCCGGAGGCGAAATGCCTCCGGGCCCTTCAGTGCAGTAGCGGGGACAGGATTTGAACCTGCGACCTCTGGGTTATGAGCCCAGCGAGCTACCGAGCTGCTCCACCCCGCGTCGGTAAACCCGACTCTACGCTACTTCGGCCGGGAAACCGAATCGGTTTCCCCGGGCCCCTCGGGCCGCACCGGGCAGCCGGGCGAAACACCGCCGGACGGGGGCGATTTACGCCATTCACCGACGAGCCGGCCCGGTAGCGAGTAGCTTGTTTGACCGCGCTCAACCTGCCGAAGCGAGATCACGTCGGGGGCTTCAGCCATGGTCAACACGCCTGCCAGCGTGGCCGTTCAGCAGTCCGACGGCCACCGGCCCGGATCGGGGCGGAGCCTCGACGACCGGGTGCCCTTCCTCGCCCGGCTGGAACAGGCCGAGCGGACCGCTCTGCTCTCCCTGGGCCGGCGGCTCCGGTACCCGCCCCGGTCCACCGTGATCAGGCAGGAGGAGCCGTCCGACCACGTGCTGCTCATCCTGCACGGGTGGCTCAAGGTCACCGCGGCGGCGCCCAACGGCTACGAGGCGCTGCTCGCGCTGCGCGGCCCCGGCGACATCGTCGGCGAGTCCGCCGCCCTCAGCGGGCGGCCCCGCGCCGCCACGGTGACCACCCTGGAACCGGTGGAGGCGGTGGCGGTCGACCGGACCACGTTCACCGCCCACCTGCAGCGGGCCCCGGCAACGGCCCTCCAGTTGCTGGCGCTCTCCACCGACCGCCTCCGCACCGCGGACCGCCGGCGGCTGGACTTCGCCTCGCTCAGCGTGAGTGAGCGGCTTTCGGACCTGCTGCTGGAGCTGGCCCGCACCCACGGGAGCCCGACCGACGAAGGCATTCTCATCACCGTCCCGCTCAGCCAACAGGAGCTGGCCGGCTCGGTCGGAGCCTCCCGGGAGGCCGTCGCCCGGCTGCTCAGGTCGCTGCGCGACCGGGGGGTGGTGATCACCCGTCGCCGCTCCCTCGTCATCGCCCGGCCCGACGTCCTCCGGCGCAGCGGCCAATTCGGCTGACCGACGGGCGGGTTCTGTGCACACGGTCACAGAGCGAGTACGTCATCCGCCCTCACGCCGAACGGCGGTGTCCCCGCAGGCTGGTGCCCGAGGACAACCCGAGAGGCAACCATGACCGAGTCGGTGAACCGCACCATCCTGCTGTTCGACATCGAGAAGTTCGGCAGGCGCGACGATGTCGAACAGGCCTTCATGCGCCGCATGCTCTACTCCGTGCTGCACGAGACCCTTCGGAGCGCGGGGGTCGAGCCGACCGAGCAGCGCCTGGAGGACCGCGGGGACGCGGTGATGGTGCTGATCAGCCCCACCGTGCCGAAGGCGCGGCTGCTGCGGGCCCTGCTCACCGAGACGCCCGCCCTGCTGCGGAGCAACAACCGGCTGGCGGCCGCCAGCGCCCGGGTACGGCTGCGGACCGTGCTGGCCGCCGGTGAGGTCGCGGTGCAGGAACTGGGCGGCGCCCTCGGCGGCGCGGTCGGCTGGGATCTCAACCAGGCGTTCCGGCTGCTGGACTCCGACGCCCTGCGGGAGGCGCTCGCGCTCGGCGACGGCCAGAGCGTGCTCTGCGTGTCCGACACGGTGTACCAGGGAATCGTCCGGCACGGCCACCACGGCGTTCCCGCCGGGGAGTTCCGCCGGATCACCACCGAGGGCAAGGAGGGTCCGCTCACCGCCTGGCTGCACGGGAACCGGGCGGGGGCCGCCCTCGCCTCCGCAACCGGCCGGGAGCCCAGCCCCGCCGAGCCCGCCCCCGCCGAATCCAGCCCTGCCGAGCCCGCCCCCGCCGAGCGCACCGCCGGCCGGGCGGCGGCCGGCGGCATCCAGTTCCTCGGCGGAGCCCCCTCCTTCGGCGGCAGCCTGGTCGCCGGCGACCAGCACATCGTCTCCGGCGGACAGGTGCACGGCGATGTGAACATCGGCACTCCCCGCCCCGACGGTGACCGATGACCGCCGCCCAGCCGGCGGGCGAAGCCCCCCAGCCGGCCGCCGCCTCCGCCGACCAAGAGCCGGCCCAGCCCGCCGAGGAGCAGCCGGAACCGCAGGAAGCCCCGCCCGAGCAGCCGCAGAACGCCTGGGAGGCCGCCCAGGAACTGCTGGAGCACGCGCCGGAGAGCTTCACCGGCCAGGGCTACTTCTTCACCGGCGGGACACCGCACTTCGGTGGCGGCCTGGTCGGCGGCGACCAGCACACCGTGTCCGGCGGACAGGTGCACGGTGACGTCGTCACCGGCCAGAAGACGACGATCTACCAGATCGGCGCTCGGATCGGCGCCGCCTTCGGCACCCCCCTGCACGGTTCCGGCGAGGTACCCGCCCCCGAACTGGACGCCCTGGAAAGCGTCTTCCAGGACGGCCCGGTGTTCCCGGCGGCCCTCGACATGCTGCGCGAAGCCCGGGTCCTGGTCCTGGCAGGCCGGAGCGACAGCGGCCGCCGGTCGGCCGCTCTGATGCTGCTCCACCGGCTGGGCGCCCGCCGGATCCGCAGCCTCGACCCCGACGTCTCGCCCTCGTCCCTGCTCACCGGCGTCGAACGGGCCGACGGGTATCTGCTGGCCGACTACACCACGCCGCGCAGCCGGCCGTTCCGCCCGCACCACCTGCTCCGGCTGCGGGAGTACCTGGACAGGGAGAAGAGCTATCTGGTGATCACCGTCGCCAGGTCCGCGTCCTTCCGGGAGCTGGCACCGCTCGACTGGGAGCCCCCTGCCCCGGAGGACGTCCTGACAGCCCACCTGCGTGGCCTGCTGGCCGGCGCGCCGGCCGAGCGGATCACCGGGCTCCTCTCCCTGCCGCCGGTCCTGGAGTTCCTCGCCAAGACCCGTCCGATCAGGGAACTCGCCGAGTTCGCCGCGCCGTTGGCCGGCTGCGCCACCGAGGCCGACGACCAGCCCGGCCTCGCCGAGTTCGGCCAGGGGGTGGTCCAGGAACAGGTCGGCCGCTGGTTCGGGGACCCTGACCTCCCGCTCCGCGAGAAGGCGTTCCTGCTCTCACTGGCCGTCTTCGACCACGCCCCGTACGCGCTCACCGCGGAACTCTCCGACCAACTGTTCCGCCGGCTCGAAGCCATCGACGCACCGGGGCGGAAGGAGGGCATCCCGCCGTTCGGCAATTCGATCGAGGAGCGGCTGGCGCTGGCCAGGGCCGAGCTGACCGAGGAGAACGAGCAGACCCCCTGGGGCCCGGTGCCCCAGCGGATGGCATCCTTCGCGGACCACCGGACCTCGCACACCCTGCTGCGCGAGACCTGGATCAGCCACCCCTCCGCCCGGCCCGCCATCCTCGGCTGGCTCAACGCGCTGGCCACCGACCCGCGGCCGCTGGTCCGGACCCGGGTGGCCTCCGCCGCGGCCCTGCTCGCCTCCGTCGACCTCTCCTCGGCCATGGGCCGACTGCTCGGGCCCTGGTCCGAGTCGAAGGACTTCCGGCTCTGTCTGCAGGCGGCCAACACCCTCGCGCTCGCCTACTACGCGGGCACGGCGGCCGTCCCGCGCATCCTGCACGACTGGTGCCAGGACGACAACGCGCGCCGCCGCTGGAGCGCCATCCGCGGCTACGCGCTGCTCGGCCACCTCCTGCCGGCCCAGGCCCTGGAGGCGTTCGCCCTCGCCGCCGACCGGCTGACGGAGGACGAACTCACCGAACTCGCCGAGGAGGTGAAGCTCGGGGACCGGCCCCAGCCGTCCGAACACCCCACCGGGTACCAGGCGCTGGGCCTGGTCGAGGCGGCCGAGCTGCTCATCCTCTCCCCCGCCGGCCCCGAGGCCCTCGCCGCGCTGGTCCGGTGGCTGTCCGGCCCCCCTCAGCTGCGGCAGCTGGCACTCGCCGTCTTCCTGACCGCCGCCCAGCGCACCGAGGGTGAGCAGGACCCGGCCGGGCGGCCCCTGCTGCTCGGCTGGTACGCCGAGAGCCACCGGCCCGAACCGGGCGAGGCGGTGGAAGTCACCACCCTTCCGGGCCAGGACGGACCGGCGGCGGTCCGGACACTGCTGACCGTCCTGTGGCGGACCGCGCTCGCCGACCGGAGCTACGGCCCGGCCGCCCTGCGGGTCCTGCGCGGCTGGCTGTTCAGCGCTCTCCCGCTGCCCGAGGTCGAGGCCGAACTCGCCGACCTGCTCGCCGCACTCACCGTCACCGACCGCGACCGGCTGCGGCTCAGCCACCTCCTCCGGACCACGCGCGACGGCCTCGGCACCGACGGCACCGGCGCCGTGGACCGGCTGCTGCTCAACCTCAGCCCGCACTGATCCGCCCTCGACCCAGGAGCACCAGCGCATGCCGGAGCACCACCGACCCCACGCCGCGGCGGGCCACGCCACCCCGCTGACCGACCCCGTCCTGACCGTCCGCCCGCTGGGCAGGTCGGTCGGCCTGACCCGGCGGCTGGCCACCCAGGCCGACAGCGCACTGGTCCTCTCCACCGCCAAGGGCGGCTACCAGGTCTACCTCCCGCCGCATCGCCCCGGCCTCACCGATCTGGTCGGCCGCGCCTACCAGGCGGCGTACGAGGTGGATCTCGCCGTCCACCACCTCCGTCTCACCGAGCGGCTCCCCGGCCAGGACGACGTCGGCGCCTTCGAGGCCGTCGTCGACGTCGACTGGCAGGTGTCGGCCGCCGAACGCGTCGTCATGAGCCGGATCCGCGACGTCCCGGCCCTGCTCGCCCCCCGGATCCGGCAGCGGATGCGCGTCACCGCCCGCACGCTCGCCACCGACCTCAGCGGCGAGGCCGAACTGGCCGTCCAGCGGGCGCTCGACGAGCAGCCGCTCGCCGACACGGAGGGGCTCCGGGTGACCTGCGCCGTCCGGCTGGACCTCGACCCGGCCGCCCAGGCCCAGAAAGAACTGCTCCGCAGCTACCACTTCAGCCGGCAGGCCCACCCGCTCGCCCTGCGCCAGGTCCAGGAGGAGAACGAGATCCTCGCCGCGAAGTCGAAGTTCTACCAGTACCACCTGGAAGAGGGCGGGGTGGCCGCCTGGGCCCTCCAGCTCGCCCAGCACCCGGACGACCTGCCGCGGGCGCTCGAACACCTCCGCGGTGAGCAACAGGACCTGGTCCGCAACCAGATCCATCTGGTCGAAAAGCTGCTGGGCCAGGGCACCTTCGAGCAGTTCCAGCTGGAGGACTCCTCCCGGGCCGCGCTGGAGGCGATCACCGCCATCCTCCGCCAGGCTCCCGGCTCCGGCGTCACCCCGGAGCTGGGCACCGGACCGGCCGCTCCGTACCCGAACTGACCTGTGGAGCCGACCATGCCCACCGCCCCCACACCGTCCCCCGCGCCGTCCCCCACTCCGCCTCCGACCGCCGGTTCGGCCGGCGGGACCGCGCTGCTCGCCGAGTTGCGCACCGAGATAGCCCGCGCGGACAGCAAGGCCGCCATCCTGGTCGCCGCCCTCGGCGTGCTGGTCGGAGTCCTGGGAGGCCTGCTCGCCGGCGGCGACTGGCGCCCGGAGCGGCTCGCCGGGCCGGCCGAGGTGCTCCTGATCTCCGGCGCCGCCGGCCTGGCCGCCTCGCTGCTCTCGCTCCTGCTCGCGGTCCTGCCCCGCTACCGGCGGAGCACCTGGTGCCCGGGGCGTCCGCTCGCCTACTTCGGCGACATACGCCGCGCCACCCGGCAGGGCCTGCTGGCCGAAGCCCTCGCCGACACCGAACGGCTCGCCACCGAGGGCGTGCTGACGGCACTCGCCGACACCAGCCTGATCGTCTCCCGGAAGCACCGCTGGGTCCGGACCGGGGTGTTCTCCTTCGGGCTCGGGATGCTGCTGCTGGTCACGGCCCTGCTCATCGGCTGACCCCTCCCGCACGTCCGTCCGCACCGCCGCACCACTCGTCGACCGTGCCCGGCGCCGTTCCCGCGCGCCCATCACCGAGGATCCCGCCATGTCCGAGCCGACCTTTCCGGCCGCGCCCCAGCCCGCCGCACCGCAGTGCCCGACGATCCCTCCGCAGTACCCGACGCCGACGGGCGAAAGCCGGCCCGCCCCGACGTACCCGACCGTCCCACCCGTCGCACCGCCGTACCCCACACCCTCGAGGACGGCGCCCCCCGCGCCCCCGAAGACGGCCCCGCAGCCGTCCGCCGACCGGCCGGTCGACCCTGCCGTCGACATCGCACCGCACACCGGCCGGGTCCACCTCGCCGCCCGCCAGCGCGGCGCGGACGCCACCACACTCGGACAGCTGGCCCTCCAGCTGCCGCACTTCCTCTGCAGCCTGGCCACGGTCTGGCTGCTCTCGCTCCTCCTCCCGACCGCCCTCGGCTACCTGGTGATCGCCCTCTGGGTCGCCTCCGGCGCCCTGGTCTTCCACCGCCCCACCGAGCGCCTGCTCGCCCGCTACCTCTTCCATCTGCGGGTCCCGCTCCGCTCCGACCTGGAACGGCTGGAGCCGATCTGGCAGCAGGTCACCATGAAGGCCGGTGTGGACGGCTCCGTCTACGACCTCTGGATCGAGGAGAACCACCAGCTCAACGCCTCGGCGGCGGCCGGACACATCGTCAGCGTCACCCGCTACTCGCTGGAGAAGCTCCCGCCCGCCCAGCTCGCGGGCGTCCTGGCCCACGAACTCGGCCACCACCGCGGCGGTCACGCCTGGGCCACCCTGCTGGGCTACTGGTACTCCCTGCCGGGCCGGCTCACCTGGCTGGCGTTCCGGTTCGCGGCGTCCTTCCTGTTCCACTTCACCGCGTTCTTCTCCGGTCTCGGCGCCCTCGCGGTGGCCATCGCCTGCGGCGCCCTGGCCGTCGCCGCCGCGCTCGTCTTCCCGCCGCTGCTGATGGTCCTGGTCACGCCCTACCTGATCGCGGCGGTCGGCCGGCGCTCCGAGCTCCGGGCCGATCTGCAAGCGGCCGAAGCGGGATTCGCCGACGCCATGCTGGAGGTCCTGCACACCTTCCGGGCCGCGGAGGCGGCGGAGCTCGAAGCCGCCCGGAGGGCCAACGGGGGCCGGCAGGTGCGGCCGGGCCTGGTCGCCCGTCTGCTCTCCACGCACCCCGACCCCCACACCCGGATCCGGCGGCTGGAGGACTGGCGCGCGGCCCGGCGGTGACCGCCCCCGAAACGCCGCAGGGCGGTCACCCCGATTCGGGGTGACCGCCCTGCGGTACGAGACCGTCAGCCCGTGTAGGGGCCGTAGTCGTAGTCGTCCAGCGGAACCGCCTGGCCGGAGCCGGCGCCGAAGGGCGACAGGTCGTAGTCGTCGTAGCCGACGGCCGAGTACATCGCGGCCTTGGCCTCTTCGGTCGGCTCGACCCGGATGTTGCGGTAGCGGGGCAGACCCGTACCGGCCGGGATGAGCTTACCGAGGATGACGTTCTCCTTGAGGCCCAGCAGCGGGTCCGACTTGGCGTGGATCGCCGCGTCGGTGAGGACCCGGGTCGTCTCCTGGAAGGAGGCGGCCGACAGCCAGGACTCGGTGGCCAGCGAGGCCTTGGTGATACCCATCAGCTGCGGACGGCCGGAGGCGGGGTGACCGCCCTCGGAGACCACCCGACGGTTCTCGGTCTCGAAGCGGCCGCGCTCGACGAGCTCGCCCGGGAGCAGCTCGGCGTCGCCCGACTCGATGATCGTCACACGGCGGAGCATCTGCCGGATGATGATCTCGATGTGCTTGTCGTGGATCGACACACCCTGCGAGTTGTAGACCTTCTGGACCTCGGCGACCAGGTGGATCTGGACGGCACGCTGGCCCATGATCCGCAGCACGTCGTGCGGGTTGGTGGCACCCATGGTCAGCTTCTGGCCGACCTCGACCGCCTCGCCCTCGCTGACGAGCAGCTTCACACGCTTGGAGACCGGGTAGGCGATCTCGTCGGTGCCGTCGTCCGGCGTGACGACCAGCTTGCGGGTCTTCTCGGTGTCCTCGATGCGGACCCGGCCCTGGGCCTCCGAGATCGGGGCCACACCCTTGGGGGTACGGGCCTCGAAGAGCTCGACGACACGGGGCAGACCCTGGGTGATGTCGTCACCGGCCACACCACCGGTGTGGAAGGTACGCATGGTCAGCTGGGTACCGGGCTCACCGATGGACTGGGCGGCGATGATGCCGACCGCCTCACCGATGTCGACCAGCTTGCCGGTGGCCAGCGAACGCCCGTAGCACATGGCGCAGGTGCCGACGGCCGACTCACAGGTCAGGATCGAGCGGGTCTTGACCTCGCCGATGCCGTGGCGGATCAGCTCGTCGATCAGCACGTCACCGAGGTCGGTGTTGGCGGTGGCAAGGAGCTTGCCGTCCACCGTGATGTCCTCGGCGAGCATGCGGGCGTAGACGCTGGTCTCGACGTCGTCGGCCTTGCGGAGCACACCGTCGACGCCCACGGAGCCGATCGCCAGCTTCAGGCCGCGCTCGGTGCCGCAGTCCTCCTCGCGAATGATGACGTCCTGGGAGACGTCGACCAGACGACGGGTGAGGTAACCGGAGTCGGCGGTACGCAGAGCGGTGTCGGCCAGACCCTTACGGGCACCGTGGGTGGAGATGAAGTACTCCAGCACGGACAGGCCCTCACGGAACGACGCCTTGATGGGACGGGCGATCGTCTCGTTCTTCGCGTTCGACACCAGACCACGCATACCGGCGATCTGGCGCATCTGCATCATGTTTCCACGAGCACCCGAGTCGACCATCATGAAGATGGGGTTCGTCTTCGGGAAGTTCTCGTTCATGGCCTCGGCGACCTCGTTGGTCGCCCGGGTCCAGATGCCGATGAGCTCCTGCTTGCGCTCGTCGTTGGTGATCAGACCGCGCTCGTACTGCTTCTGGATCTTCTCGGCCTGCGCCTCGTAGCCCTCAAGGATCTGGCCCTTGCTCGGCGGGACGACGACGTCGGAGATCGAGACGGTGACACCGGAACGGGTCGACCAGTGGAAGCCGGCCGCCTTCAGGTTGTCCAGGGTCGCCGCGACGACGACCTTCGGGTAGCGCTCGGCCAGGTCGTTGACGATCGCGGAGAGCTGCTTCTTGCCCACCTCGTAGTCGACGAACGGGTAGTCCTCGGGCAGCAGCTCGTTGAAGAGCGCGCGGCCCAGGGTGGTGCTCAGGCGGAAGGACTCGCCCTCGAACCAGGACGACTGGCCGTCCTCGTCCACCGGCGGGGTCCAGCCGCGCGGCGGGACGGTGCCGATCGGCAGACGCAGCTCGATCGGGGCCTGGACGTCCAGCTCGCGGGCGTCGAAGGCCATGATCGCCTCGGCGGTCGACGAGAAGGTGCGGCCGGCGCCCTTCACGTTCTCGCGGTCCGAGGTGAGGAAGAACAGACCGAGCACCATGTCCTGGGTCGGCATGGTGACGGGGCGACCGTCGGCCGGCTTCAGGATGTTGTTCGAGGACAGCATCAGGATGCGGGCCTCGGCCTGCGCCTCCGCGGAGAGCGGCAGGTGGACGGCCATCTGGTCGCCGTCGAAGTCCGCGTTGAACGCGGTGCAGACGAGCGGGTGGATCTGGATGGCCTTGCCCTCGACCAGCTGCGGCTCGAAGGCCTGGATGCCGAGGCGGTGCAGGGTGGGCGCACGGTTCAGCAGAACCGGGTGCTCGGCGATGACCTCTTCGAGGACGTCCCACACGACCGGGCGGGCGCGCTCGACCATGCGCTTGGCCGACTTGATGTTCTGCGCGTGGTTCAGGTCGACCAGGCGCTTCATCACGAACGGCTTGAAGAGCTCCAGCGCCATGGCCTTGGGCAGACCGCACTGGTGCAGCTTGAGCTGCGGGCCGACGACGATGACCGAACGGGCCGAGTAGTCGACTCGCTTGCCGAGCAGGTTCTGACGGAAACGACCCTGCTTGCCCTTCAGCATGTCGCTGAGGGACTTCAGCGGGCGGTTGCCCGGGCCGGTGACCGGACGGCCGCGGCGGCCGTTGTCGAACAGCGCGTCGACGGCCTCCTGGAGCATGCGCTTCTCGTTGTTCACGATGATCTCGGGGGCACCGAGGTCGAGCAGGCGCTTCAGGCGGTTGTTGCGGTTGATCACGCGGCGGTACAGGTCGTTCAGGTCGGAGGTCGCGAAGCGGCCACCGTCCAGCTGCACCATCGGACGCAGGTCCGGCGGGATGACCGGGACGCAGTCCAGCACCATGCCGTTGGGCTTGTTGGTGGTCTGCAGGAACGCGGAGACGACCTTGAGGCGCTTCAGCGCACGGGTCTTCTTCTGGCCCTTGCCGGTGCGGATGATCTCGCGCAGGCGCTCGGACTCCTCCGCCAGGTCGAAGGTCTCGAGGCGGTCCTTGAGGGCCGCCGCGCCCATCGAGCCGGAGAAGTAGGTGCCGAAGCGGTCGCGCAGCTCGCGGTAGAGCAGCTCGTCGCCCTCGAGGTCCTGGACCTTGAGGTTCTTGAAGCGGGCCCACACCTCGTCGAGGCGGTCGAGCTCGCGCTGCGCGCGGTCGCGCAGCTGCTTCATCTCGCGCTCGGCGCCCTCGCGCACCTTGCGGCGCACGTCGGCCTTGGCGCCCTCGGCCTCCAGCTCGGCCAGGTCGGTCTCGGCCTTCTTGGCACGGGCCTCGAGGTCGGAGTCGCGGCGGTTCTCGATCTGCTGACGCTCGACCGAGACGTGCGCCTCCAGGGACGGGAGGTCGCGCTGACGGCGCTCGTCGTCCACCCAGGTGATCATGTAGGCGGCGAAGTAGATGACCTTCTCGAGGTCCTTCGGCGCCAGGTCGAGCAGGTAGCCCAGACGCGACGGGACACCCTTGAAGTACCAGATGTGGGTGACCGGAGCGGCCAGCTCGATGTGGCCCATCCGCTCACGGCGCACCTTGGCGCGGGTCACCTCGACGCCGCAGCGCTCACAGATGATGCCCTTGAAGCGGACGCGCTTGTACTTGCCGCAGTAGCACTCCCAGTCCCGGGTCGGGCCGAAGATCTTCTCGCAGAAGAGGCCGTCCTTTTCGGGCTTCAGGGTGCGGTAGTTGATGGTCTCCGGCTTCTTGACCTCGCCGTGCGACCACTGGCGGATGTCGTCGGCGGTGGCCAGGCCGATGCGGAGCTCGTCGAAGAAGTTGACGTCAAGCACTGGTCGTCAAGCCCTCTTTCGTAAGTCGAGAGTCGTTCATGTGGTCTGAGGGGGGCCTGGGGGCGGGCCGGCTGCTCAGCGGGCAGCCGGCCCAACCTCCGTCAGACCTCTTCGACGCTGCTGGGCTCGCGCCGGGACAGGTCGATGCCGAGCTCCTCGGCGGCGCGGAACACGTCCTCGTCGGAGTCCCGCATCTCGATGGACTGGCCGTCCGAGGACAGCACCTCCACGTTGAGGCAGAGCGACTGCATTTCCTTGATGAGCACCTTGAAGGACTCGGGAATGCCGGGCTCGGGGATGTTCTCGCCCTTGACGATGGCCTCGTAGACCTTCACGCGGCCGAGAACGTCGTCGGACTTGATGGTGAGCAGTTCCTGCAGCGCGTAGGCCGCGCCGTACGCCTCAAGGGCCCACACCTCCATCTCACCGAAGCGCTGACCACCGAACTGCGCCTTACCACCGAGCGGCTGCTGGGTGATCATCGAGTACGGACCGGTCGAACGGGCGTGCAGCTTGTCGTCGACCAGGTGGTGCAGCTTGAGGATGTACATGTAGCCGACCGAGACCGGCATCGGGAACGGCTCGCCGGAGCGGCCGTCGAACAGCCGGGCCTTACCGGTGGAGTTCACCAGGCGCTCACCGTCACGGGTGAGGGTGGTGTTGTCCAGCAGGCCGGTGATCTCGTCCTCGCGGGCGCCGTCGAAGACCGGGGTGGCGAGGTTGGTGCCACCCTCGACGGTGTCGGCGCCGATCGCCTGCAGGCGCTGGGCCCACTCGTCGGCGAGGCCGGAGACGTCCCAGCCCTGCTTGGCGAGCCACCCGAGGTGGATCTCCAGGACCTGTCCCGGGTTCATTCGGGACGGGACACCCAGCGGGTTCAGGATGATGTCGACCGGGGTGCCGTCCTCCAGGAACGGCATGTCCTCGACCGGCAGGATCTTGGAGATGACGCCCTTGTTGCCGTGACGGCCGGCGAGCTTGTCACCGTTGGTGATCTTGCGCTTCTGGGCCACGTAGACGCGGACCAGCTGGTTCACGCCGGGGGGCAGCTCGTCGCCCTCTTCGCGGTCGAAGACGCGGACGCCGATGACCTTGCCGGACTCACCGTGCGGCACCTTGAGCGAGGTGTCGCGGACCTCACGGGCCTTCTCACCGAAGATCGCGCGCAGCAGGCGCTCCTCCGGGGTCAGCTCGGTCTCACCCTTCGGGGTGACCTTGCCGACCAGGATGTCGCCGGTGACGACATCGGCGCCGATGCGGATGATGCCGCGCTCGTCGAGGTCGGCGAGGACCTCCTCGGAGACGTTCGGGATGTCCCGGGTGATCTCCTCGGGGCCCAGCTTGGTGTCACGGGCGTCGACCTCGTGCTCCTCGATGTGGATCGAGGAGAGGACGTCGTCCTGCACGAGGCGCTGCGACAGGATGATCGCGTCCTCGTAGTTGTGACCCTCCCAGGACATGAACGCCACGAGCAGGTTCTTGCCGAGGGCCATCTCGCCCTCGTCGGTGCAGGGACCGTCCGCGAGCACCTGGCCGGACTCGACCCGGGCGCCCTCGTCCACGAGCACCTTCTGGTTGAAGGCGGTGCCCTGGTTGGAGCGGGTGAACTTGGCGGCGCGGTACGTGGTGTACGTGCCGTCGTCGTTGGCCACGGTGACGTAGTCGGCCGAGACCTCCTGGACGACACCCGCCTTCTCGGCCGTGATGACATCGGCGGCGTCGACCGCGCAGCGGTACTCCATGCCGGTGCCGACCAGCGGGGCCTCGCTCTTCAGCAGCGGCACCGCCTGGCGCATCATGTTCGAGCCCATGAGCGCGCGGTTGGCGTCGTCGTGCTCGAGGAACGGGATCATGGCGGTCGCGACCGACACCATCTGGCGCGGCGAGACGTCCATGTAGTCGATCTCGCTGCCCGGGATGTAGTCGATCTCGCCGCCACGGCGGCGGACCAGGACACGCGGCTCGGCGAAGTGCAGGTCCGCGGTCAGCGGGGCGTTCGCCTGGGCGATGACGTAGCGGTCCTCCTCGTCGGCGGTGAGGTAGTCCACCTGCTCGGTGACCACACCGTCGACGACCTTGCGGTACGGGGTCTCGATGAAGCCGAAGGCGTTGACCCGGCCGTACGAGGCCAGCGACCCGATCAGACCGATGTTCGGGCCTTCGGGGGTCTCGATCGGACACATGCGGCCGTAGTGCGAGGGGTGCACGTCACGGACCTCGAAGCCGGCGCGCTCACGGGAGAGACCGCCGGGGCCGAGGGCGGACAGACGGCGCTTGTGGGTCAGGCCCGACAGCGGGTTCGTCTGGTCCATGAACTGCGACAGCTGGCTGGTGCCGAAGAACTCCTTGATGGAGGCGACGACCGGCCGGATGTTGATCAGGGTCTGCGGCGTGATCGCCTCGACGTCCTGGGTGGTCATGCGCTCGCGCACGACGCGCTCCATACGGGCGAGACCCGTACGGACCTGGTTCTGGATGAGCTCGCCGACGTTGCGCAGGCGGCGGTTGCCGAAGTGGTCGATGTCGTCGACCTCGACCACGATGTCGCGGCCGGCGTCGTCACGCCACTCGGTCTCGCCCGCGTGCAGCTTCACCAGGTACTTGATCGCACCGATGATGTCGGGCTCGGTGAGCACGCCGGAGTCCAGCGACTCGGCGTTGCCCAGCTTGCGGTTGACCTTGTAGCGGCCGACCTTCGCGAGGTCGTAGCGCTTCGGGTTGAAGTAGAGGTTCTCGAGCAGCGTCTGCGCGGCCTCACGCGTGGGCGGCTCGCCCGGACGCAGCTTGCGGTAGATGTCCAGCAGCGCGTCGTCCTGGCCCTGGGTGTGGTCCTTCTCCAGGGTGGCGCGCATCGACTCGTACTCGCCGAACTCCTCGAGAATCATCTCGTTGGTCCAGCCGAGAGCCTTGAGCAGCACCGTGACGGACTGCTTGCGCTTGCGGTCGATGCGGACACCGACCATGTCACGCTTGTCGATCTCCATCTCGAGCCAGGCACCACGCGAGGGGATGACCTTGCAGGAGTAGATGTCCTTGTCGGACACCTTGTCCAGGGTGGAGTCGAAGTAGACACCGGGGGAACGGACGAGCTGGGAGACGACGACACGCTCGGTGCCGTTGATCACGAACGTGCCCTTGTGGGTCATGAGCGGGAAGTCGCCCATGAAGACCGTCTGAGACTTGATCTCACCGGTCTCGTTGTTCGTGAACTCGGCCGTGACGAAGAGCGGGGCGGCGAACGTGAAGTCGCGGTCCTTGCACTCGTCAATCGAGTTCTTCGGCGGCTCGAAACGGTGGTCGCGGAAGGTCAGCGACATCGACCCACTGAAGTCCTCGATCGGGGAGATCTCTTCGAAGATCTCCTCCAGACCGGACTTCGTGGGGACGTCCTGACCACTCTCCAGGGCCGCCTCGACCCGGGACTTCCAGGCCGCGTTGCCGAGCAGCCAGTCAAAGCTCTCGGTCTGCAGGGCCAGGAGGTTCGGGACCTCAAGGGGCTCCTTGATCTTCGCGAACGAGACGCGGAGCGGGGCGGTGGATGCGGCGGAATTGTTCGAGGCGTTGCGCGGCGCGGCCAAGAGGGGGGTCCTTCCGAGGGCTCGGAGCTCACTGCGCGCGTACCAGCCGGGCCTGGACGGGTTTGGTGCCGCCTTCCGCCACTGGCCTCCGCCGGGATCGAAATCCCAGGTCAGAGCCGTTTTGCGAAGGCAGTGCCAGACCCCTTCAGGGCAACGCCGACTCCGGGCGACGAGTCACGGAGCAGCTAACAGGCAGCGCAAAGGGACAGTGTAGCCAAACGGCACACTGCTGTCCAGCTCTGATTCGGAGACCGAATCGGAGACTCCTCCCGGTAGCCGGCGGACGCGTACGTCCACCGGGTACTGCACTGGCCCGGACACCGCCGGGCCCCATAACTCACGTGGAGTCACTTCCCGCTGAAGCCGCTGGTTATGCATCCAGCGGCGAACCAACCGGGCGGACTCGCGCCTTGAGAATCGCGCGCCGCGCCTGGTTCGTCAAGGGCCGGCCTCCGGCGCGGACCTCGACCCGTCCATCGGCCGGAAGCCCCCTGGCGTTACAGAAGCCGTGGTGGGGGCCACAGACGATGACAGCGATCACCATACCCGCCCGCACCGACAGTGCCGAGTGGGCTCTCGGCCACACTGGCGGCGGGCCTCCCGGGGGCCCGCTGGGGCCGGGTACGCGAAAAGGCCGGGCCGACCACCCGCAAGGGTGATCGGCCCGGCCTCGGGCCCCCTCAGAGGGGGCTCGGGGGTACTGCCTCCCGGCCGTCAGGGCCGGGAACAAGTCACTTGACGGTGACCTTGGCGCCGGCGGCCTCGAGGGCGGCCTTGGCCTTCTCGGCAACGTCCTTGGCAACCTTCTCCAGGACCTTGGCACCAGCGGTGTCAACGAGGTCCTTGGCCTCCTTCAGGCCGAGGGAGGTCAGGGTGCGCACCTCCTTGATGACCTGGATCTTCTTGTCGCCGGCACCCTCGAGGATGACGTCGAACTCGTCCTGCTCCTCAGCGGCCTCGACCGGGGCGCCCGGGGCAGCGATGCCCACGGCGACCGGGGCGGCAGCGGTGACGTCGAACTTCTCCTCGAAGGCCTTCACGAAGGCGGCGAGCTCGATGAGGGTGAGCTCCTCGAACTGCGCGAGCAGCTCGTCCTGGGACAGCTTCGCCATGATTGGCGTCCTTCCACTAAATCGGCAGGTGGTGCCGTATGTACGGGTTGGGCGGGCACGGGCCCGCAGCGAGGCGGTCAGCCTGCGGCCACGTCCTGGAGGGACATGGTGGTACTACTCCGCGGCCTCGTCCTCGGCGGCGGGAGCCGGCGTACCGGCACCGCCCTGCTCGACCTTGTCGCGAAGCGCGTCCACAGTGCGGACGAGCTTCGAGGGCAGGGCCTGGAAGAGCGCGGCAGCCTGCGACTGCTTGCCCTTCATGGCGCCGGCCAGCTTGGCGAGCAGCACCTCGCGGGACTCGAGGTCCGCGAGCTTCTTGATCTCATCGGCGGTCAGCGCCTTGCCGTCAAGGACACCGCCCTTGATGATGAGAGCGGGGTTCTCCTTGGCGAAGTCACGCAGAGCCTTCGCCGACTCCACCGGGTCACCGGTGACGAAGGCAACAGCCGTCGGACCCGCGAACAGGTCGTCCAGCTCCGTGATCCCGGCCTCGTTGGCAGCGATCTTGGTCAGCGTGTTCTTCACCACGGCGTACTGGGCGTTGTCACCCAGCGAGCGACGCAGGGTCTTAACCTGCTTCACCGTCAGACCGCGGTACTCGGTCAGCACGGCCGCGTTCGAGGCACGGAACTTGTCCGTGATCTCGGCGACGGCGGCAGCCTTGTCGGGCCTTGCCATAGGCTTACGCCTCCTTCCGTGATGTCGAAGTCGGGCCGACCGCGAAAGTCGACCATCTGCGCCTCGGACCGACCGGTCGTACGGAAGGAAAGCTCCTGCGGAAAAGCAGATGAGCCCCGGTGCGCAGGCGCACGGGGCTCAGTTCGACCTCGACAGGTGCACGCGAGACGCGCGAACCCGGAAGTCCAAGCTCCAAACACTCCTGCGCGGGCTGCCTGCGACAAGTCGCAGATCCTTCGGTCCCGTACTCCTCGCGGAGGCACGGCGACAACCAGCGGTCTTTGGCTCCGGTAACAGTAGCCGTACTCCGCCGTCCGGGGCAAATCGGCGCAGGTCGGCCCCTCGGAACGGCCGGCGGCGCGGTCAGCGGGCCAGTGAGGAGACGGTGCGGGTGCCGACGTCCTTGGTGTCCGCCTCGGCGGGGGCCTGCACCGAGAGGGGGCCGGCGAAGTCGGTGTAGAGCACCGAGTCGTCCGTCCGGCCGCTGTCCCCGGTCCCCGTGCGCTCCAGCTTGACCAGCTGGTCCTTGTCGTTCAGCCAGAGGTCCAGGGTCAGCGAGACCGAGCCGCCGGGAGCCAGCGCGGCCCGCAGCCCGTCCCGGCGGGCCTGGCTCAGCTGGGTCTGGGCGGCCGCGTACCGCTCGGCGCTGGTGGTGACCCGGTAGTGCTCCACCGTCGAGTCGTCGAACTTCTCCTCGCCGACGTACTGCGGGTCCGTCCCCTCGGCGGTGGCGGCGGCCAGCGCCTCGACCGGGTTGAGCAGGTCGATCAGCCCCGCGTACGGGATCTCCCGGTGGCCGTCCTGGCCCGGCTCGCCGGAGAACCGCTCCCAGTGCTTCCCGCCCAGCCGGGCCGCGGTGGCGGTGTCGCCGCCCTGGTAGGCCACGGTGTCCACGACGATCAGCTGCTCGGCGTCGGCCGGGGTGGAACGTTTGACCTGGAGGGCGGTCTTCGGCTGCCAGAACAGCGGTCCGGAGCCGGCGTCCGCCCCCAGCCGGTAGCTGACCTTGGCCCGGCGGGCGGTCTGCATCGCGAGCTGGGCCGAGAGCAGGACACCGTGCGGCGACCGGTCGGTCGGCTTGGCCGGGCCGGTCGGGGAGGCGCTGGTCGGGGTCGGGGTCGGGGTGCCGGACGGCTCCGGCGAGAGGCCGGAGGCCTGGCCGCACGCCGTCAGACCGCTCGCCAGCAGCACGGCAGCCACCGTGGCCGCCAGTCGCCGCCGCACCACCATTGCCCGACTCCCCTTTCGACCGGCCACCGGTCCCGGCGGCTCCGCTCCCCGCTCACCATGCCACCCGCTCCGCGACCTGCCGCCGCCACCCCCCTCGTACGCGAGCCGGGCGGGCTCGGCCGAAGAGCGCGAGCAGGTCCTTCTCGCCGCCGAGGTCGCCGTCCGTGCCGACCACCCGGATCCCGATCGCCCCGGCCTCCCCCTCGCCCGTCACGTCGGCCGCGGTGACGGCGACGGAAGCGAGGCGCGGAGCGCGCATGGGGGGTCCCCCATGTGATCGAACTCCAAGCTGATTCTCAGCTCATGTGCAGCGGACTCTAACGGATCGCCAGGTCCGCCCGGCCACAACGCGCGGCCCCCGGCGGCTCAGTCCGTCGCGGCCGGTGGCTCCGTACCCGCCCCGGGCTCGGAGACGTCCGTCGTGGTGACCACGGTCGCGCCGGTCCCCTGGGCGGTGGCGCGCAGCCGCAGCAGGCGGTCCCCCGGCGCGACCCAGAAGTCGTAGCCGATCGCCGTGACCCCGCGTTCCCGGTAGTAGGCCAGCACCGCGGCGAGCCGGTCGGCGGTGAGCCCCTGATCGGCGCCGAAGAAGTCGGTCACCGGAGCGGTGGCCCGGTAGTGCGCCACCGTGGCGCCGGCCAGTTCCTCGCCACCGAGCGAGGTGAACCTGCCGGTCAGCGCCATCGTGTACGCCCGGCCGCCCGGGTTGGCGACCAGCCCGGTCATCCAGCCGCCCGCGTAGCCGCCCGGGCCGGCGCCGGCCGCCGCGCGCGGGTCGAGCGACTCAGCGTCGGCCCGGTCCGCGTGCCTGGCCGGCCCGCCCTGGTACGCGAGGTCGAGCGCGCCGTTCCGGGCGGTCAGCAGGCCGGTGCCCAGCTCGTCGGTGACGGTCAGATCGGCCGTGTCGCGGGCGCCCCAGACCAGCGTGCCGCTCGCGGTGCGCCGCCCGGCCGGGCCCTCCTCGACCACGTCGACCCGCGCGCCGCCGACGTCGTCCAGCGTCCGGACGGCCGAGAGCAGGACCTGCTTGGGCGGCCGGACGGTGCCCCGCTCGCCGTCGGGGGTGCGGTTCCCCGGCACTCCCATCCCGCTGCACGCCGCCGTGGCGCCGAGCAGCAACAGGGCCGCCACGAGGGCGGCGGGTCGAAGGGCTGGCGGCACGGCAACACTCCGGCGGTCGGCTGATCGATCACATGCGCGGACCGGCCGAGCGTACGACGGACCGCGCACCGGTCGCGCCCCGCCCCGGTCCCGGTCCGGGAACGACGACGGGCCCGCACCCCCGGTGAAGGGGTACGGGCCCGTCGTACGGACTACTGCTGCGCCCAGGACGCGGCTACCGGTCGGAGCGGGAGGCTCAGAGGGCGGCCGGGTCCTCCTCGACCAGGAGGTTGCGGGTGCGGTTCGGGTCCACCTGGATGCCGGGGCCGATCGTGGTGGAGACCGCGGTCTTCTTGATGTAGCGGCCCTTGGCGGCGGACGGCTTGGCGCGGAGCACCTCGTCCAGCGCGGCGGCGTAGTTCTCGACCAGCTGCTCGTCGGTGAAGGAGACCTTACCGATGATGAAGTGCAGGTTCGAGTGCTTGTCGACGCGGAACTCGATCTTGCCGCCCTTGATCTCGTTCACGGCCTTGGCCACGTCCGGGGTCACGGTGCCGGTCTTCGGGTTCGGCATCAGGCCACGGGGACCGAGCACGCGGCCGAGGCGGCCGACCTTGCCCATGAGGTCCGGGGTGGCGACGACGGCGTCGAAGTCGAGGCGGCCCTTGGCGACCTCGTCGATGAGCTCGTCGGAGCCGACGATGTCGGCGCCCGCAGCACGCGCGGCCTCGGCACGCTCGCCGGTCGCGAAGACCAGGACCCGAGCGGTCTTACCGGTGCCGTGCGGGAGGATCACGGTGCTGCGGACCATCTGGTCGGCCTTGCGCGGGTCGACGCCCAGACGCATGGCGACCTCGACGGTGCCGTCGAACTTGGTGGTGCTGGTCGCCTTGGCGAGGCGGATGGCCTCGAGGGGGGCGTAAAGGCGCTCGCGGTCGACCTGAGCGTCCGCGGCCTTCAGAGCCTTGCTGCGCTTCACTGCTGCTCCTGAATGATGAATGGAGTTGTGGTATCAACGGGCCGCGCTGGCCCTACCACAGGGACGAAAAGAGCTGGTCAGCCCTCGACGGTGATGCCCATCGACCGGGCGGTGCCGGCGATGATCTTCGACGCCGCGTCCAGGTCGTTGGCGTTCAGGTCGGGCATCTTGACCGTGGCGATCTCGCGGACCTGGGCGCTGGTGAGCTTGGCGACCTTGGTCTTGTGCGGCTCGCTGGAGCCCTTGTCGACGCCCGCGGCCTTCAGGATGAGGCGCGCGGCCGGCGGCGTCTTCGTGATGAAGGTGAAGGAACGGTCGTCGTAGACCGTGATCTCCACCGGCACGATCATGCCGCGCTGCGACTCGGTCGCGGCGTTGTAGGCCTTGCAGAACTCCATGATGTTGACGCCGTGCTGGCCCAGCGCGGGGCCGACCGGCGGCGCCGGGTTGGCCGCACCGGCGTTGATCTGGAGCTTGATAAGCCCCGTGACCTTCTTCTTCTTGGGAGGCATTTCTCTCCGGGTCCTTCCGAGAGGTGATTGCTGGCGCGTGCGAGGCCGGGGCGACACCCGGCCGCCTGCACACACATCGGACCAGGCTAACGCGGATGCGCCGCTGGACCAAAACGACTTCGGGGCGGGGCCGAAGCCCCGCCCCGAAGCAGTGGCTTCGTACTAGTTCTTCTGGATCTGGTCGAAGGAGAGCTCGACCGGGGTCTCCCGGCCGAAGATCTCGACCAGGCCCTTGACCTTCTTCGAGTCCGGGTTGATCTCGTTGATGGTCGCCTGCAGGGTCGCGAACGGGCCGTCGGTGACGGTGACCGAGTCGCCGACCTCGAAGTCGAGCACCTGGATCTCGCTGGGCTTGACCGGGGAGGGCTTGCCGGCCTCCTTGGCCGCCTGGCGCTCCACGTCCGGGGCGAGCATCTTGACGACCTCGTCCAGGGTCAGCGGGTACGGGTCGTAGGCGTTGCCGACGAAGCCGGTGACACCGGGGGTGTTCCGCACGACGCCCCAGGACTCGGGGGTGAGGTCCATGCGCACCAGGACGTAGCCGGGGAGCTTGTTCTGGCGGATGGTCTTGCGGTCGCCGTTCTTGATCTGGACGACCTCCTCCTGCGGCACCTCGGCCTGGAAGATGTACTCCTCGACGTTCAGCGAGACCGCGCGCTGCTCCAGGTTCTGCTTCACCCGGTTCTCGTAGCCGGCGTAGGTGTGGATCACGTACCACTCGCCCGGCATGAAGCGCAGGTCCTCGCGGAACTTGGCGACCGGGTCGACCTCGACGGCCGGCTCGGCCTCCTCGGCGGCCTCGTCGGTGGCCTCCTCGTCGGCGGCGTCCTCGGCGGCGGGCTCCTCGTCGGACTCCACGTGCAGCGCGGCCTCCTCGGCGGGCTCGCCGGCCTCGGCCTCGTCGTACGCCTCGGCCTCGTCCTCGTCGCTGTCCGCGGCGTCCACGATCTGCTCGGCGGACTCGGCTTCGACAGCCAGCTCGGCCGCGTCCAGCTCGGCGGCGACATCCGCCTCGCGGACGGTCTCGTCGGCGTCGTACAGGGGGGACTCAGACACGGTGGCTGCTTCTTTCCTGGAGATGGTGAAGGTGGCGCGCTCCGGGATCGACTTCGGCGCGGCTCCGCTCACGCGGGCGCCAGGAGACGTCTCGGAGACTTCAACAGTACCGAGTCAACGGTAGCGGCCTCGTACGTTCGGCGCCGACAGCTCGACCCGGGCCGAGGATCGGCCCGGGTCGGGAAGCTGTTTCACAGGTGGGACGCTCGGTCAGCCGAAGATCCAGAGGCTGAGCTTGGAGAATCCGTAGTCGAGGCCGGCCACGAAGGCCATCACCACGACGACGAACACGACCACGACGGTGGTGTAGTTGACCAGCTCGCTGCGGGTGGGCCAGACGACCTTGCGCAGTTCGGCGATGATCTGGCGGTAGAACAGGGCAAGACGGGCGAACGCGCCCTTCTTGGCCCGCTTGCCGGACTTCTTGTCGCCTGAACGGTCTGCCCGCTTGCGGTCGCGGCGCGAAAGGGCCTTCTCATCGCCCTCGGCGGGCGTGGTCTCGGCAGCGCCGTCGGCACCCTCGGGGTTGCCGCTCTCAGGCGTTGCGGTGGAGCCCGTGGTCTCCGTCACTCGTCCTCACCTGAATCCGGGTCCTGCCGAGCATCACCTGCGTGCCCGACAGGGCACGAGCGGCCGGCTAAAGCGGGTGCTGATCGGTGCCCTCTCCGCATCAAGCCCGCTCGCTCTGTGGAGCGAACGGGCTGAATACGGATCAAGCAGCAGGGCAAGAGGGACTTGAACCCCCAACCGCCGGTTTTGGAGACCGGTGCTCTACCAATTGAGCTATTGCCCTACGGTGCCTCGCGGCTCCGGTAGCGACCACCAACCTACCTCATCTCCCGCCGCTGTCTGTACAGGCAGTGGAAGCTTTGGCTTCTCGGTGGCCGTCGAGCAGTGAGTGTACGTGGTCCGGGGGTGTTTGGTCGAACCTTTTCTTCGAGCCGTCGCAGGTCCGGGCCGCCATGTGGACGAGCGGGTACGCATGGTGAAACCGCCATGCCCGGTCCGTCCCGGTTCTGCGACGATGCAGGCATGAGCGCTTCCACCCCGCAGCCCGACAGTTCCGTCCGCCCCGCCGACCGACGGGTCTCCGCCCGGATCGGCGCCATCGCCGAGTCCGCGACCCTCGCCGTCGACGCCAAGGCCAAGGCCCTCAAGGCGGCCGGCCGTCCGGTGATCGGCTTCGGTGCCGGTGAGCCGGACTTCCCGACCCCGGACTACATCGTCGAGACGGCCGTCGAGGCCTGCCGCGACCCGAGGAACCACCGCTACACCCCGGCCGGCGGCCTGCCGGAGCTGAAGGCCGCGATCGCCGCCAAGACGCTGCGCGACTCCGGCTACGAGGTGGACGCCTCCCAGGTGCTGGTGACCAACGGTGGCAAGCAGGCGATCTACGAGGCGTTCGCCGCGATCCTCGACCCGGGCGACGAGGTCATCATCCCGGCCCCGTACTGGACCACCTACCCGGAGTCGGTGCAGCTGGCCGGCGGTGTGCCGGTGGAGGTCGTGGCCGACGAGACCACCGGCTACAAGGTCTCGGTCGAGCAGTTGGAGGCCGCCCGCACCGAGAACACCAAGGTGGTGCTCTTCGTCTCGCCGTCCAACCCGACCGGCGCGGTGTACACCGAGGCCGAGGCCGAGGCGATCGGCCGCTGGGCGCTGGAGCACGGCCTCTGGGTGCTCACCGACGAGATCTACGAGCACCTGGTCTACGGCGACGCGACGTTCACCTCGCTGCCGGCCCTGCTGCCCGAGCTGGCCGACAAGACCATCGTGGTCAACGGGGTCGCCAAGACCTACGCGATGACCGGCTGGCGGGTGGGCTGGGTGATCGGCCCCAAGGACGTCGTCAAGGCCGCGACCAACCTGCAGTCGCACGCCACCTCGAACGTCTCCAACGTCGCGCAGCGCGCCGCGATCGCCGCCGTCAGCGGCGACCTGACGGCCGTCGAGGAGATGCGCACCGCCTTCGACCGCCGCCGCAAGACCATCGTGCGGATGCTCAACGAGATCGAGGGCGTGCTCTGCCCCGAGCCCGAGGGCGCGTTCTACGCCTACCCGTCCGTCAAGGGCGTGCTGGGCAAGGAGATCCGCGGCAAGCGCCCGCAGACCTCCGGCGAGCTGGCGGCGCTGATCCTGGACGAGGCCGAGGTCGCGGTCGTCCCCGGCGAGGCCTTCGGCACCCCGGGCTACCTGCGGCTGTCCTACGCGCTCGGCGACGCCGACCTGGCCGAGGGCGTGAGCCGGATCCAGAAGCTGCTCGGCGAGGCCCGCGACTGACCCGCGACTGACCCGCGCCGCACCGCCCCCGTCGGCGCCGACCCGGCGCATTGACGGGGCGCGTTGAGTGGAACCGCCCCCTTTTCACCCCTTCGGGGGATGCGAAGGGGGCGGTTCCCGTATCCGGGCCCGATACGGCAGTATCGGCGAATGGAACGCCTGCCAAATCCGCGAGACGTCAGGGACCTCCCCAAGGCCCACCTGCACCTGCACTTCACCGGCTCGATGCGCCCCGCCACCCTGCTGGAACTGGCCGACAAACACGGCATCCGGCTGCCGGAGGCGCTCAGCTCCGGCGAGCCGCCCAGACTGCGGGCGACCGACGAACGCGGCTGGTTCCGCTTCCAGCGCCTCTACGACACCGCCCGCTCCGTCCTGCGGGGCGAGGACGACATCCGCCGGCTGGTGCTGGAGACCGCCCAGGACGAGCGGCGGGACGGCTCCCGCTGGCTGGAGATCCAGGTCGACCCGACCTCGTACGCGCCCATGCTCGGCGGGCTGATCCCCGCCCTGGAGCTGATCCTGGACGCCGTGGAGCAGGCCGCCGAGGCCACCGGGGTGGGCATCCGGGTGCTGGTCGCCGCGAACCGGATGAAGTCCCCGATGGACGCCCGGACCCTGGCCCGGCTGGCCGTCCGGTACGCCGACCGGGGCGTGGTCGGCTTCGGCCTCTCCAACGACGAGCGCCGCGGCCTCGCCCGGGACTTCGACCGGGCCTTCGACATCGCCCGCAAGGGCGGTCTGCTGGCCGCCCCGCACGGCGGCGAACTGGCCGGGCCGGAGTCCGTCCGGGACTGCCTGGACGACCTGGGCGCGGGCCGGATCGGTCACGGCGTCCGGGCCGCCGAGGACCCCTGGCTGATGCAGCGGCTGGCGGACCGCCAGATCACCTGCGAGGTCTGCCCGTCCTCCAACGTCTCGCTGGGCGTCTACGAGTTCGCCGAGGACGTCCCGCTGCGCAGGCTGTTCGACGCCGGCGTGCCGCTGGCGCTCGGCGCCGACGACCCGCTGCTGTTCGGCAGCCGGCTGGCCGACCAGTACGCCCTGGCCCGCGACGTGCTCGGCTTCGGCGACGCCGAGCTCGCCGAGCTGGCCCGCCAGTCGGTGCGCGGCTCGCGCGCCCCGGAGAGCGTCCGCAAGGAGCTGCTGGCGGACATCGACACCTGGCTGGGGGACGGCACCGGCCCGTGGCCTACAGCCTGACGCCCACCATCACCGGCTCGTTGACCAGCTCGACGCCGAAGGCCGCCCGGACCCCGTCGCGGATCTCCCGGGCCAGCGCCAGCAGGTCGTCGGCGGTGGCGGCGCCGCGGTTGGTCAGGGCCAGGGTGTGCTTGGTGGAGAGGGTGGCCGGGCCGTCGCCGTAGCCCTTGCCGAAGCCGGCCCGGTCGATCAGCCAGGCCGCCGAGGTCTTGGTGCAACCGTCCGGCGCCGGGTAGGCGGGGGCGTTCTCGGTGCCCGGGCGGGTGCGGAAGGACTCGTACTGGGCGGCCGTCAGCACCGGGTTGGTGAAGAAGGAGCCCGCCGACCAGGTGTCGTGGTCGGCCGCGTCCAGCACCATGCCCTTGCCCGAACGCAGCGCCAGCACGGCGTTCCAGGCGACGTCGACGCCGACCCGCTCGCCCTGCTCGACGCCCAGGTGGCGGGCCGTCTCGGCGTAGCGGACGGGGGTGGAGAGGCCGCCGTTGTCCTCCAGCGCGAAGCGCACCCGGAGCACCACGTAGCGGTCCGGGTCGGCCTTGAAGCGGCTGTGCCGGTAGGAGAAGACGCACTCGGCGTTGGAGAGGGTGACCACCTCGCCGGCCCGGCGGTCGTACGCGACCACCTCGGTGACGGACTGCGCCACCTCTTGGCCGTACGCGCCGACGTTCTGCACGGGCGTGGCGCCGGCCGAGCCGGGGATGCCGGCCAGGAACTCGATGCCGGCCAGGCCGTGACCGACGGTGCGGGCCACCGCGTCCTCCCAGACCTCGCCGGCGGCCAGCTCCAGCGTGAGGCCGTCCAGCGCGAAGCCGGTGGTGGCGATCCGCAGCACGGTGCCGGCGAAACCGGCGTCACCGATCACCAGGTTGGAGCCGCCGCCGATGACGAGCAGCGGCTCGCCGGCCGCGTCGGCCTCACGGACGGCGGCCACCACCTCGTCGTCGGTGTGCGCGGACACCAGTCGGCGGGCCGGGCCGCCGAGCCGGAGGGTGGTGAGCGGGGCGAGGGGGGCGTCGAGTTCTACCAGCACGCCCACCAGCGTACGGGGAGGGCGCGGCGCCCCTCTCCCCGTACGCCCCGGGGCTCAGGCCAGCCGGACGACCGCGCGGGACATGCCCAGCACCTTCCGGCCGTCGGCGGTGGCCAGCAGGTCGACCTGGACCCTGCGGTCGTCCAGCAGCTTGGCCACCTTGCCGGTGACCTCGATCACGGCGCCGACGCCGTCGTTGGGCACCGGCACCGGGCGGGTGAACCGCACGCCGTACTCGACCACCGCGGCCGGGTCGCCGACCCAGTCGGTGACCACCCGGATCGCCTCGGCCATGGTGAACATGCCGTGCGCGATGACGTCCGGCAGGCCGACCTCCAGGGCGAACTTCTCGTTCCAGTGGATCGGGTTGAAGTCGCCGGAGGCACCCGCGTACCGCACCAGGGTGGCGCGCGTCACGGGAAAGGACTGCGCGGGCAGCTCGGTGCCGACCGCGACCTCGTCATAGCTGATCGCCATCGCGTTACTCCCCCGCCTCGTCGGCGGCCCGGGCCACCAGGGTCATGATCGACGTCACCACGTGCTCGCCGCTGCCGTCCGTCACCTCGCCACGCACCGTGAGGACGTCGTTGCCGGCGAGCGACTTGATGTTGTCGATGGTCACCGCGACCGAGAGCCGGTCCCCCGCGCGCACCGGCCGGGTGTAGGCGAACTTCTGGTCCCCGTGCACCACCCGGGTGTAGTCCAGGCCCAGCTGCGGGTCCTCGACCACCTGGCCGGCGGCCTGGTAGGTGATCACGAACGGGAAGGTCGGCGGGGCGATCACGTCCGGGTGGCCGAGGGCCCTGGCGGCCTCCGGGTCGCTGTACGCGGGGTTGGCGTCGCCCACGGCGACGGCGAACTCGCGGATCTTCTCCCGGCCGACCTCGTACGGCTCGGTGGGCGGATAGGTCCGCCCGATGAAGGAGGGGTCGAGCGCCATGGGCAACTCCTCAACTGTCCGGTGCCACCGAAGTGGGTCACAGAGAGCGGGTCACGGAAACGGGTGACAAAAAAGACTCCGGACCGCACCCAGTGAGGGATGCGGCCCGGAGTCGAAGACCTGAGTCACACAGGCCCGATGCCCTGCAACAGGGTCAGCGGGTCTCGCGGTGCGCGGTGTGCGAGTTGCAGCGGGGGCAGTGCTTCTTCATCTCAAGACGGTCCGGGTCGTTACGCCGGTTCTTCTTGGTGATGTAGTTCCGCTCCTTGCACTCCACGCAGGCCAGCGTGATCTTCGGGCGGACATCGGTGGCAGCCACGGGAGTGCCTTCCTTGGACAATGAATAAGAACACAACAAGAGTAGCCGACCGGGAGTGCGATCTCCCGACCGACTACGCGGGGTAGCGGTGACCGGACTTGAACCGGTGACACAGCGATTATGAGCCGCTTGCTCTACCAACTGAGCTACACCGCCACAGTGATCCGCAGCACAGCCGTAGCTGACCGCTTTTCACCAGAGCCCCCATGCGGAATCGAACCGCAGACCTTCTCCTTACCATGGAGACGCTCTACCGACTGAGCTATAGGGGCGAACGAGGAAGAGATTACACGTTCCGCGCCCAGAGGTGAAATCCGTATCCCGGCGCGAAGACCGCAGGTCGGCGGGGTGCGCGGATGACCGATCGAAGGCCGGGCGTTCGACCACCCCCCCGGCCGCGCGGCCCGACCCGATACGACTATTGCCCGCCTCCCGTCGCCCCGCGCCCGGCCGCCATAGGCTCGTCGCTCATTGATCGGGACGGGCCGGGGTACGAGACGGGCCAGCGCGAGAAGGAGCCGGGCGATGGACAGCGCACCCGCCGACGGGCCTCAGCCGGGACCCGGCCCGGCGGCCAACCCGCTCGGGCACGGCCCCGTCCTGCTGCTCACCGACGCCCGGCTCGCCGACGGCCGGGTGGTGGACGTACGGATCAGCGGCGACCGGATCCAGGCCGTCGGCACCGCCGGCAGCCTCGGACCGCTGCCCGCCCTGCCGGGCACCCCCACGGCCACCACCGGCGCCCGGATCGACCTCAAGGGCTACCTGCTGCTGCCCGCCCCCGCCGAGGCGCACGCCCACTACGACGTCGCCTTCTCCGCCGCGCTGCCCGCTCCGCCGCCGGAGACCCCCACCGACCTCACCCGCCGGGTCACCGAGGCCGCGCTCACCTCGCTCGGCTACGGCGCCACCGCCCAGCGCACCCACGTCCGGATCGGCGACGTGCACGGGCTGCGCCGGCTGGAGGCCGTGCTCACCGCCCGGCAGGCGCTGCGCGGCCTGGCCGAGCTCCAGGCGGTCGCCATGCCCCGGCTGCTCACCGGCCGCGCCGGGGCGGACGGCCGGGCCCAGCTGCGCGAAGCCCTCAAGCTGGGCGCCACCGCGGCCGGGGGCTGCCCCGAACTGGACCCGGACCCGGCGGGGTACGCCCAGGTGCTGCTGGAGGCCGCCCGGGAGGCGGACTGCCCGGTCGACCTGCACGCCACGGCCGCCGACCCGGCGCGGCTGGCCCGGCTGGCGAGCGCGCTCGCCCCGCTGCGGCCGCGGGTGATGCTCGGCCCGTGCGGCGCGCTGGCGCCGGGCTCCCCTGCGGTGCTGGCCGGTCACGGCATCCGGGTGGTCTGCCTGCCGCAGAACGGCTGCTGCACCGGGCTGGAGGGCCGGCCCAGCGGGCTGCGGCCGGGGCTGCTGCGCGAGCTGGCGGAGGCCGGGGTGCCGCTCGCGGCGGGCAGCGGTTCGCTGCGCGACGCCGCCAACCCGGTCGGGCGGGCCGATCCGCTGGAGGCCGCGTACCTGCTGGCGGCGAGCGGGGTGCTGACCCCGGAGGCGGCGTACGACGCGGTGGCGAACCAGGCGCGGGTGGCGCTCGGGCTCCCCCCGGTCCGGGTGGACGCCGGGTTCCCGGCCGAGCTGCTGGCGGTGCGCGGGGACAGCCTGGCGGGGGCGCTCGCGGGCGGTCACAGCCGCCTGGTGGTGCACAGCGGACGGATCGTCAGCCGGACCAGCGCGGTCCGGGAGTTCGCCGACACGGTGGCGCTGGCCCTGCCCCGGCAGTCCGGCGGTGCCGGCGGCGGCTGACCGCGGGCCGGGGCCGAAACAGATGGGGGCGCGCGGTGTTGAACCGCGCGCCCCTCCCCCACCTGCTGGCCGCCGATGACGTCGGTGGGCCCCACCGGCGGCGGAGCGGCCCCAGGCATCCCCCACATGGAGCGGGGCCGCTCTCCCAGCGCTGACGCTACGCCCACGGACGACCCGTTCCGCCCGCTCTTGACGCCCTCCTGTCGTGCGACTGGCCCCCCTTGACGGACCGTTGACACCGCGGGGTTCCCGTCCGGTCAGGGCTCGTAGCGGTAGCCGATGCCGGGCTCGGTGATCAGATGGCGCGGCCGGGCCGGGTCGCGTTCCAGCTTGCGGCGCAGGCCGGCCAGGTAGACCCGCAGGTAGTTGCCGCGCTCCTCCTGGGCCGGCCCCCAGACCTCGCGCAGGATCCGCCGGCCGGGCACCAGCCGGCCGGGGCTGGCGAGCAGCAGGGCGAGGATGCGCCACTCGGTCGGGGTGAGCCGGACCGGGCCGTCCGGGCCGCTGACGGTGGTGGCGGCGAGGTCCACGGTGTGGTCGCCGATCACCGGTGCGGGCAGGGCGATCCCGCCCGGTGGCCGGCGCAGCACGGCGCGCAGCCGGGCCAGCAGCTCCTCCATCAGGAAGGGCTTGGTGAGGTAGTCGTCGGCGCCGGCGTCGAGGGCGCCGACCTTGTCGGCGGCGCCGGCCCGGCCGGAGAGCACGATGATCGGCACGGCGCTGCGGCTGCGCAGGCTCCGGATCACCTCCATGCCGTCCAGGTCGGGCAGGCCGAGGTCGAGCAGCACGGCGTCGGGCGCGGTGTGCGCGGCCCGGTCGAGGGCCTCCCCGCCGCTGGCCGCCGTCCGGACGGCGTACTGCCGGGCGCTCAGGTTGATCCGCAGGGTGCGCAGCAGCGCGGGTTCGTCGTCGACGATCAGGATCTCGCTCATGCGCGCGCCACTCCCCCGGTCCCGGAGGCCGGAAGGTGCCCCCGTCGCCCGGCGCCCGCCTCGCGGGACAGGCGCGTTTCGGTCATTCGTCGGCTTCGCTCTCTCATACGGGCGCTTCTCCCGGGTGGGCGGCGGGCAGGGTGAGCAGCATGGTGGTGCCGCCACCGGGGGTGTCCTCGACCTCCAGACTGCCGCCCATGGCCTCGGCGAGGCCGCGGGAGAGGGCGAGACCGAGGCCGACGCCGGTGGTGTTGTCGGTGTCGCCGAGGCGCTGGAAGGGCAGGAAGACCCGGTCGCGGTCCTCGGGGGCGATGCCGGGGCCGCGGTCGATCACCCGGAGCTCGACCTGGTCCCGGTGGTGGCTGGCGGTGACCAGCACGGGTGCGCCGGGGGCGTTGTGGCGCAGGGCGTTGGTGATGACGTTGGCGAGGACGCGTTCCAGCAGCGGCGGGTCGGCGAGGACGGCGGGCGCGGTGTCCAGGTCGAGCGGCTGGACCGGGGCGTACGGGGCGGGGAGGGTGTCCAGGGCCCGGGGCAGGATCTCGTCGAGGTGGGTCTCGGCGAGGTGCAGGGTGAGCGCGCCCGCCTGGAGGCGGCTCATGTCGAGCAGGTTGTCGACCAGCCGGGTGAGCCTGACCAGGGACTCGTCGGCGGTGGCGAGGAGTTCGGCCTGGTCCTCGGCGGAGAACTCGACGTCGGGGCTGCGCAGCGAGCCGACCGAGGCGAGGGCGGCGGCGAGCGGGGTGCGCAGGTCGTGGCTGACGGCGGCGAGCAGGGCGGTGCGCATCCGGTCGGCGGCCTTGATGGGTTCGACCTCGGCGGCGACGACGGCGAGCCGGTCGCGTTCGAGGGCGGCGGCGACGTGGGCGGCGAAGGCGGTGAGGACGCGCTGGTCGGCGGCGGGCAGCCGGCGGCCGGTGAGGACCAGGACGGCGTCCGCGCCGACCGGGACCTCGGTGGTCTCGCCGGTTCCGGCGCTTCCGGCGCGGTCGGGGGCGGCGGGGGTGTCGGGGGCGCCGTCGGCCGGGGCCTCCCCGTCGCAGCGGGCCAGCACCTCGCCGCCGGCGCGTTCCAGCAGGGCGACGGAGTCCATGCCGAAGGCCGTCCGGGACTTCTCCAGCAGGGCGGGCAGGGCGTCGGCGCCCCGCAGCACGCTGCCGGCGAGGGTGGAGAGGGTCTCGGCCTCGGCGGTGGCCCGGGCGGCGCGGCTGGTGAGCCGGGTCGCGTGGTCGACCACGGTGGAGACGGCGAGCGCGACGGCGGCGAAGACCACCAGCGCGACGATGTTGTTGGTCTCGCCGATGGTCAGGGTGTGCACGGGCGGGATGAAGAAGTAGTTCAGCAGCAGCGAGGCGACCACCGAGGCCAGCAGGGCCGAGGTGGCACCGCCGAGCAGGGCGACGACGACCACGCCGAGCTGGAAGATCAGCGCGTCGGTGGTGAGGTTCACCCGCTCGGGCGCCTGCGAGAGCAGGGCCGTCAGCAGCCAGGGCAGGACGAGCCCGGCGAGGTAGCCGGCGATGGTGCGGCGCCGGGAGTGGCGGCGGCCGAGCGAGGGCAGCCGGCCGCGGCCGGTGAACTCGTGGGTGACCATGTGGACGTCGATGTCCTCGGAGGCGTCCACGGTGGTCTCGCCGATGCCGGGGCCGGTGAGGAAGCGGGTGATCCGGCCGCGGCGGCTGGTGCCCAGGACCAGCTGGGTGGCGTCGTGGGCGCGGGCGAAGGCCAGCAGCGCGGTGGGGATGTCGTCGCCGACGACCACGTGGTAGCTGCCGCCGAGGGTCTCGACCAGCTGCCGCTGCTGGGCGAGTGCGCCGGAGGAGGCGCCGGCCAGGCCGTCGCTGCGGGTGACGTGGACGGCCAGCAGGTCGCCGCCGGCGGTGCGGAGGGAGGGGCGGCGCGGCGCGTCGCCGTCGGGGGCGGTGGTGGGCGACGGGCGGGAGATCCGGGCGGCGCGGCGGATCAGGGTCTCGCCCTCGGGGCCGCCGGTGAGGGCGACCACGACGCGTTCGCGGGTCTCCCAGACCCGGTCGATGTTGTGGCTGGCCCGGTAGTCGCGCAGGCCCTCGTCGACCCGCCCGGCCACCCAGAGCAGGGCGAGTTCGCGCAGGGCGGTGAGGTTGCCGACCCGGAAGTAGTTGGAGAGCGCGGCGTCCACCTTCTCCGCCTTGTAGACGTTGCCGTGGGCCATCCGGCGGCGCAGCGCCTGGGGGGCCATGTCGACGAGCTCGATCTGGTCGGCCCGGCGGACCACCTCGTCCGGGACGGTCTCGCGCTGCGGGATGCCGGTGATCTTCTGGACGACGTCGTTCAGCGATTCCAGGTGCTGGATGTTGACGGTGGTGATGACGTCGATCCCGGCGTCCAGCAGTTCCTCGACGTCCTGCCAGCGCTTGGCGTTGCGGCCGCCGGGGATGTTGGTGTGGGCCAGTTCGTCCACGAGGGCCACGGACGGACGGCGGGCGAGGACGGCGTCGAGGTCCATCTCCTCGAAGTCGCTGTCGCGGTAGGAGCGGCTGACCCTCGGCAGCAGCTCCAGGCCGTCCACCAGCGCCTCGGTGTAGCGGCGGCCGTGGCACTCGATGTAGCCGACCACCACGTCCGCGCCGCGTTCCCGTCTGCGCCGGGCCTCGTCCAGCATCCGGTAGGTCTTGCCCACACCGGGGGCGGAGCCGAGGTACACCCTCAGCCGGCCTCGGCGGGAGCCGGGGGTGAGGTCGCGGGCCATGGGCGCTCTTTCGTACGAGGGAGGGTACGGCGGCGGCCGACCCCGGCCGGGGGCTGCTGCCCCGGCCCGGGTCGGCCTGTTCAGGGATTTTTCGGACGGATCGTCACTTCTGCTCCGACAGCGCGGTGTTGAGCAGTACGACGTTCACGCCCTCCTGTCCGAGGAAGCCGAGCGAGCGCCCCTCGGTGTACTTCTCGACCAGCCTGCGCACGGTCTCCTCGGGCAGGTCGCGGGCCTTGGCGACCCGGGCGACCTGCTCCTTCGCGTAGGCGACGGAGATCTGCGGGTCGAGGCCGGAGCCGGAGGCGGTGACCGCGTCCACCGGCACGCTCGCCGGGTCGACGCCGTCGAACGCGGCGACGGCCGCACGGCGGTCCTCGACGGTCTTCAGCAGGTCCTCGCTGTTCGGGCCGAGGTTGGAGGCGCCGGAGCTCTTCGGGTCGTAGCCGCCGGCGGAGGGCCGCGGCTGGAACCACTTCGGGTCCGGCCTGGCCTCCTCCTTCTCGTCGTCCGGGTTCTGCTTGGGGAGGTTGTAGCTCTGGCCGAGCAGGCTGGAACCGACCTCCTTGCCGTCGAGCTCCACGATCGAGCCGTTGGCCTTGTCGTCGAGCACCAGCTGGCTGATCCCGGTGATCAGCAGGGGGTAGGCGAGACCGAGGATCACCGTCATCACCAGCAGCATCCGCAGCGCGGTGAAGTGCGTGCGCACGGTGGTGGGCAGGGGCTTGGACATCAGGTGCTCCTTTCTCAGCTCAGGCCGGGGACGAACTGGACGACCAGGTCGATCAGTTTGATCCCGGCGAAGGGGACGATCAGACCGCCGAAGCCGTACAGCCCGAGGTTGCGGCGCAGCAGGGAGCCGGCGTCGGACGGGCGGTAGCGGACGCCGCGCAGGGCGAGCGGGATGAGGCCGATGATGACCAGGGCGTTGAAGATGATCGCCGAGGTGATCGCGGACTGCGGGCTGTGCAGGTGCATGATGTTGAGCTTGTCGAGGCCCGGGTAGACCGCCGCGAACATCGCCGGGATGATCGCGAAGTACTTCGCGACGTCGTTGGCGATGGAGAAGGTGGTCAGCGCGCCGCGGGTGATCAGCAACTGCTTGCCGATCTCGACGATCTCGATCAGCTTGGTGGGGTTGGAGTCCAGGTCGACCATGTTCCCGGCCTCCTTGGCCGCCATGGTCCCGGTGTTCATCGCGACACCGACGTCGGCCTGGGCGAGGGCGGGGGCGTCGTTGGTGCCGTCCCCGGTCATCGCGACCAGCTTGCCGCCGGCCTGCTCCTTCTTGATGAGGGCCATCTTGTCCTCGGGGGTGGCCTCGGCGAGGAAGTCGTCCACGCCGGCCTCCTCCGCGATCGCCCTGGCGGTCAGCGGGTTGTCGCCGGTGATCATGATGGTCTTGATGCCCATCCGGCGCAGCTCGTCGAAGCGCTCCCGCATGCCCTCCTTGACCACGTCCTTGAGGTGGATGACACCCAGGACGCGGGCGGGGGCGGAGCCCACCCTGTCGGCGACCACGAGCGGCGTGCCGCCGGCCGCGGAGATCCCGTCGACCAGCGCGGAGACCTCGCCGCCGACCGAACCGCCCTGCTCGGTCACCCAGTTGGTGACCGCGGCGGCCGCGCCCTTGCGGACCTGGTGGACGGCCTCGGCCTCGTCCAGGTCGACGCCGGACATCCGGGTCTGGGCCGTGAAGGGCACCCAGGTGGCGTGGGTCAACTCGCCCTGGGCGCGGGCCCGCAGGCCGTACCCGGTCTTGGCGAGGACCACGATCGAGCGGCCCTCCGGGGTCTCGTCGGCGAGCGACGACAGCTGCGCGGCACCGGCCAGTTCCTCCGTGCCCACGCCGGGGGCCGGCAGGAACTCGGCGGCCTGGCGGTTGCCGAGGGTGATGGTGCCGGTCTTGTCGAGCAGCAGGGTGTTGACGTCCCCGGCCGCCTCGACGGCCCGGCCGGACATCGCCAGCACGTTGCGCTGCACCAGCCGGTCCATGCCGGCGATGCCGATCGCGGAGAGCAGCGCGCCGATGGTGGTCGGGATGAGCGCCACGATCAGGGCGACCAGCACGATCATCGACTGCGGGGCGCCCGCGTAGGTGGCCATCGGCTGGAGCGTGACGACCGCGATCAGGAAGACGATGGTCAGCGAGGCCAGCAGGATGTTGAGCGCGATCTCGTTCGGCGTCTTCTGCCGGGCGGCGCCCTCGACCAGGGCGATCATCCGGTCGATGAAGGTCTTGCCCGGCTCGGAGGAGATCTTCACCACGATCCGGTCGGAGAGCACCCTGGTGCCGCCGGTCACCGCGGAGCGGTCACCGCCCGACTCGCGGATCACCGGCGCGGACTCTCCGGTGATCGCCGACTCGTCCACGGACGCGACGCCCTCGACCACGTCACCGTCGCCGGGGATGATCTGCCCGGCCTCGACCACCACGTGGTCGCCGAGCGCCAGCGCGGTGCCGGAGACCTCCTCCTCGGCCCGCGAGGCCGGCCAGTCGGTCAGCCGCCGGGCCATGGTGTCGGTCCTGGTCCTGCGCAGGGTGTCCGCCTGCGCCTTGCCGCGGCCCTCGGCGACGGCCTCGGCCAGGTTGGCGAAGACGGTGGTCAGCCAGAGCCAGACGGTGATGGACCAGGCGAACACGGACGGGTCGGCGATCGCGGCGACGGTGGTGACCACCGAGCCGACCTCGACCACGAACATGACCGGGTTCCTGACCATCACCCGGGGGTCCAGCTTCTTCACCGCGTCCGGGAGGGAGGCGACTATCAGCCTGGGGTCGAGGAGGCCGTTGGAGACTCTGTGCGGCGCCGCGCTCTCCGTCTTCTCGAGCGGTGCGGGGGTGAGCGTAGGGGTGGACATCAGGAGAGACCTTCCGCGATCGGCCCGAGAGCGAGGGCCGGGAAGTAGGTGAGACCGACGACGATCAGGACGACGCCCGACAGCAGGCCCACGAAGAGCGGCTTGTGGGTGGGCAGGGTGCCCGGAGTGGCGGGAACCGGCTGCTGCCGCGCGAGCGAGCCCGCCAGCGCCAGCACGAAGACCATCGGCAGGAAGCGGCCGAACACCATCGCCAGACCGATCGCGGTGTCGTACCAGTCGGTGTTGACCGTGATGCCCGCGAACGCCGAGCCGTTGTTGTTGGCACCCGAGGTGAACGCGTACAGCACCTCGGAGAAGCCGTGGGCGCCCGAGTTAAGCATCCCGGCACGCTCGCCCGGCAGCGACATCGCCAGGCCCGTGCCGACCAGCACGATCGTCGGCGTGGTCAGGATGTACAGCGAGGCGAACTTCATCTCGCGGCCGCCGAGCTTCTTGCCCAGGTACTCCGGCGTCCGGCCGACCATCAGACCGGCCACGAAGACCGCGACGACCGCCAGGATCAGCATGCCGTACAGGCCGGAGCCGGTACCGCCGGGCGCGATCTCACCCAGCATCATGTTGAACATCGCGATCCCGCCGCCGAACGGCGAGTACGAGTCGTGGAAGGAGTTCACCGCGCCGGTCGAGGTCAGCGTGGTGGAGGCGGCGAACAGGCTGGAGGCCGCGATACCGAACCGCTGCTCCTTGCCCTCCATCGCCCCGCCGGCGGCCTGCATCGCGCTGCCGGAGTGCTGCGTCTCGGAGAAGGTGATCAGCGCGGCCGAGGCCACCCAGAACAGGCCCATCACGGCGAGGATCGCGTAGCCCTGACGGTTGTCCCCGACCATCCGGCCGAAGGCGCGGGGCAGCGCGAACGGGATCAGCAGGATGAGGAAGATCTCCACCAGGTTGCTGAACCCGGTCGGGTTCTCGAACGGGTGCGCCGAGTTGGCGTTGTAGAAGCCGCCGCCGTTGGTGCCGAGCAGCTTGATGACCTCCTGCGAGGCCACCGGACCGCCCGGGACCGACTGCGGGTCGCCGGCCAGCGTGGCGACCTCGTGGAAGCCGTGGAAGTTCTGCACCACGCCGTTGGCGACCAGCACCAGCGCGAAGACGATCGCGATCGGCAGCAGCAGGCGCAGCGTGATCCGGGTGAGGTCCACCCAGAAGTTGCCGACCCGGTCGGTGCGGTTGCGGGTGAAGCCCCGGATCAGCGTGGCGACGATCGCGATGCCGACGGCCGAGGAGACGAAGTTCTGCACCGCCAGGCCGGCCATCTGGGCCACGTGGCCCATCGCGGACTCACCGCCGTAGGACTGCCAGTTGGTGTTGGCCACGAAGGAGATCGCGGTGTTCCAGGCCTGGTGACCTTCCATCTGCGGCACGCCGAGGCTCAGCAGCAGATATCCCTGAAGGCGGATCAGCCCGTACAGGAAGAGGACCGAGACGGCCGAGAAGGCCAGCACCGAACGGAGGTAGACCGGCCAGCGCTGGTCGGCGTCGCCGTCCACGCCGATGACCTTGTACAGGCCGCGCTCGACTCCGAGGTGCCTGGGAGTGGTGAGGATTCTGGCGATGTAGTCGCCGAGGGGGCGGTAGCACAGGGCCAGCGCGCCCACCAGGGCGAGGGCCTGCAGCCAGCCCGCGAGGGTGGAACCCATGTCAGAACTTCTCCGGGTAGATCAGCGCCACGACGAGGTAGCCGACGAGGGCGACGGCGACGATGAGACCTGCGATGTTCTCGGCGCTCACAGCTTCTCCACCCCCCGTGCGATCAGGGCGATGACGGCGAACACGGCGACCGTGACACCGACGTAGATGAGATCGGACATGGGCTCCACCACAGTGGTTCGGAGACGGCCGCGGCCGGGCCCGGAGGCACCGCACGGCACCGGCGGAAGACCGGCTGAAGCAGCAAACCAGCCGGTTGAGGGGCGCTACGGTTCCCTGACGCCCTCCATACGGGCGGATACGCGACGTTGACGCGACCTTGACGCCCGCGTCACCGGGCCGAGACCGGCCGTGTGCGGAAACGTTTCGGGCCCCGGACAGCGATGCTGTCCGGGGCCCGTTCCGGTCGGTCGTGCCGGGGTCGCCCGGGCACGTCTCCGGGTGCCGTGCGGGCGTTCTCCGGTGCCGGCAGGCGTTCCTGGGTGCCGCTCAGGAGTTCTCGGGCGCCGGCAGCTTCTCGTGCTCCGACCGCCCCACCGGCTCACCGCGCCGCACCGCGCCCGGGGCCCGGCGGGACGGGTGGTACGCCTTGCTGGAGGAGGTCAGCTGCCAGGGCACGCTGATCACCATCACGCCCGGGGTGAACAGCAGCCGGCTCTTCAGCCAGAGCGCCGACTGGTTGTGCAGCAGGTGCTCCCACCAGTGCCCGACCACGTACTCGGGGATGAACACCGCGACCGCGTCCCGGGGGCTGGTCCGGCGGTACTCGCGCACATACGCCACCACCGGCTTGGTGATCTCCCGGTACGGCGAGTCCAGCACCTTCAGCGGCACCTGGACGTCGAGCTCCCGCCACTGCCGCTCCAGTTCGCCGGTGGCCTCCTGCTCCACCGCGACGGTCAGCGCCTCCAGCGAGTCCGGCCGGAACGCCTGCGCGTAGCCGAGCGCCCGCAGGGTGGGCTTGTGCAGCTTGGAGACCAGCACGATCCCGTGCACGCTGGACGGCCGCACCGACTCGGCGTGCGGGTCGTCCACCGCCAACTCCTCGGCCACACCGTCGTAGTGCCGCCGGATGCCGCGCATCATCACCCAGAGCACGACCGCCGCGACCACGGCCAGCCAGGCGCCCTGGGTGAACTTGGTCAGCAGCACGATGACCAGCACCAGGGCGGTGGTGACCGCGCCGAAGGCGTTGATCACCCGGGAACGCTGGGCCGGGCCGCGGACGCCCGGCTCGGTCTCGGTGCGCAGGACGCGGTTCCAGTGCTTCACCATGCCGATCTGGGACAGCGTGAAGGAGGTGAACACGCCCAGGATGTAGAGGTGGATCAGGCTGGTGACGTCCGCGTCGTACAGCCAGAGCAGCCCGCCGGCCACCACCGCGAGGGCGATGATGCCGTTGGAGAACGCCAGCCGGTCGCCGCGGGTGTGCATCTGCCGGGGCAGATAGCGGTGCTCGGCCAGGATCGAGGCCAGCAGCGGGAAGCCGTTGAAGGCGGTGTTGGCCGCCAGGATCAGCACCAGCGCGGTGACGGCCTGGACGAAGTAGAAGAGCACGGAGTGGTCGCCGCCGAAGATCGCGGCCGCCAGCTGGGCGATCACGGTCTGCTGCGGGGCGGTGTGGCAGTCGCCGGGGAACCCGGTCAACTGGCAGGCGTCGTCCGTGATGTGGACCTTGGAGATCAGTGCCAGCGCGGTGATGCCGACGAACATGACCACGGCCGTGGTGCCCATCACGGCCATCGTGGTGGCGGCGTTCCTCGACTTCGGCGCCCGGAAGGCCGGCACGCCGTTGGAGATCGCCTCCACACCGGTCAGCGCGGTACAGCCGGACGCGAACGCCCGCAGGCCCAGCATCAGCAGGCCCAGCCCGGCCAGGGTGTCCTTGCCGTCCACCGGCAGGACCCCGTACGAGGCGCTGGACGCCACCGGCGCGTGGCCGAACGCGACCCGGATCAGACCGGTGACCACCATCAGCAGCATGCCGCCGATGAAGAGGTACGTCGGCGCCGCGAAGGCCTTGCCGGACTCCCGGACACCGCGCAGGTTCATCGCCGCGAGCAGCGCGACGAAGCCGACCGCCAGCTCCACCCGGTGGTCCGCGAGCGCGGGCAGCGCCGAGATGATGTTGTCCACCCCGGAGGCCACCGACACCGCGACCGTCATCACGTAGTCGACCAGCAGCGAAGCGGCCACCACCAGGCCGGAGTTGGCCCCCAGGTTGCGGGACACCACCTCGTAGGAGCCGCCGCCGCTGGGGTAGGCGTGCACGACCTGGCGGTACGACATCACCACGACCGCCATCAGCGCGACCACACCGGCCGCGACCCACGGGGTCAGGTAGAGGAACGCGGTGCCACCGACGGTGAGCACCAGCAGGATCTCCTGGGTCGCGTAGGCGACCGAGGAGAGCGGGTCGGAGGCGAAGATCGGCAGCGCCAGCCGCTTGGGGAGCAGCGTCTCGCCCAGCTCCTCGCTGCGCATGGCCTTGCCGATCACTAGACGCTTGAGCGCCTGGGGCACGTTGAACACATGGGCGAGCGTAAGGGCCGAAAACAGCCTGACAATGGGCCCCGAAGGCGTGCCGAAAAGGCCCGGCACGCCGATCGGGAGGAGTGTTCCCGCAGGTCGGAGCCGCTATGAGCACGCACCTGCCGGGCGTATCAACGGCGTTAAGCCCCCCCGTTAAGACATCGTCAAGATATGACGATCCGATAGGACATTTAGCCACATATAGGGCAATTTGCCCGCGCCGCGACCGCGGCGCACGGCCCGCCCAGGCCTACATCCGCATCCGGAGCCGGCAGACCACGGCATCGGTGTGGCGGCGCAGCGCCCGGTCGATCACCGCCCCGCGCCGGTTCTGCAGCGCCCGCTGCCAGGGGCGGGCCGGCTCGACCTCGGGGATGAGGACGGTGAGCCGGTCGTACGCGCGCTCGGCGCCGAGCCGGTTGACGAAGGCGGCGATCGGCGGGCCGAGCCGGCGGTGGCCGTCCGGGATCTCCACCAGGGGCACGCCCGGCCGCCACAGCTCCCAGTCCCGGCGCAGCGCCTCGGCCTCCGCCGGGTCGTGCACCACGGTGACCGCCAGGACCTCGTCGCCGAGCGAGAGCGCCGCGCTCAGCCCGTCCCTGGTCAGCCGGGTGATCGCGGTGACCGGGACGACGACCAGGCTGCGCCGGCGGGTGACGGCGCCGGGCACCCGCCCCAGCTCCAGCGCCTCGCCGATCCGCGCGTAGCCGCGGTGGACCGCCTCGAAGAGCAGGACGAGCAGCGGCAGCGCCAGGCAGATGCCCCAGGCGCCCTCGGTGAACTTCGTCCCGGTGACGACCACCGCCGCGACGCCGGTGAGCAACGCGCCGAAACCGTTCAGCGCCGCCCTGGCCCGCCAGCCCCGCTGCCGCCGGACGCACCAGTGCCTGACCATGCCGACCTGGCAGACGGTGAAGCCGACGAAGACCCCGATCGCGAACAGCGGCACCAGGCTGTTGACGTCCCCGCCGGAGCCGGCCAGCAGCGCCGCGGAGACCAGGGCGAGGAAGAGCACGCCGTGACGGTGCACCTGGCGGTCGGCGCGCAGCGCGAAGACGTGCGGCAGGTGGTTGTCGCGGGCGAGCAGGTGCAGCAGCACGGGCAGGCCGCCGAAGGAGGTGTTGGCGGCCAGGCCCAGCAGGATCACGGTGGCGAACTGGACCAGGTAGAAGCCGGCGCCGTGGCCGAGCGAGGCGTCGGCGAGCTGGGCGAGCACGGTGACGCCCTCCACCGGCTGGAGGTGGAAGCGGCCGATCAGCACGGCCAGTCCGATCAGCATCACGCCGAGCAGCGCGCCGAGCGCGACCTCGGTGCGCTGCGCCCGCTTCACGCCCGGCGTGCGGAAGGACGGGACGGCGTTCGCCACCGCCTCCACCCCGGTCAGCGCCGAGCAGCCCGCCGCGAACGCCTTGAGCAGCAGCAGCGCGCCGACCGCGGTCGCGTTGCCGGCCAGCGCCGAGGCGTGCCCGGTGGCCGCCTCGGTGCTCACCGGGGCGTCCCGGAACAGGCCGACCGCGATGATCGCCAGGATGGACAGCACGAAGACGGCCGTCGGCGCCATGAACCAGCGGGCCGACTCGGCGATCCCCCGCAGGTTGACGGCGGTGACCAGGGCGAGCACGCCCAGGCAGAGCCAGACCCGGTGGCCGTACAGGCCCGGCACGGCCGAGGTCAGCGCGGCCACCCCCGCGGTCACCGAGACCGCCACGTTCAGGATGTAGTCGATCACCAGGGAGGCGGCGGCGGTCAGCGCGGTCCGTCGGCCCAGATGCTCCCTGGCCACCGCGTACGAGCCGCCGCCGTCCGGGAAGGCCGCGATCACCTGGCGGTAGGAGGCCACCAGCACCGCCAGCAGCACGGCGATCGCCGCCGTCACGGGGAGCGTGAAGCCGAGCCCGTACGCCCCGGCCGCGGCCAGGACCAGGACGATCGACTCGGGCCCGTACGCGACGGAGGCCATCGCGTCCAGGGAGAGCGCGGCCAGGCCGCCGAGGGCGCTGAGGCGGTGCCGGTCACCGGCCGCGCCGGTATCCGGGGGCTCGGGCTCCGCGGCGACGGCCGGGGTGGTGGTGGCGCTGGACATCGGGCAGGACCTCCGCAGTCGGGTGCTGCTCCGATCCTGCGGGCCGGGTGCCGCCCCGCTCCCCTGCCCCTACGCGTTCCTGACGCCTCGACGTGCGCCTTTGACGATCCGTTGACGCCATGTGGCGGCCGGCCCCGGGGGGCGTGGACGGGGCGGGTGGGCCGATGTCCCGGCGGGCGCCGGTTGGGAAGACGATCAGCACTGTCGGAGGACTCCCGGCGCGCACCTGAGCACGCCCGGGACTTCTCAGCTGGGAGGCTGAACGGCCCACCCCACCCCTGAGGACACTCTGCTGCCTGCCAGGAGTAATTGCAAGTAATGCGCAATAGTGCGCCCGCCCGCCGATGCCAGGAATTCCCACTCTCCGCCCCCGCCGCACTACGCTCCGCACATGGATCGCCCCGCCCGCCCCTCGCGTCCCCTTCTCCTCATCGACCTCGACCACACCCTGGTCGAACGCGACGGCCCCGCCGATGCCTGGACCGGCGGATTCTGCGCCACCCACGGCATCCCCGCCGACGCCGCCCCCGCCGTCTTCGAGCTCTACCGCGCCGACCGCTCCCCCGCCGGATTCACCCGGATCGCCGCCCGCTACGGACTGCCCGACTCCGGCGCAGCCCTCTGGGAGGAGCACGTCACCCGCGAGGCCGCCCGCACCCACCTGCTCCCCGGCGTCCCCGACGCCCTCGCCGCCCTGCGCGACGCCGGCTGGACCATCGCCGTCGTCACCAACGGCTCCACCGGCATCCAGCGCGCCAAGCTCGCCCGCACCGGCCTGCTCCCCCACGTCGACGCCGTCTGCGTCTCCGAGGAGGCCGGCGCCCGCAAACCCGCCCCCGCGATCTTCCACCTCGCCGCCGCCCGCCTCGGCCGCACCCTCACCCCCGACGACTGGATGGTCGGCAACAACCCCGCCACCGACCTCCGGGGCGCCCACGCCACCGGCCTCCGCTCGATCTGGATCACCCCCACCCCACCCCCGCCGCTCCCCGCGGACCACCCCGCCCCCACCCACACCGCCCCCGACACCCCGGCCGCGGCGGCCCTCCTCCTCGGCTCCCCCTGACGCCCCGTCGCCCCTGCGCCCGGGCACGACAAAACGGCCCCTGATCCACGTTTCCGCAGATCAGGGGCCGTTCTCTATCCGGTGGCTGGTGTAGGGTTCGAACCTACGTAGGCTATGCCGGCAGATTTACAGTCTGCTCCCTTTGGCCGCTCGGGCAACCAGCCAGGATGTTCGTCTCGCGGGGCGCTGCCCCGTTCGACTGGATAAACCATACCCGATGCCGGGGGGTGGTTCGCCACCCCTTTGGCCATCGGAGGATCAAGAAACGCGGCGCGGCGGGCCCGGGCGGGGGCGGGGTGGCGCTGGATAGGCTGGGGCGGCGGGCGCCCGGTGGGGCGGGCCGTGTCAGTGAAGCCAGAACATCAAGGAGACCAACACCCATGGCCGACTCCAGTTTCGACATCGTCTCGAAGGTCGAGTGGCAGGAGGTCGACAACGCGATCAACCAGACCTCCCGTGAGATCGCCACCCGCTTCGACTTCAAGAACGTCGGCGCCGAGATCAGCCGCTCCGGCGAGAAGATCGAGATGAAGGCCAACGGCGAGGAGCGCGTGAAGGCCGTCCTGGACGTGCTGCAGAGCAAGTTCATCAAGCGCGGCCTGTCGCTGAAGGCTCTGGACGCCGGGGAGCCGCAGCTCTCCGGCAAGGAATACAAGATCTTCGTGAACGTGAAGGAGGGCATCACCCAGGACGATGCCAAGAAGATCGCGAAGATCATTCGCGACGAGGGCCCGAAGGGCGTGAAGGCCCAGGTCCAGGGTGACGAACTGCGCGTGACCTCGAAGAGCCGCGACGACCTGCAGGCCGTGCAGGCGCTGCTCAAGGGCAAGGACCTGGACTTCGCGATCCAGTACGTGAACTACCGCTGACCCCGCGGGCGCGGCCCCGGTCCTGAGCCTCCTCGGGGCCGGGGCTTTCCGTGTCGGGAGGCTCAGTCGGCCGGGGCCCAGCCCCCGGTGCTGCGGTGGGCGGGCAGGCCGACCGCCTCGAACTCGTCGAAGTGGTCGCCGTCCACGCGGGCGCCGATCCGGCGCAGGGCCTGGGATATCGGGCTGCCCTCGGGCGGGAAGCGTTCGGACTCGGCCTTGGTGAGCGGGCCGAGCTCCAGCCGCCCGTCCGCCCAGACGGCGGCGCGCTGGGTGCCGGTGCCGCCGAAGTAGTCGGCCTCGACGCAGGCGATCGGGCCGGCCTTGGACCAGGCGGCGAGCCGGCGCTCGAAGCCCTCCGGGAACCACTCGAACCCGGACGCGCGGCCGGATGCCCCGTCGCCGCCCAGGCGGAGCGCGGCCAGGAAGGCGGGCGTGGCCGGGATCAGCGCCAGCCCCTGGGCCAGCGGGGCGAGACGGGCGGCCGGGACCTCCGCGGCCGCCACCCTGAGCAGCTCCAACGGGCCGATCAACGCCTGAAGTTCGTATGGCATTCAGTCATCCTGGCTCAACCCGCCGACGATCGGCCCGATATTTACGATTCCGTGCCTCGAAGGGAATCAGCCCGAGAGGACCGGGCCCCGTCCGCCCGCACCTCCGCCGCTCCGCTCCGGCCCCCGGTCACCCGTGCGGCGCACGCCGCGTGCGGCGGCCTCGGCAACCGGGTGAACTGGCCGGGTACGGCCTGTCCCGGGCCGTACCCGAGGAGCCGTACCCATGACCGACGAACTCGCCCGCCGGATCGCCGCTCTGATACCCCGGGCCAAGGCCGACCTGGCCGAGCTGGTTGCCATCCCCTCCGTCGCGGACCCCCGCCAGTACCCGCCCGAGAAGTGCCGCGAGGCCGCCGAGTGGGTCGCCGCCGCGTTCACCGAGGCCGGACTGCGCGACGTCCACCTGGAGGAGACCCCGGACGGCAGCCACGCCGTGATCGGCCACCGCCCGCCCCCGCCCGGCGCCCCGACCGTCCTGCTCTACTGCCACTACGACGTCCAGCCCCCGCTCGACGCCGCCGCCTGGACCTCCCCGCCGTTCGAACTCACCGAGCGCGACGGCCGCTGGTACGGGCGCGGCAGCGCCGACTGCAAGGGGAACATCGTCATGCACCTCACCGCGCTGCGGGCGCTCGGCGACGATCTCCCGGTGGGCGTCAAACTCGTCGCCGAGGGTTCGGAGGAACAGGGCACCGGCGGCCTGGAGGCGTATCTGCCCCCGCACGCGGGCGAGTTGCACGCCGACGCCCTGCTGGTCTGCGACACCGGCAACGCCGCCGTCGGCGTGCCCACCGCCACCACCTCGCTGCGCGGGGTCACCACCGTACTGGTCACCGTCTCGACACTCGGCGGCGACGTGCACTCCGGGATGTTCGGCGGCCCCGCCCCGGACGCGCTGGCCGCGCTGATCCGGATGCTCGACTCGCTGCGCGACGCCGACGGCGGCACCCGGGTCGACGGGCTGGACTGCCGGGGCACCTGGGCCGGCGCCGGCTACGACGAGCAGCGGTTCCGTACCGACGCGGGCGTGCTGGACGGCGTCCGGCTGACCGGCGGCGGCACGGTCGCCGACCGGCTCTGGGCCCGGCCCGCCGTCACCGTGCTCGGCATCGACTGTCCGCCGGTGGTCGGCTCGGCCGCCGCGATCCCGGCCACCGCCCGGGCCCGGGTCAGCCTGCGGGTGCCGCCCGGCACCGAGGCGTTCCCCTCCCAGGAGGCGCTCATCGCCCACCTGCGGGCCGCCGCACCCTGGGGCGTCCGGGTGGAGATCGAGCGGGAGAGCGCGGGATCGCCGTTCCGGGCCGCCACCGGCGGGCCCGCGTACGCCGCGCTCGACCGGGCCGTGCGGGAGGTCTACGGCACGGCGCTGTCCTTCCTGGGGCAGGGCGGCTCCATCCCGCTCTGTGACGTCCTCGCCCGGACCTACCCCGAGGCGGAGATCATCCTGATGGGGGTGGAGGAGCCGCGCTGCCTCATCCACGCGCCCAACGAGAGCGTCGACCCCGGCGAGATCGAGCACATGGCCCATGTGGAGGCGCTGTTCCTCCGGAACTACGCGGACTCCGCGCGACCGTGACGGCGACCGCCCGGGCCGCGCCCGGGCACCGGAACGCCCCTCACCCACCCGGCCGAACCACCGCCACCGGGCCCGTGACAAGCCGTCAGCACCGGAACCCGGCAGCACACCGTCGACACAAGGAAGGCGGGAGACACCCGTGCCACGACCGTTCACCACCGAGGACTACACCGCCCGGATGACCCGGGCCACCGCCGAGGCGGCCGCCGCCGGACTCACCGGTCTGGTCGTCGCCCCCGGCCCCGACCTGCTCTACCTCTGCGGCTACCAGCCCACCGCCATCACCGAGCGGCTGACCGCCCTCCTCCTCACCGCCGGGCGCGAACCCGCCCTGATCGTCCCCAAGCTGGAGCGCCCCGACGCCGAGAAGGCGGCCGGCGCCCCCGCCCTGCGGCTGGTCGACTGGACCGACGGCGAGGACCCGTACACCGCCGCCGTCCCGCTGCTCGACCCCGCCGGGCGGTACGGCATCTCCGACAACGCCTGGGCCATGCACCTGCTCGGCCTCCAGGCCGCCCTGCCCGGCACCGGCTTCTCCTCCCTCACCGAGGCGCTGCCGATGCTGCGGGCGGTCAAGGACGGCGACGAGCTGGAGCGCCTGGCCGCGGCCGGCGGCGCCGCCGACGCCGCCTACCGGGGCATCCTGGAGGTGACGTTCGCCGGCCGCCGGGAGACCGACGTGGCCGCCGACCTCAGCGCGCTGCTGATCCAGTACGGGCACAGCCAGGTCGACTTCACCGTGGTCGGCTCCGGCCCCAACGGCGCCAACCCGCACCACGAGGCCGGCGACCGGGTCATCCGGCCCGGGGACACCGTCGTCCTGGACTTCGGCGGCCTCAAGGACGGCTACGGCTCCGACACCACCAGGACCGTCCACGTCGGCACGGACGTGCCGGACGAGGTGCGGAAGGTGCACGACATCGTCCGGCTGGCACAGCAGACCGCCTTCGAGGCCGTCCGGCCCGGGATCAGCTGCCAGGAGATCGACCGGATCGCCCGACGGGTGATCATCGAGGCCGGGTACGGCGAGTACTTCATCCACCGCACCGGCCACGGCATCGGCATCACCACGCACGAGCCGCCGTACCTGATCGAGGGCGAGGAGCGGCCGCTCGTCCCCGGCATGTGCTTCTCGATCGAGCCCGGCGTCTACCTGCCCGGCCGGTTCGGGGTGCGGATCGAGGACATCGTCACCGTCACCGAGCACGGCGGGCGGCGGTTCAACAACACGCCGCACGAGTTGGGCATCGTCTCGTAACGGGCGCGCCCGGCCGGGCCGTTCCGCTGTCTGAGTCTTTGCTGAACGACAGGCCGTATACGTAAAGAGTTCTCCAAGAATGCCTTGCTAGCTTCAATCGGTATGACCAAAATGCTCCGCCCGGCGCCGCCCCCACCCGCGCGCGCCGGGCGGCTGCGTCCGGTGACCCAGCCCCGTGCGCACACCACCGCACTGGCCCGGCTGCGGCTACTGGCGTGGCCGCTCTATTTCCTCGCCCTCTTCTGGTACCTGCGCACGTACGGCATGCCGTACGCCAATGACGTGGTCTTCTGCTGGCTGATCGGCGCGCTGCTCGCGGCCGCCGTGCACAGCGGCCACGGGCGGCGCGGCTTCCTGCTGGTGCTGCGCGACTGGGTGCCCGTCATGGCCGTGGTCTGGGTGTACTCGCTGCTGCGCGGCTACGGCGCGCACACCCCGTGGGCCCCGCACTGGCGGCCGCAGTTGCGCGCCGACGAGCTGCTCGGCCTCGGGGAGACCTGGACCGTCCGGCTGCAGCACGCGCTGTACACCCCCGGCTCGCCGCACTGGTACGACTACGCGGCCGTCACCGTCTACATGTCGCACTTCTTCATGATCTTCGTGATCCTGGCGGTGCTCTGGCGGCGCCGCCACGACCGCTTCCGGCACCTGCTCACCTGCTACCTCGCGCTGACCTTCGCCGGCTTCGCGACGTACATCCTCTATCCGGCCGACCCGCCGTGGCTCACCGGGCAGGAGGGGAACATGCCGGAGCTCACCCGGGTGGTCTCCGACGTACTGACCGAGAGCGGGCTGCCGCGCGCGGGGTCGATCTTCGAGAACGGCAGCCAGTTCGCCAACGACGTCGCCGCGATGCCCTCGCTGCACTCCGCCTACCCGGCGATGCTGCTGTTCTTCTTCTGGCCGACGGCCGCGCGGTGGCTGCGGGTGCTGCTCGTCGCGTACCCGCTCGCGATGGCGTTCACCCTGGTGTACGGGGCGGAGCACTTCATCGTCGACATCTTCGCCGGCTGGGCGTACGCGGCGGCGGTGGTGTTCGGCCTGCGGTGGCTGCGGGAACGGCGGGCCGGGACCGGACGGCTCACCCTGGCCGCCGGAGAGGCCACCGGGTGACAGCGGCGGCCCGGTGGCGGGGGCGCCCGGGATGAACGGGGCGCCTCCGGGCCGGCCGGGCCGGGCGGGCAGACTGGACGGATGCGGAAACCCACGAAGCCGGCACAGCCCGTCGCGGAGCCGGTTCAGCCGGTTCAGCCGGTTCAGCCGGTGAAGCCCACCGCGGAGCAGTTGCTCGCCGCCCGGGACACCACCATCCCGGACGTCGCCGGGCCCGGGCTGCGGGTGCTGTTCTGCGGCATCAACCCCGGTCTCTGGTCCGGCGCCACCGGCCACCACTTCGCCCGCCCGGGCAACCGGTTCTGGCCCGCCCTGCACCGCTCCGGCTTCACCCCGCGCCAGTTCCGCCCGGACGAACAGGGCGAGCTGCTCGGCCTCGGCCTCGGCATCACCAACGTCGCCCCGCGCGCCACCGCCAAGGCGGACGAGCTCACCGCCGACGAACTGCGCGCGGGCGGCGCCGCGTTGACCGACCGGGTGCTGCGGCTGCGCCCCCGCGCCCTGGCCGTCCTCGGCATCGGCGCGTACCGGACCGGCTTCGGCCGCCGCGGGGCGGCGGTCGGCCGCCAGCCGGAGGGCATCGGCGACACCGAGGTCTGGGTGCTGCCCAACCCGAGCGGCCTCAACGCCCACTACACCCTGGACACACTGGCCGAGGAGTTCCGCCGGCTGCGGGAGGCGCTGGAGCGGTGAGCGGTGAGCGGTGAGCGGTGAGCGGTGAGCGGTGAGCGGCGCCGCGGTGAGGCACCGCATGGCGGGCGCCGGGCGGTGACAGCGGCTCAGGCGCGCAGGAACTCCAGCACCGCCAGCACCCGGCGGTGCGTCTCCTCGGCCGGTGGCAGGTCCAGCTTCATCAGGATGTTGCCGATGTGCTTGCTCACCGCGGCCTCCGACACCACCAGTTCGCGGCAGATCGCCGCGTTGGACCGGCCCTCGGCCATCAGCGCCAGTACCTCGCGTTCGCGCGGGGTCAGCCGGTCCAGTGGATCCCGCCGACGCCGCAGCAGCTGCCGCACCACCTCCGGGTCGACCACCGTGCCACCGGCCGCCACCGTGCCGACCGCGGCCACGAACTCCTCGATCTGGCCGATCCGGTCCTTCAGCAGGTAGCCCACGCCCGAACCGTCCCCGGAGTCCAGCAGCTCCGCGGCGTAGGAGCGCTGCACGTACTGGCTGAGGACCAGGACGGGCAGTCGCGGGCGTCGCTCGCGCAGGGCGACGGCGGCGCGCAGGCCCTCGTCGGTCTGGCCCGGTGGCATCCGGACATCGGTGATGACGATGTCCGGCTCGTGCTCGGCGACGGCCGTACGCAGGGCCTCGGCGTCGCCGACGGCGGCGGCCACCCGGTGGCCGAAGCGGTCCAGCAGACCGATCAGGCCCTCGCGCAGCAGGACACCGTCCTCGGCGAGGACCACGCGCAGTCCGGCCGGTCGGGGCCGGGGCCGGTCTACGGCTTGATCTGGGTACAAGGGATCTCCACACGCAACAGGGTCGGTCCGCCGGGCGGGCTGCTCACCGTCAGTGTGCCGTCCACCACCGCGACCCGGTCGGCCAGCCCGGTGAGACCGGTGCCGCCCGCCGGGTCCGCGCCACCGCGACCGTCGTCCGCCACCTCGATGGTCAACAACCCTCCGGTGTAACGCCCGTGGATCCGGGCGGCGCGCGCACCGCTGTGCTTGGCCACGTTGGCGAGCGCCTCGGAGACGGCGAAGTAACCCGCCGACTCGACCGGCGGCGGCAGCCGGCCGGGCAGGTCGAAGCCGACCTCCACCGGGACGGGTGAGCGGTCGGCGGCATCCGCGCAGGCGTCCGGCAGGCCCCGGTCGGTGAGCACCTGCGGATGGATGCCGTTGATCAACTCCCTTATCTCGGCGAGCACTTCGCCGGCCGCCAGCTGAGCCTCGGCGAGCCGGCCGGCCAGCGGTCCGCCCGGCGGCGCGTCCAGCCGGGCCAGCCCGAGGGCCATCGTCAGCGCCACCAGGCGCTGCTGGGCGCCGTCGTGCAGATCGCGTTCGATCCGGCGGCGCTCCGCCTCGAAGGCGTCCACCAACCGGGCCCGGGAGCTGACGAGTTCACCGATCCGCCGCTCCTGCCCGCCCTGGCCGAGCACCAGCCGGACGAGCGCGGCCCGGCCGACGGCCACCGCCGTCAGCGGGTAGGCCGGCAACGGGAGCAGCAGCAGGCCGCCCAGTCCCAACAGGGCGGCCAGGAGCGGGGAATGGACCTGGAACAGCTTCAGCACGTTCACCTGCTCACCGTCCAGCAGCAGCAACGGCAGGGCGGCGAGCAGACAACCCGGCACCGCCAGCGCGCAGCCGGCGACGACCAGATCGACCGGCCACAGCACGAACGCGGCGAGCACCGCGAAGCCCAGCTCCCGCCAGGTCGCCTGCTCGCGGTAGCGCAGCCGCAGCCACGCGGGCAGTCCGGGGCGGCTCGGCACGAGATGCGGGCCGGGCACCGGCGTGCTGTCCAGCAACCTCAACAGCCGCCGCTCCCACGCCGCGTACGGCACCCCGACCAGCGCCAGCGCCGCCAGCAGCGGCAGCCCGATCAGCAGCACCGCCAGCAGCCCGGCAGCGGTCGCCGCCACCAGCAGCCCGGCGCAGAGCAGCAGCCCGGCCGTCCCGCTCGCCAGCAGGTAGGCCGCCGCCCGCCAGGGATTCACCGCCGCCATGAACTCCGGCCGGGGCAGCGCTCCCCACGCCCCGGGCCCACGACCACCGCCGTCCATCGCCCCGCCTTCCCCCCTGTGTCCGCGCCGGCGCCCGCTCCCGTGCGGGTGCGGGTGCGGGTGCCCGTGCCGGTTCGGGTCCGGCTCCGGCCCGCCGCCTCGTTCGGGCCGACGCCCACCCTAGGCACCCGCCGGGACCGCGTCGGTAGGGCCCGCCCCACCCCACGGAGTAGACCCTGGCCCGCTGACCGGCCGTGCCCGCCGACGGTTGGCTGGCGGCATGGGAATGGTACGGATCGCGATCACCTCGCTGAAGACCCGCTGGACGTCGCTCGTCGGAGCGTTCGTGGCCCTCGCGCTCGGGGTCGCGATGACGGCGGTGATGCTGCTGGGGCTCGCCACCGCCGTCGGCGCACCCGGCGGGGAGGCGCTGGTCTCGCTGGTGGCGGCGCTCGGCACGGCGGGCGGGGTGAGTGCCTTCGTCTCGGCGTTCGTCGTCGCGTCCACCTTCTCCTACGCCGTCGCCCAACGCCGCCGCGAGTTCGGCCTGCTCCGGCTGGCCGGCGCGACCCGGGCGCAGGTCCGGCGGAGCGTTCTCACCGAAGCGCTCCTCCTCGGCGCGGCCGCCTCCGCCGCGGGCTGCGCGCTCGGACGGCTCGCCGCGCCGGGCCTGGTGCGATGGCTGGTGGAGGCCGGCATGGCGCCGCCCGGCTTCGTACCGGGCCAGCAGGCCTGGCCGCTGCACGCCGCGTTCTGGTCCGGTCTGCTCGTCACCCTGTCCGGGGTGGCGGTGGCGGCCCGCCGCGCCGGCCGGGCCGGCCCCCTGGACGCCCTGCGGGTGGCCGACCTCGACACCGGCGTGATGACCTCGGGCCGGTGGCTCTGGGGCCTCGGGCTGCTGCTGACCGCCGCCGTGCTGACCGGAACGGCGCTCGTCACCGACCCCGCCGACCTCCTGCACCGCAAGACCTACACCACCCAGCCGATGCTGCTGATCAGCGCCTGCGGGCTGCTCGCCCCGGTCCTCGCCCGCCCGGTGATCCGCGCCCTCACCTGGCTCCCGGCCCGGCTGACCCGGTACACCGGCCGGCTGGTCCGGGAGAACGCCACGGCGGCCCTGCGTCGCAGCGGGGCGATCGCCGCACCGGTGCTGATCGCGGTGGCCCTGACCGGTTCGCTCGCCGGGGCGCTGGACACGGTGAGCGCCGCCCGGACGGCCGAGGCCGACGCGCGGACCGCCGCCGATCTCGTGGTCGTCCCCGGCACGACGGCGACCCCGGCCCCGACCCTGGCTGCGCTCACCGAGGCGCTGCGCGCCGTCCCCGACGTCACCGTCTCCCCGTCGGGGCCCACCACGCTCGCCCTGGTCGAGCCGGACGGCATCGCCGTCGGGTCCGAGGCCCGGACGGCCGATCCGGCCGGGCTGGCGGCGGTCGCACGGCTGCCCGTGACGGCCGGCTCGGTGACCGCCCTGGACGACGACGGCATCGTGCTGCCCGCCGGGTGGGGGCGGACGACGGTCGGCGAGCCGGTGCCGGTGATCCGGGCGGACGGCAGCCGGACGACGCTGCGGGTGGCCGCCGTCCTGCGCGACGGCCTCGGCGACAACGGCCTCTATGTGACCGCCCGCAACGCCCCGGGCGCACGGGTCGACCGGATCGAGGTCCGGTTCGCCCCCGGCACCGACCGGGCCGCCGCCACCACGCGGGTACGGGCCGCCGCCGGGCCGTCCGGCGCGACGGTCCGCACCCGGGACGACTGGCTCACCGCCACCGCACCCGCCACCGGCCGGATCGCCTGGCTGCGCACCGTCCTGGTCCTCGGCCTCGCCCTGGTGTACACCGGCCTCGCGCTCGCCAACACCGTCGTCATGGCCACCGCCGACCGGCGCCGGGAGCTCGCCCTGTGGCGGCTGGCGGGCGCCACCCGGGCCCAGGTGGTGCGGCTGGCGACGGCCGAGTCGGCGCTGGTGGCGGCGGTCGGCGCGGTGCTGGGCTGCGCGGTGGCCGCCGTCCAGCTGGCCGCCATGCGAACCGGGTTGGCGCTGCTCGGGGTGCCGGCGCCGTGGGTGGTGCCGTGGCGGCCGGTCGGGCTGGTGGCCGGGGTGTGCCTCCTGGTCGCGGTGCCCTGCGCCGCGTCGGCGGCCGCCTGGGCGCTACGCCACCGACCGGTCTCGGCGGTCGTGCGCTGACGAAGACGACGGGCGGGCGGGTGTCGGGCAAGCGGGCGTCGGGCGAGCGGGCATCGGCGGGCGGCTCGGCTGCCTGACGGCCCTCATGTGTCAGACCCGCTCCAACCCCTCCGGCAGGGCGAGCGCCCGCAGTTCGCGGATCAGCGCCCGGACGGGCGCCGTACCGGCCAGTTCGGGCGTGGTGACGTACCCGACGAACCGGGTCGGCGGCCGCGGACCGAGGCCGGTGACGGCCAGGCCGTCCGGGGCGCCGAGCAGGGCCGTCCGGGGCATGATCGCCATGCCGAGGCCCTGGGAGACCAGCGAGACGGCGACCGAGTCGTCCTCGACGTCGATGGTCGCGGGCGGGATCCAGTCCTGCCGGCCCCACCAGTCGCGGGTGTAGGAGCCGCAGTTCTCGTCCCAGTCGACCAGCGGCAGCCCGCGCGGCGCCGGATGGCCCTGCGGGTGCACCAGCGCGTACGACTCCTCGAAGAGCCGCACCGCCAGCAGACCGGGGACGGGCGGCGGGGCGGAGTCGTCGAGTGTGGCGAGCCCGAGGTCGGCGCGGCCGTCGGCGACCTCGCCGGCCGCGCCGCGGCCGAGCTCGCGGACGATCCGGACCTGCGGCGTCAGCCCGGGGTGGCGGGCGGTGAGCCGGGCCAGGACGGGCGGCAGCAGGTGGGCCGCGACGCTGCGGAAGGCCACGATCCGCAGCGGCCCGGTCACCTCCCCGGCCGCGTCCCCGGCCCCGGCGCCGCGCACCTCCGGTCCCATCACCTCCAGCAGCCGCAGGATCCGGCGGGCGTACGTGACGGCCCGCGCGCCGGCGTCCGTGGCGCGGGCGCCGTGGCGTCCGCGGTCGAAGAGCACCGCACCGAGCTTCCGTTCGCAGGAGCGCACGGCGTGCGAGACGGCGGACTGGGTCATCCCCAGGCGCGCGGCCGCCGCCGTGAAGCCCTGTTCCTGCTCGACGGCGACCAGGATGCGCAGTTCGTGCGGGGCGAGATCGCTCATGCGCCGAATCTACCGGCATCCATCAATGCTGCTCATGGAACCCGGCCTTCCATCGACGCCGGCCCCTGCCCGGGACCCGGCCGCCTTCCTACGGTGATCACGTCCGCCGCGCCCGCCACCACCCCCGGAGCACCCGATGTCCCGCCCCATCGCCCGCGTCGTCCACCAGGTCGCCCGCCCGTCGGGCCCGCCCACCGCCGACGACTTCGCCTTCCTCGACGAGACCGTCCCCGCGCTCACCGCGGGCGAGGCGCTCGTCGAGAACATCCACCAGTCCGTCGACCCGTACATGCGCGAGGAGATGGAGGAGGGCGGCTGGGAGCTCAACGCCCCGCTGGAGGGCCGCACCCTCGGCCGGGTGGTCGAGTCCCGCACCCCCGCCCTGCCGGTCGGCGAACTGGTGTTCCACCGCAGGGCCTGGCGCACCCACTCGGTGGTCACCGCGGCCGAGGCCACCCCGCTGCCCGCCTTCGAGGGCGTCCCGCTCACCGCCCACCTCGGCGTCCTCGGCGGCACCGGGCTGTCCGCCTGGGTCGGCCTGACCAGGGTCGCCCGGCTCCAGCCCGGCGAGACGATCTTCATCTCGGCGGCCGCCGGCGGCGTCGGCACCGCCGCCGGCCGGCTCGCCCGCCTGCTCGGCGCCGGCCGGATCATCGGCAGCACCGGCTCCGCCGCCAAGGCCCGGCACCTCACCGAACACCTCGGCTTCGACGCCGCGTTCGACTACCACGACGCCCCGATCGCCGACCGGCTCCGCGAGGCGGCCCCCGACGGCCTCGACGTCTACCTGGACAACGCCGGCGGCGACCACCTCGAAGGCGCGATCACCGCGCTGCGCGAGCACGGCCGGATCGCCTGGTGCGGCGCCGTCGCCCAGTACAACCACCTACGGCAGCCGCCGGCCGCGCCCCGCAACCTCTTCGACGTGGTCGGCAAGAGCCTGCGGCTGGAGGGCTTCCTGGTCCGCAACCACCTGGACGCCAGGCCGGAGCTGTACGACTTCCTCGTCCCGCATCTGCGCTCCGGCGCCGTCGTGCCGGACGAGACCGTCGTGCGGGGCTTCGAGCACGTGGTGGACGCCTTCCTCGGCATGCTCCGGGGCGCCAACACCGGCAAGATGATCGTCCAGATCGCCGAGGCGCCCTGACCTGACCTGACCGAGCCGGTCAGGTCAGGTCAGGACAGGACAGGGCAAGTCAGGACACGGCCCCGGCGGTCACCCGTCCGGCAGCAGGGCCAGGTCCAGCCGCGCGATCCGCTCCGGATCGGCGATCACCTCGTACGCCGCGACCCGCCCCCGCTCCACCGTCACCAGCAGGACCAGCCGCAGCCGCCCGCCCGGCGCGACCACCACCCCCACGTCCCCGTTCACCAGGGCGGGCGCCGCGAACCGCGCCCGCCGCCCGAACACCAGCGTCTCCCCCGCGACGACCAGGGCGCCACGCGCCACCGCCGCCCGCCCGGCGGGCAGCGCGGCCGGATCGGCCCGGCGGACCACGTCCGGCGCCAGCACCGCGAGCAGCGCGTCGAGGTCGCCGCCGCGCGAGGCGGCCAGGAAGGCCTCCACCACCTCGCGGTGCCCGGCCAGTTCCGCCGCCGGCACCGCGGCCGGGCCCCGCACCCGCTGCCGGGCCCGGCTGGCGAGCTTCTTGGCGGCCACCGTGGTGCGCCCGACGATGGGCGCGATCTGTTCGAAGGGCACCGCGAAGCCGTCGTGCAGCACGAAGGCGACGCGCTCCGCGGGCCCGAGCCGGTCCAGCACCACGAGCAGGGCCCGGCCGACCTCCTCGGCCAGCAGCGCCGCCTCCTCGGGACCACCGTCCTCGCCGGCCCCGTCCGGCAGCCGCTCCCCCGCCGGCTCCTCCCGCCGTACCGCCCGTGCCCGCAGCAGGTCGAGGCAGATCCGGGAGACGACGGTGGTCAGCCAGCCGGGCAGGTTCTCGACCGCCGCCGCGTCCGCCCGGCCGAGCCGCAGCCAGGCCTCCTGCACGGCGTCCTCCGCCTCCGCCGCCGAGCCCAGCATCCGGTGCGCGACGGCCCGCAGCCGGCCGCGCTCGCCCTCGAACCGCGCCGCCAGTTCCTCGCACCCGTCCGCCGGTTCCTCGCGTCCGTCCATCGGTCACCTTTCCTCGGGCCACCCCGTCACGGAGATGACGATCCACCCACCACCGAGGTGACGAGGAGAGACCCCGATGACCACCACCACCCTGCTGCACCTGGATTCAAGCGCAGACCTCCCGGGCGAATCGGTCAGCCGTGACCTGACCGCCCGCTTCGCGCACGCCTGGCGGGCCCGGCACGGCGCGTCCGGCTACCGCTACCGGGACCTCGCCACCGACCAGGTGCCCCTCCTGGGCCCCGCCTACGCCCCCCTCGGCCGCCGGGCCGAGCGGCGCGGCGTGCTGTCGCCCGCCGAGGTGTCCGCGCTGGCCGAGGGCCCGGACGAGCGGCGCGAATGGGCCCTCACCCAGCCGCTGATCGCCGAACTGCTGGCAGCGGACACCGTGCTGCTGGGCGTGCCGATGTACAACTTCACCGTTCCCGCCGCGCTGAAGGCCTGGATCGACCGGGTCAGCTTCCCCGGCGCGTACACCGATCCCGCCACCGGCCGGAGCCTCCTGGACGGTACCCGCGTCGTGGTGGTCACCGCCTGCGGCGGCGGCTACGGCCCGGGCACCCCGCGCGAGGCCTTCGACTTCCAGACCCCCTACCTGCGCGCCTACTTCACCAATCTCGGCGTCCCCGACAGCGCACTGCACTTCGTCCACGCCGAACTCACCCGGGCCGACGACATCCCCGCCCTGGCCGGCCTCCAGCCGCTCGCCGCCGCCTCCCTGGCCGCCGCCCGCTCCGCCGTGGCGGACCTGGCCGCCTCCCTGACCGGCTGACCGGCCCGCTGACCGACCGCCCCGGCCGTGGCGGTCGGTCGGGCCGCGCCCGGGCCGACGCTCAGGCCGACGGCAGCCGCAGAGCGAGGAGGGCCGTGTCGTCGGTGCTGCCGGACGGCACGCTCCGGAGGATCCCGTCGCAGAACTTCCCCAGCGGACGCCCCGCCAGGCCCGCGCCGAGCTCTCGGAGCCGTTCCAGACCGGCCCCCAAATCGGCGCCCGGCACCTCGACCAGGCCGTCGGTGAAGAGCAGCAGCGTCGAGCCGGGCGGCAGCCGCTCGACCCCGTCCCGGCGCCCGGAGTCACCTCCCGCCCCGAGGAGCAGGCCCTGTCCCGCCTCCAGGTAGCGCGCGCCGTCACCGGGCGCCCCGCCACCGGCCGGGCCGGCCGCCGCCGCTACCAGCAGCGGCGGCGGATGTCCCGCGCTGGTCCAGCGCAGCAGCCAGGGCCCGCCCGCCGGGCCCTCGACATACGCGAGGACCATGGTGGCCATCGGGACGTCCGTGAGACCGGCCATGGCGTCGTCGAGCCGCGCGACCACGGCGGCGGGCGGCTCGCCCCGGTCCCAGGCCAGCGCCCGGAGGATGTTCCGCAACTGCGCCATGCGGGCGGCGGCCTGCAGATCGTGGCCGATGACATCGCCGATCACCAGCGCGGTCGTCCCGTCCTTCAGCAGGAAGGCGTCGTACCAGTCGCCGCCGACCCGCGACCCCGCCGGAGCGGGCTGGTACCGGGCGGCCAGCCGCAGGTCCCGGCCCTGCGGCAGGTCGGTGAGCAGGTGGTGCTGCATGGCCGTGGCGATGTCGCGCTGCTCCCCGAACAGCCGGGCGTTGTCGATCGCCACGCCCGCCCGGTGGCCGATGTCGGCGAGCAGGGCGAGCTCGCGGGCGGTGAACGGCCGGTCGCGAACGGTCCGGACCGCCGTCATCGCGCCGGTGATCTCACGGGCGCTGGTCAACGGGACGACGGCCGCCGAGGTCGCCCCGAGCGCGCGCAGGAAGCCGGCCTGTACGGCGGCGAGCGGGTCGTCCGGCAGCCGGGCCATCTCCCGGGCGTCGATCACCACGGGCTCCGCACCGTGCAGGACGCGGGCCAGCGCCGACCGGAACTCCGAGGTGGGCGGGGGGAGCGGTCCCCGCCACGCCTCCAGCGCGGTGGCCCGGCCCTTCGGTCCCAGCACGGCGACCCGGCGGACGTCGCCCTCGGCGGTCCGCAGGTCGACGGCCACCCAGTCGGCCAGCTGGGGCACGAGCAGCGGGCCCAGCCGGTCCAGCGCCTCCTCGATGTCGAGCGTCTCCGACAGCACCTCGGTGACCTCGCCGACCAGGGTCAGCCGCTCGGCCAGGTCCTCCAGCAGGTCCACCCGGCCCGCCTCCCGCCCGACCGGCGCGCTGCTTCCGGCGATATCGGCGAACAGCACGGCCAGCCCCAGAACGCGCCCGTCCCGGGTCACCGGCGCCGCCGACCACCGCACCGGCAGTACCTTCCCGTCCCCGGTCAGAAAGGTGTCGCTCTCCCCCCACGCCGGCCGGCCGTGCTCGGCGACCGCCAGCAGGACGCACAGCTCGCGCGGGATCTCCGTGCCGCCCGGCCCCCGGTGCAGCAGCTCGTGGGCGTCCTCCCCGGCCATCGCCGCCGCCCGGCGGCCCAGCAGTTCCTCGGCCCTCGGGTTGGCGGCCAGGATCCGCCCGCCAGGGTCCAGCACGAGCAGGCCGGCCGAGAGCCCGGTGAACACCGAGCCCAGCAGCCGGGGGTCCACCCCCGGCGTGCCGCCACTCCTCTCGGAACCGCCCGCCATCACGCCACCTCCGGCTCCGGCTACAGCTGCTGCTCCGGGCTGGAGGTGGCGGCCGCTCCCCGGCCGCCGGTCACCAGGGCGTACGCGTGCGCCAGCTCGACCAGGGCACGATGGTGCTGCCCCGGGTACCCGCCCAGCGCGTGGACCTCGTCGGTGATCGCCCGCAGCAGCTCGACCCGCGCTTCGGCCTCGGCCGACCGCTCCGCGTCCGGCGGCTCGTTCGGCTCCATCGCATCTCCTCACGCCACCGCCCGGCGCCCGGACGTCGAACCCCCCGTGCCCTCCATGCTGCGGCCCCCGGCGCCACCCCGCACCCCCGGCCGGACGGCCGGCCGGGTTCAGCGCCCGCCGAACCGCTCGTCCGTGGCGACGACCTCGCGGCCCAGCGGCATCAGCGAGATCGGGATCATCTTCAGGTTGGCCCAGCCGAACGGGATCCCGATGACCGACAGGAACAGCGGGATGCTGGTGATCAGGTGCCCGATCGCCAGCCACCACCCGGCGAACACCAGCCAGATGACGTTCCCGACGCAGGACGGCGCGCCCGCGCCCGGCTTCTCCACGGTGGTGCGGCCGAACGGCCAGATCACATAGCCGGCGATGCGGAACGACGCGATGCCGAACGGAATGGTGATGATCAGGACGCAGCAGATGATGCCGGCGACGACATAGCCGATGGCCATCCAGATGCCGCAGAAGATCAGCCAGAGCACGTTCAGGACGAAATCGATCACCTTCATACTGCCCAGCCTCCCACGGACGGTCTCCCCCGGTGGCCTATACCCGTTCCGGTGGGTCCCCACCGGCTCCGGAACGCCGCGACGGCCCGCCGGGGGCAGACCGGCGGGCCGTCGTGGAGGGCGTGGGCGGGGGTCAGACCGCGAGGACCCGCAGGGCGGGGTGGTCGACCGTGTTCAGGTAGAGCTTCTCCTTGGTGTGCTCCTGCTCCAGCTCGACGACCAGCCGGTACCGGTAGAGGCCCGGCTTGGCGGTGCTGAGCACGGTGCCCGCCCAGTAGTAGTAGACGGGGGTGAACTTGTCGCGCATGCGGTCGGGCATGCCGTAGATCTTCAGCTCGGTGAAGATCTTCCGCTCCGCGACGTCCTCCTCGTCACCGGCCTCGGTGTCCAGGAAGACGATGTTGTTGATCTTCGGCATGGGCGGCCAGGTGCCGTCCAGCCGCTTCTCCATGTCGATCGGGCGGATGATCCAGTTCAGGACCTGGCCCTGCTTGCAGACCGTCTCCAGGTGCGACGTGCCCTGGCCGGAACCGCCGACGCTGTTGTCCATCATGTACATCGCGTCGGCGAGCGAGCCGGTGGCGGCCGCCCGCTCCATGTTGACCAGGGTGACGACGTTGAGCTGGACCGAGTTCAGCTGGCCCGGATTCTGCTTCTCCTCAACGCTGTTGAGCTTCGCGCTCGTCAACGTTCCTCCTTCGGTGTGGAGTTGGGTGCGAAAGTGGTCTAGCCGACCAGGGCCGGCGACAGCGCGGCGGTGATCGGCGCGTCCCGGGTGCCCAGCTTGAACTTCAGCCGGTACGGGACCACGCCGCCGGCGTCCTTCTTCACCGTCGCGGTCCAGTAGGCGACGTCGGTGCCGGGGTACACCTTGCGCTCCGGCTCGCAGATGTCCGGGTCGATCACGATGTCGTCGATGGCGACGAACGCCTCGCACTCCAGCGCCAGGACGTTCCAGAGCAGCTGGTCGCCGGCCTTGACCTTGGTACGCAGCTCCTCGGTGCCGAACCCGGTCGAGCCGCCGGCCCTGTTGGTGTCGTACAGGTAGAGATGGCCGCTGGTGCTGCGGGACGCCAGGGCGCCCACGCAGTCCACGACGGCGGTGATCGAGATCGGCCGCTGCGAACCGGCCTTGCGCGGGGCCTGCTTGGCCTTGCCGCCGCCGGTGCTGCTACCGCTGTTGCTCGCGGGGGTGGTCATCTGCTCTCCTCCTCGTTCGTCGACGGTGGCGGATCAGGCGGGGGCGCCGAGCGGGATGGGGAGGTAGCCCATGCCCGTCCCGGTGAAGGCGTTGCGCCGCGGCTCGGTGACGATCTTGAGCCGGGAGTCGAAGCTGAGGTTCACCGGCTCCCAGACCCAGTCCTCCCCCTTCCGCACCAGGTCGTGGAGCTGGATCTTCATCGTGTAGCGGTAGGTGCCGGGCCGGGAGGTGTCGATCGTCGCGGACCAGTACCAGCCGTCCGTCACCAGGTCCGGCGAGCCGTACTCGGCCGGGTAGATGATCTTCTGGTCCACCGCCTCGCCGATGATGTCGGTGATCACCGGGGAGGGGTAGCTGTGCGCGGACGTCCCGCCGTCGGCGACCAGCTGGCCGGTCACGTCCAGCATCTTCTGGCCGGAGAGGCCGCGGGTGCCGGCCGTGGTGCGCACCCGCTTGCCGGCGGTGCGCCGGATCCGGCCGAGATCGGCCGCGCTGACCGTGCCCGATCCGTCGGCCAGCGCCGCCAGTTCCGTCAGCGCCTGCTGGTCGGCCTGCCGCGCCCGGTCGGCGTGGTAGCCGCGCGGGACCGTCGGCGGGATCGAACCGAGGCTGTAAGGGAGCCAGTTGAGCACCTGCTCGCTCGCCTGCGAGCCGTCCTGCCAGTAGGAGCCGTTGATGATGGTCACCAGGTCGCCGGTGCCCTCGCCCTCGGAGCCGTGCAGCTTCATGTTGTCGAACAGGTAGGTGTTGTCCCGCAGCGTCCGGGCCGCCAGCGCGTTGCCGACGTCCACCAGCACGATGACCGCTAGCTGTTGGGGCATGAGCCCGCCTTTCTCGTTGTCGTTCGGGGGAGTTCCGTCAGATCCGCGTGCCGTGGACGGCGCGTGCCGTCAGATGCACATCAGCGCGGGCGAGTCGATGTGCAGCACGCTGTGCGGGCCCTCGTACATCTGCAGTTCGAGGCGGTACCGGTACGGCACCCCGGGGGTCATGTACGGCGGCACCACGCCGGTCCAGACGTCGAGGTCGAGCTTCTCGCCCTCCTCGGTGAAGTCCTCCGGGTCCGGCTCCGCGCCGTGGCCCGCCCCGAGGAAGGTGATGCTCCTGATGTCGACCGGCGTCTGGAGGTCCACCGCGAGCGCGGACCACTGGATCACCTGGCCGGGGGCGACGACGGTGCACAGCTCGGGCGTGCCCTGGCCGGTGCTCTGGAACGATCCGTCGTCCACCAGGGTGAGGTTCCCGTCGAGCAGCGTGCCGGCCGAGAGCGCCCCGATGACGTCCACCACCACGGCGATGTTGACCTGCGGCTTCATAACACTCCTGTCCTCTACGGTTGTTCGGTGTCGGGTCCGCGCTAGCCGCGGTCCCGGACCAGCGGCACCTTGCCCACGCTCGTCCGCTCGATCTCGGTCGAGGACCGGGGCACGAAGGTGAGCAGGAACCGGTAGCCGGTCTTCTCGATCGACGCCGGGTTCGCCTCGCCCTGGTTGAACAGGGACAGGGCGCGCGGCAGGGCGTTGACGAAGACGCGCTGCAGCCCGTACGGCCCGAGCCCGGTGTCCGCCCGGTAGGTCAGGCCGGGCACGTCGTCCACCGAGGCGAGCAGCGTGATGGTCCTGCTCTCCCGGTGGTTCACGAACTGGATCTCGTGCGCCACCTCGTCCAGGTCGACCGTCCCGGCCCGCCGCAGCTCGTCCCGGAGGGCCTCGTAGGCGCGCCGGGCGGAGTACTGGCTGTCGTTCAGGTGCAGGATGTCCCCGGTCCGGCCGGCGAACTCGAACTGCTCGGCCTTCAGCCCGGGCCCGTCCAGCCGCGGCCGGCGGATCATCCGGTCGCCGAGCTTGAGCCGCAGCAGCGGCGCCTCGTGGGCGTGCAGCCGGGTGACGACCAGCTCGCCCTCCTCGCCCTCGGCGACCCAGCGGCCGTGCTCGTCCACGATCTCCACCAGGTGCAGACCGGGGACCGCGGCCAGGAAGGGCGACTCCTCCCGCAGCTGGAGGCCGATGGTCTCGGCCTGGGTGGCGGCGAAGTAGCTGAGGATCGCCAGGTTCGGGTACATCGCCTGCAGTTCGGCCCGCTTGCGCTGCGGCAGCACCCCGCTGCCGTACAGCGCGACCCGGAAGCTCTCCTTGGCCTCCCGGCTCATCCCGGCGCCGAGTTCACCGAGGATCGCGATGCCCGCGGTGATGCCCATCAGCGCCTTGGGGCCTGGGTAGGAGAACATGTGCTCCAGGACCGGGGCGGTCACCGGGCCGGCGCCGATGTAGTTGATGCCGGGCACGTTGGCCAGCACCCCGCCGACCATGGTGCCGCTGCTCCACATCTGGTAGTCGGCCAGCGTGGTGTAGAGCCACTTGGGATCGGTGCCGCCCAGGTACTCGTCGAGCTGGTACGTGCCCATGAAGTGGCCGGCCACCTCGTAGGTGTCGCGCAGCTCCCGCAGCGAGTAGACGGTCTCCAGCGGGCGGCCGCTGGTGGTGCCGCCGCTGGCCACGATCTCGAAGCCGCCCGCCGCGATCGGCACCACCATGCCGGGGCGGCCGTCCATGAAGAAGTCGCGCTGGACGTCCTTGTCGGAGAGCGGGACGCGCTGCCAGTCCTCGTACGTCGCGGGGGCGCCGGCGATCCCACCACCGGCCAGCCGCTCGCGCCAGAGCGGGTTGAGCAGCGCGGTGTTGACCATCTGCTGCAGCCGGCGCAGCACCAGCGCGTCCTGCACCTCGTGCGGGAGCTCGCTGTACGGGGCGTGGCAGGCCCGCTCGGCCTCCCGCATCCGGCTGAGGAAGGTGGGGAGCTTGCCGACCGCGTCGACCGAGTCCGGCTTCAGCTCGCAGTCGGGGATCAGCCGGACCGCCAGCTCGGCGGCGTCGACGGTCGGCGTCCGGGTCTGCGGAACGCTCACTGGGCTCATCGTCGAATTCCTATTCACTGTCGCTGCTGTGGTCGCGGTGGCGCAGGTCGTATCCGGCCCGCCTGATCTCGCCGAGCAGCATCCGGAAATGCTCGGTGGTGGTCCGGTGGTTCATCATGACCACCCGCAGGGCGGCCACCCCGTCGATGTCGACCTTGGAGATGAAGAAATTGCCCTGGATTTTGAGCCGGTTCCGGATATCCAGCTGGAGGCGGTGCACCTCGTTCTCGCCGAGGCCGTCCGGCAGGTGCCGGAAGCAGAGGATGTTCGCCTCCGGCCGGTGCACGGGTTCGAAGTCCGGCTCGTCCACCAGAATGCGGTGGATATCCTCGGTCAGCTGGCAGAGGTATTCGATCTTCTCCGCGAAAAGGGCCCGCCCGTGGATGCTCCAGAGCGCCCACAGCGGCATGATCATCGGGCGCTTGGTGCACTCGAAGTTCTTGTCCCCGCTGTCCAGCGCCGTGTAGATGTCCGGCTGCTCGTCGAAAACGTAGCTGGCCTGCTGGCGGAATGCCCCGAGACTGTCCCGTTTGTCCCGGTAGAACAGCAGGGTGCAGGGCGCCGGGACGAACATCATCTTGTGCGCGTCCCAGGTCAGCGAATCCGCCTTCTCGATTCCGCCGAGCTTTCCCCGGAGTTTGTCGGAGACCAGCAGGCTGGCGCCGTGGGCACCGTCCACGTGCAGCCAGATGCCCTTCTCCCGGGCGAGGTCGGCGAGCCCGTCGATCGGGTCGAAGGCGCCCACCGCGGTGGTGCCGGCCGAGGCGACCAGGCAGAACACCTCCAGCCCGCGCCGCTCGGCCTCGGCCAGCGCCGCACGCGCCCGGTCCAGGCAGATCCGCTGGTCGGCGTCGAGGGGCAGGCGGACGAGCTGCTCGTCGCCGATCCCCATCACCCCGGCCGCCCGCGAGACGCTGTAGTGCACGTCCGCGCCGACCGCGATGGCGGGCCGGGGCCGCCCGGCGAGCGCGCCGCCGCCCTGTGACCAGTAGTCCGGGAAGTGCTTGTTCCGCGCCGCCAGCAGCGCGGTGAGATTGGCCAGGGAGCCCCCGGAGGTCGTCACCATGGCGAAGCTGTCCGGTTCCCACCCGATGAACCGGTTGAGCTCCTCCGCCATGATGCGTTCCGCCACATTGGGCAGCTGGCCCGCCTCGTAGAACGAGGACGGCTGATTGACCACCGAACTCACGAAATCGACGACCCCGGCGAGCGGGATCACCCCCGAGAACTGCCGCCCCATGGCCCCGGGAGAGTGGACCTGGATTCCGGTCCGGACATAGAGGTCGACGATTGCCGACAACCGCTCCTCGTCGAAGGCGGCGATCCGGTCCCGTTCCGGGGTCATCAGCCCGCGGGCCGTCTTGGTCAGGATTTCGGGATCGGTGAGTTCGAGCCCTCGGATCGCCACGCCGGCCAGGTGCTTTTCCAGCCGGCTGGCCACCGATTCGGTACTGGCCCGGAACAGCCGGGCATCGAACACCTCGGCCAGGGTGCCGGCCCACAGGGTGGTGGCCGCGATCGGGGCGGTGCGTAACTGACGCCTGGTGTCACGTTGCTGGATAACGGGGGCCGACTCTGCTCGGGCTTCCGCCACGGGATGTCTCCCAAGAATTCCGCTGACCGGCCTGCGGTCAACTCGGCATACGTGATTGGTCCTTACTTCGCGTCAAGATTGTCGACACCCCGGCGGCCTGTCCAGCCCCGTCACCCCTAGGAGTGATAAGTTCAGATCACAAATCGATAGTTAAGAAAATATGACTATCGATCGGCCGGTCGGCCGGTTTTTTCGGACCCGCAGACCGGCCCGGAACGGCGGTTTCTCCACGGAAGGCACGCCCTCACCAAGGGAGGAATCGATTCCGCACAGCCCGGCACCGGCGTGCAAAACGCCGCGCACGCCCTCATATGCAGCCGGGCGCCCCCTTGGGCGCCATGCATACGAACCCCTGCCTCAATAGAACAGGAAGGAACAAACGTTCGATCGACGGCCGCCGACCAGGCCAGGGCCGGCCCCGAGGGCACGGCGGGCCTACAGCGGCGTAACGGCCTTCAGCACCAGCAGCAGCGCGACCGCCGCGTTGAGCGCGCAGAGCGCCGACGCCGCGGTACCCACCGCGGCGACCATCGCGGCCAGCCCCGCCCGGGTGTGCGCCGGCGGCCAGTTCCGCGTGGACGGCACCGGGCCGAGCAGCGCGGCCACCCGGCGCGGCACCGGGCCGGGAACGGGCGCCGGGGCGGCGAAGGCCGCGAACCCGGGGGTCGGCGCCTGGCGCGAGACCAGCGCCGCCCGCGCCACCGCGCGCGCCGTGATCCGCCGGTCCCCCACCGCCTGGGCCGACTCCTCGTCCGCCCAGCGCTCCGCACTGAACGCCACCGCCTGCCGCAACGGCCGCAGGAACGGGTTGACGCTGCCCGCCAGCTGAGTGGTCAGCAGATAGCGGTGGTGCCGGTGGACGAGGTGTGCCCGCTCGTGCGCGAGCAGCGCCTCCCGCTCGTCCTCGGCCAGCCCGGCCAGCATGCCGGTCGACACCACCACCCGCCCGGGCGACCCGGGCAGCGCGTACGCGTACGGGCTCTCGTCCGGCAGCACCGCGAGATCGTCGGCCGGCCCGGCCGGCAGCCCGTCCAGCGCCCGCCGCGCCCGGGCCCGCACCCGCAGGTGCCGCACGACCGTCCGCAGGCAGGCCCCGGTCACCACGACCAGCAGGCAGATCGCCGCCGTGCCGACCGTCTCGTGGTACGGCAGCGCCGCCCGCACCTCCGGGTCGGACCAACTGTCCGGCAGCGGGTTGCCCGGGATCTGCGCCGTGCCCACCACGCCGATCAGGCCGAGGCAGAGCGCGCTGCACACCGCCATCACCGCACTGATCACGGTCAGCAGGCGGGTCGCGGCCCGCGGATGCAGATGCTGCTCGGTGAGACGGGCGATCGGCACCGCCGTCAGCGGCAGGATGAGCGGGAGGAAGACGAAGAAGCCCACGGGTCAGCTCTCACGGTCGGCCACTGCCGGATCGGCGGACGCGGTGTCGAGCAGCGCCCGCAGCAACTCCTCGTCGTGCGGCAGCAGAGCACTGACGAAGCTGGCCAGCACGGCGTCCCGGTCGGCCTCGCCGTCGAGCATCCGGCGCATCCGCAGCGCGGCCAGACCCGCCGCGTCGGAGGACGCCTGCCACAGGTACGAACGGCCCGAACGCGTCCGGGAGACGGCCTTCTTGGCGTGCAGCCGGGACAGGATGGTCATCACGGTGGTGTACGCCAGGTCGCCGTCCAGCCGCTCCTGCACCCACCCCGCCGTGGCCGGTCCCGGCGCCCGCTGGAGCACCGCCAGGACCTGGGCCTCCAGCTCGCCCTGGCCGCGCCGCCGGGCACGCGGATCCCCGGCCGCCTGGCCGTGTCTCTCCTCTGCCATGACGGCCACTCCCTCCGGATGGTGCGCCCCGCGGCCGGCGGGACACGCTGTCATCCTAACGAGCGGCCCGGGGCGGCAGCGCGGCCCGGCAGCGCGGCGGCCCGGCCGGTCAGCGCAGCGGTTCGCGCGCGTTCTCCCGCCGGTCGAGCGCGGCGATCCCGGGGTGGTGCAGGTCGAAGGCCGGGGACTCGGAGCGGATCCGCGGCAGGGTGACGAAGTTGTGCCGCGGCGGCGGGCAGGAGGTGGCCCACTCCAGCGAGCGGCCGTAACCCCACGGGTCGTCCACGGTGACCTTCTCGCCGTACCGCGCGGTGTGCCAGACGTTGTAGAGGAACGGCAGCGTGGAGATCCCCAGCAGGAAGGATCCGATGCTGGAGACGGTGTTCAGGGTGGTGAAGCCGTCCGTGGCGAGGTAGTCGGCGTAGCGGCGGGGCATGCCCTCGGCGCCGAGCCAGTGCTGCACCAGGAAGGTGGTGTGGAAGCCGACGAAGAGCGTCCAGAAGTGGATCCGCCCGAGCCGTTCGTCCAGCATCCTGCCGGTGAACTTGGGCCACCAGAAGTGGAAGCCGGCGAACATCGCGAAGACGACGGTGCCGAAGACCACGTAGTGGAAGTGGGCGACGACGAAGTACGAGTCCGAGACGTGGAAGTCGATCGGCGGGGCCGCCAGCAGAACGCCCGTCAGACCGCCGAAGAGGAAGGTGACCAGGAAGCCGACCGTCCAGAGCATCGGCGTCTCGAAGCTCAGCGAGCCCCGCCACATGGTGCCGATCCAGTTGAAGAACTTCACCCCAGTCGGCACCGCGATCAGCATCGTCATGATCGAGAAGAACGGCAGCAGCACCTGCCCGGTGACGAACATGTGGTGCGCCCAGACCGTGACCGACAGCCCGGTGATGGTGATGGTCGCCCCGATCAGGCCGGGGTAGCCGAAGACGGGTTTGCGGCTGAAGACCGGGATCACCTCGGTCACGATGCCGAAGAACGGCAGCGCGATGATGTACACCTCCGGGTGGCCGAAGAACCAGAACAGGTGCTGCCAGAGCAGGGCCCCGCCGTTGGCCGCGTCGAACACGTGCGCCCCGAACTTGCGGTCCGCCTCCAGGCAGAGCAGCGCCGCCGCCAGCACCGGGAAGGCGAACAGCACCAGCACCGCCGTCAGCAGGATGTTCCAGACGAAGATCGGCATCCGGAACAGCGTCATCCCGGGGGCCCGGAAGCAGACGACGGTGGTGATGAAGTTGACCGAGCCCAGGATGGTGCCGAAGCCGGAGAACGCCAGCCCCATGATCCACAGGTCCGCGCCGATACCGGGGCTGTGCTCGGCTCCGTTCAGCGGCGCGTAGGCGAACCAGCCGAAGTCGGCCGCGCCGTCGGGGGTCAGGAAGCCCGCCATGACGATCAGCGAGCCGAACAGGTAGAGCCAGTAGGCGAGCGCGTTCAGCCGGGGGAAGGCCACGTCGGGCGCGCCGATCTGGAGCGGCATGATCCAGTTGGCGAAGCCGGCGAACAGCGGCGTCGCGAACATCAGCAGCATGATCGTGCCGTGCATGGTGAACAGCTGGTTGAACTGCTCGTTGGAGAGCAGCTGGAGCCCCGGCCGGGCCAGCTCGATCCGCATCAGCATCGCCATCACCCCGCCGGCCAGGAAGAACAGGAACGCGGTGGTGATGTAGAGGGTGCCGATGCGCTTGTGGTCGGTGGTGGTCAGCCAGCCCACCAGGGCCTGGCCGCGGCGGCGCCGCCGGACGGAGAGCCAGCGGTCCAGCCGGGGGGCGTGCGACGGGTGCGGGGCCTGCTCCACGACGTCCTGCGGCAGAAGAGTCACGCACCGCGCCTTCCGTGCTCGGGGCCGGACCGGGCCCGGACAGTGGTCGGACAACCACTACCAGTCGCCGCCGGTGGGCGTCCGGGGCACGCACGACGCGTCACCCGAACAGGCGCGGCCCGGTTGCCGGCCGCCCGGGCCCGGCAGACGGTCGAAGTCCGAATGTCCGTTCGGCTTTTGGAGGAGCACATGTCCGTTCGGCCCTGGAGGAGCAGATGAACAGCGCTTCGGGCACCCCGCCGGCCGGCCCCGAGCAGCCACAGCCCTGGCGCGCCGGGTCCGGCGCCCCGCCCGGGCAGCGGTTCAGCGACTGGGCCCCCGGCCTGGTGATGTTCGCGGGTGTCCTGATGCTGCTGAACGGCTTCATGGAGGTGCTGCGGGGCATCATGGCGGTCTCGAACGACGAGCTGTTCATCGCCACCCCGCGGTACGTGTTCCGGTTCGATCTCACCGGATGGGGCTGGATCGAGATCGTCGTCGGCGCGCTGGTCGCGGTGGTCGGTCTCTTCGTCCTCCGGGGAGCCGCCTGGGCCCGGTACGCCGGTATCGTCCTCACCGTGCTGAGCGCCGCCGAGAGCTTCCTGTCCATGCCGTACTACCCGCTCTGGTCGCTCGTCGTGATCGCGCTCGACGTCTTCATCATCTGGGCGCTCTGCGTCTACCGCCCGGAGCAGGCCGCGCACTGACCGCGCTCCGCGCCACCCGGCACCACAGGCCCGTCCACGCGCCCGTACCCCCGTTCAGGTACGGGCGCGCTGCGTGACCGGCTGACCCGGGCCGCGCCAGGGCCGACAGAGGGCCGCCAGGGCCACCCGGGCCGCGAGCCGGCGGCTCAGCCGCGGTGGCCCGCCATCCGCTCCAGCCGGGCGATGCGCTCGGCCATCGGGGGGTGGGTGGAGAACAGCTTGGCGCCGGCCTCGCCGGGCCGGAACGGGCTGGCGATCATCATGTGGCTGGCGGTCTGTAGCTGAGGCTCCGGCGGCAGCGGCAGCTGCCTGGTCCCGATCTCCAGCTTGCGCAGGGCGCTCGCCAGGGCGAGCGGGTCACCGGTGATCCGGGCGCCGTCGGCGTCGGCCTGGTACTCGCGGGAACGGCTGACGGCCAGCTGGATCAGCGAGGCCGCGAGCGGGCCGAGGATCATGATCGCGAGCATCCCGAACAGCCCCGGGCCGTCGTCGTCCTCGCTGCGGCCGAAGGGGATCAGCCAGGCGAAGTTCACCAGGAACATCACCACCGAGGCGAGCGCCCCGGCGACCGAGGAGATCAGGATGTCCCGGTTGTAGACGTGGCTCAGCTCGTGCCCCAGCACGCCCCGCAGCTCGCGTTCGTCCAGCAGCTGCAGGATGCCGTCGGTGCAGCAGACGGCGGCGTTGCGCGGGTTGCGGCCGGTGGCGAAGGCGTTCGGGGCCGGGGTCGGCGAGATGTAGAGCCGGGGCATCGGCTGGCGGGCCGAGGTGGAGAGCTCGCGGACGATCCGGTACAGCTGCGGCGCCTCGATCTCGCTCACCGGGCGGGCCCGCATCGCGCGCAGGGCGAGCTTGTCGCTGTTCCAGTAGGCGTAGGCGTTGGTCCCGAGGGCGACCAGCAGGGCGATCACCAGACCCGTACGGCCGAAGAAGCTGCCGATCACCAGGATCAGCGCCGAGAGGCCGCCGAGCAGTGCGGCGGTCCTCAGTCCGTTGTGCCGGCGGTGCACGGCAGGCCCTCCAATGGTGCGCGGTGGGGAAGCCCTTTCTGCCTCGTCCCTCTGCCCGCTCAACGGGTGGGGCCGTCGGCCTTGTTCCCTTGTGACCACCGCGACACCCGGTCGCCGGATCCCCCGCACCGCCGGCCGGGGCTCAGAACAGCGTGCCGCCGGCCACCTGGAGGACCAGCTGCGGAGCCACCGAGAGCACCACGGCGGCCGAGGCGGTGAGGCCGAGGGTGGCGGCCAGCGAGGCGGGCAGCCGTGGCTCGGGGGCCGTTACCGCCGCCTTCCCGCCGTCTGCCGCCGGCGCGAAGAGCCGCGCCGTCCAGAGCAGGTAGTAGTACAGGGCGATGACCACATTGACGGCCATCACCACGGCCAGCCAGCCCAGCCCGGAGTCGACGGCGGCGCGGAACACCACCACCTTGCCGAACAGACCGACCACGCCCGGCGGCAGCCCGGCCAGGCAGAGCAGGAAGAAGGCGAGCGCCAGAGCCGTCCAGCGGCGCCGGGCGAACAGGCCGCGGAAGTCGTCGACCCTGGTCCCGGCCCGGCGGCCGACGGCGGCGACCACACCGAAGGCGCCCAGGTTCACCACGCCGTAGATCAGCGCGTACGCGGCGGTGGCGCCGAGCGGGTCGGTCCCGGTGGGCGCGTAGCCGGCGGCGGCCAGCGGCACCAGCAGATAGCCGGCCTGGCCGACGGAGGACCAGGCGAGCAGCCGCACCGCGCTGTACGAGGTGTCGAAGCGCTGGCGCAGCGCGCCCACGTTGCCGACCGTCATGGTGACGGCGGCCAGCACCGCGAGCGCCAGACCCCAGGTGTGCGCGTACGGGCGGAAGGCGATCGTGGTGACCAGCGCCAGACCGGCCAGGCCCGCCGCCTTTCCGACCACCGAGAGGTAGCCGGCCACCGGCAGCGGGGCACCGGTGTAGGTGTCGGGCACCCAGAAGTGGAACGGGGCGGCGGCGACCTTGAAGGCGAAGCCGACCAGGGTGAGCACCGCACCGGCCTCGGCCAGCGGCTTGAGCTGTCCGGGGACGCCGTCCAGGCCGTGGCCGATCAGCGCGAGGTGCAGGCTGCCGCTGGCGGCGTAGACGAAGCCGACGCCCAGCAGCATCACGGCGGTCGCGGTGACGGAGGAGAGGAAGAACTTCAGCGCGGCCTCGGCACCCCGGCCGTCGCGGCGCAGCGCGACCAGCGCGAAGGCCGGCAGCGAGGCCACCTCCAGGGCGACCACCAGGGTGGCGAGGTCACGGGCGGCGGGCAGCAGGGCGGCACCGGTGGCGCTGGAGAGCAGCAGGAACCAGTACTCGCCGCGGGGCAGCCCCGCGGCGGAGCCGCCGCCCGGCGCCTCCTCGTCCACGGTGTGCATCGACAGCAGCGCGGCGATCAGCGCGCCGCCGAGCGCCAGCAGCTGGAAGACCAGGGCGAAGTGGTCGGCCACGTACGAGCAGCCGGCGTTCTGGGCGTCGGTGCCGGTGTCCCGGACGCAGAAGGTGCCCCGGGGCCCGCCGCCGGTCAGCGGGAGGAGGGAGACGAGCGCGAGGGCGAGTCCGGCCGCGGTGAGCCGGCCGAGCAGCTTCTTGTGGCGCGCGGGCAGGAAGAGGTCGGTGACCAGCACGGCGAGGGCGGCCACGGCGGCGATCAGCGGGGGCGCGATCGCCACCCAGTCCACGGACTGGATCAGGCTGCCCGGGTTGGCTACGGCGAGGGAGGTCACAGTGGGCTGCCCCGTGGAGTGAGGTCCGAGTGCGAGCTGGGCTCCGAGCGCGGTGCCGAGCATGATCAGCCACCCCCGAGGAGGTGCTTGACGGCGGGATCGGAGAGACCGAGCAGGAGCGCGGGCCAGAGGCCGGCGAGCAGGGTGAGGGCGGCCAGCGGCGTCCAGCTGACGGCCTCGTACGGGCGCAGATCGGCGAGCTCCGGCACCGGGGCGGGCTGCTTCGGGTCGCCCATGCAGACGCGCTTGACCACGATCAGCAGGTACGCAGCGGTGAGGAGGGTGCCGAGACCGGCCAGGACCATGTAGGTGACGAAGGCGGGGCGCGACAGGCCCTCGGCCGGATCGAACGCGCCGAACATCGCGAGCAGCTCGCCCCAGAAGCCGGCCAGCCCGGGCAGGCCGAGGCTGGCGACGGCCGCGAATGCGAGCAGGGCGCCGATCCGCGGCGCCCGCCCGTAGAGGGCGGCGCCGGTGGAGCCGGCGAGGGTGTCGAGGTCCGCCGTGCCGTAGCGGTCCTTCAGCGCGCCCACCACGAAGAACAGCAGGCCGGTGATCAGGCCGTGGGCGATGTTGGCGAACAGGGCACCGTTGACGCCCACCGGGGTGAGGGAGGCGATGCCCAGCAGCACGAAGCCCATGTGGCCGACGGAGGAGTAGGCGATCAGGCGCTTGAGGTCGCCCTTGGCTCCGGACCGGGCGAGCGCGAGGCAGACCAGCGAGCCGTAGACGATGCCGACGGCGGCGAACGCGCCCAGGTAGGGGGCGAGCGTCGCGGTGCCGTCGGGGACGACCGGGAGGAGGACGCGGACCAGACCGTAGGTGCCCATCTTCAGCAGCACACCGGCGAGCAGCACGGAGCCGACGGTCGGGGCCGCCGTGTGCGCGTCCGGGAGCCAGCTGTGCAGCGGCCAGGCGGGGGCCTTGACCGCGAGCCCGATCATGATCGCCAGCGCGGCGATCACCTGGGTGGTGTGGCTCAGGCCGCTGCCGTGGGCGGCGGCCAGGGCCTGCATGTCGAAGGTGCCCGCCTTGCTGCCGACCAGCAGGAAGCCGAGCAGCATCACGGCCGAGCCGAGCAGCGTGTACAGGATGAACCGGTTGGCGGCCGGCACCTTCGCCCCGCTCCCCCAGCGGGCGATCAGGAAGTACATCGGGATCAGCACGATCTCGAAGGCCAGGAAGAAGAGCACGAGGTCCAGCACCGCGAAGGTGGCGAGCATGCCGGTTTCGAGGAGGAGGAAGAGCCCGGTGAAGGCCCGGGCGGAGGGCACGTGCTCCCCGCTCGGCAGCCGCCGCTCCGAGTACAGCGCGCAGAGGAAGGTGAGCAGCGAGGTCAGCACGATCAGCGGCAGCGAGACGCCGTCCACACCGAGGTGGAAGCGCACACCGATGGCCGGGATCCAGGACACGTCGGTGGTGGCCTGCATCCGGGCGGGCTCGTCGTGGTCGAAACCGGCCGCCAGGACGACGGTGAGGACGAGGACGGCACCGGTGAGGACGGTGTTCAGCCGCAGCGCGCGCCGGTCGGCGACGGCCGGGTCGGTGCCGAACACCGGCGCCAGGGTGAGGGCCGCACCGAGCAGCGGCAGTGCCAGGAGGGCGATGAGGACTGCGTTCATCGGTGGCTCCTACGGGCTGCGGTCGGCTGGACGGGGTGGGTCGGCTGGGGCATGCGCTACACCGCCACCAGGACGGCCAGCAGCACGACGCCGGCGAGCAGCGCGCTGAGGTAGGTCTGCGCGTTGCCGGTCTGCGCCAGCCGGACGGCCCGGCCGAGCAGGTTGGCGCCGAGCCCGCCGCTGCGGACGTACGTCTCGACGACCTCGCGGTCGAGGAAGCGGACGAGCCGCGCGGCGGCGGTCACCGGGCGGACGAACAGCGTGCTGTAGAGGCGGTCGACGCCGAAGCCGTGCCGGGCCGGGCCGAACAGCGGGCCGAGCAGGGTGCGCCCGGGGTCGGCGACGATCACCTCGGCGGCCGGGGCACCGGCCTGCCCGGGCACCCGGCCCTCGGCGGCGCGGGCCGGCCGGCCCGCGCCGAGCCGTGCGGTCGCCGACCGCCAGGCCCCGTACGCCAGCAGCACGCCCACCAGGGCGAGGCCGGTGCCGGTCACCGCGGTGACCGCCGACGGCCGCAGCGAGCCGCCGTCCAGCAGCGCGGGCAGCCAGTCGGAGCGCAGGCCGGCGACGCCGAAGCCCATGGTCGGGACGGCGAGCACCCAGAGCGGCCAGCGCATCGCGGGCGGCTCGGCGGTGGCCGGGTCGGCCTCGTCCACCTCGGGCGAGTACGGCGCGTCCGCCTCCGGCCCGGCGGGAGCGGCAGCACCGGCGGCGGCCGCCGGGCCGTGGAACGCCACCAGGAACAGCCGGGTCGCGTACGCGGCGGTGATCAGCGCGGTGAGCCCGGCCGAGATCAGCACGATCCAGCCGGCCGTCTGCGGCACGGCCGAGGCCGGGCCGAGGCCGTTGGTCAGCGCCTCGCCGTTGGCGGCGTGCTCGGCCGCGGTCAGCACCGCCTCCTTGCTGAAGAAGCCGGAGAACGGCGGCAGCCCGACCAGGGCGACCAGCGCGATGCCCATCGTCCAGTAGGCGTCCGGGACGCGCCTGCGCAGCCCCGGCATCCGGGACATCGCGGAGATCGAGTTGGTGTGCGCGGCGTGGATCACCACACCGGCGGCCAGGAACAGCAGCGCCTTGAACGCGCCGTGGCTGACCAGGTGGAAGACGGACGCCTCGCGGTCGCCACTGGCCAGCGCGCCGGCCATGTAGCCGAGCTGGCCGACGGTCGAGTAGGCGAGCACCCGTTTGAGGTCGTCCTGGGCGAGCGCGCAGAGCGCCGAGCCGATCATCGTCACGGCGGCCATCACCGCGAGCACGACCAGCGCCGCGCCCGAGAGCAGGAAGACCGGCAGCAGCCGGGCGACCAGGTAGATGCCGGCCGCGACCATGGTGGCGGCGTGGATCAGCGCGGAGACCGGCGTCGGGCCGGCCATCGCGTCCGGGAGCCAGGTGTGCAGCGGGAACTGCGCGCTCTTGCCGGCCACACCGGCGAGCAGCAGCAGCGCGATCAGCGTCGGGTGGCCGAGCCGCCCGTCGGTGGCCGCGGTCAGCACGTCGGGGATCCGGAAGCTTCCGGCGTCGGCGCCGAGCAGGAAGATGCCGAACAGGAACGGCACGTCGCCGAGCTTGGTGACCAGGAAGGCCTTCAGCGAGGCCGAACGGGCGTCGGCGGTCTCCCAGTGGTGGCCGATCAGGAAGTACGAGCAGATGCCCATGACCTCCCAGCCGACCAGCAGCACGATCAGGTCGCCCGAGTAGACGACCAGGAACATCGCCGCCGTGAACAGCGAGACCAGCGCCGCGTAGGACGGGTAGCGCGGGTCGTCCTTGAGGTAGGCGGTCGAGTAGACCTGCACACAGGTGGCGACCAGGCCGACCAGGACGGAGATCAGCGAGCTGAAGCCGTCCAGGTGGATGCCGAGCGCGATGTCGGGGCCGCCGGTCGGGGTGAGCCGGGTGGCGGCGTCCAGCGTCTGGCCGGTGCCGAGCTGGAGCGCGACGACCAGGGCCAGCACGGCCGAGACCGCGACCGGCACGATCGCCAGCGGCCGGGCCAGGCCCGGGGCGCGCCGGCCGGTGGCCAGGGTGGCCGCGGCGCCGAGCGCGGGCAGGGCGGGGACGAGGGCGGGCAGGGCGAGGTTCATACGGCGGCCTGGCCCTTCAGCGCCTCGGCGCCGGCAGGCGCCTCCTCGGCGGTGGACTCGGACGGGTCGCCGAGCGCGGTGACCTTGTCGATGTCCGCGGTGCCCCGGGCCCGGAACAGCAGCAGGACGATGGCGAGCCCGAGACCGATCTCGGCGGCGGCGATGGTGATGGTGAACAGGGTGAGCGCCTGGCCGGCGTGGAGTGAGTCGCGCAGCCAGGCGTCGAAGGCGACGAGGTTGAGGTTGACGGCGTTGAGCATCAGCTCGACCGACATCAGCACCAGGACGACGTTGCGCCGGGCGAGCACGCCGTACACGCCGACGCTGAACAGCAGCGCGGCGAGGACGACGGGGTAGGCGAGATGCATCAGCCCTCCTGCGGCGGGGTCGTCGAGGCGGGACCGGCCGGCGCCCCGGGCGTACCGGCGGCCTTCGCCGCGGCGGCGACGGTCACGTTGGACCCCACCGGCCGCCCGGCCCGCAGTCGGCCGGCCCGGGGCGGCGGCACCCGCCGCCCGGCCCCGCGCGACAGCACGATCGCCCCGACCAGCGCCGCCAGCAGCAGCACCGAGAGCGCCTCGAAGGGCAGTACCCAGGTCCGGAACAGGCTCGCGCCCGTCACGGCCGCCGAGCCGCCGCCCGCACCGAGGTCGATCCAGGAGGTCCGGAAGGCGTCCACGACCAGCGTCACCAGGGTGCCGGCCGAAGCCAGCGCCACCACCAGGGCCACCCACCGGTTGCCCGAGTCGGCGTCCGGCGAGCGCCCGATCGGCGCCTTGGTGAGCATCAGCCCGAACAGCACCAGCACGACCACCGAGCCGAGGTAGATCAGCACCTGCACCCAGGCGATGAACTCGGCGGTGAGCAGCAGGAACTCCACCGCCAGCCCGCCGAGCGCGACGACCAGCCAGAGCGCGGCGTGCACCAGCTGCCTGGTGGTGACGGCGACCACGGCCGAGCCGAGCACGGCGATGCCGACCAGCAGGAAGACGATCTCCACCCCGGTCGGGGAGAGGAAGGACCGGGCGGCCGGATCCAGCGGCCCGGTCGCGGCGAGCAGCAGCGGGCTCATTCCGCGGCACCCCCCTCGTCCGAAGCCGCGGCGGCAGCGGCGGCGGCCAGCTTGTCCGCCGCCTTGCGCGCGGTGGCGATCTCCTTGGGCTCCTCGGCCGCCGGGTCCAGCGCCGGTGGCGCCGGGACGGTCCACATCCACTCGCGGAGCCTGTCCCGCTCATGGGTCAGTTCCAGGATGTCGGTCTCCGCGTACTCGAACTCGGGCGACCAGAACAACGCGTCGAACGGGCAGACCTCGATGCAGATCCCGCAGTACATGCAGAGCGAGAAGTCGATGGCGAACCGGTCCAGCACATTGCGGGTGCGGGCGCGGGCGTTCGGATCGGCGGCCGGCAGCGTCTCCTTGTGGGAGTCGATGTAGATGCACCAGTCCGGGCACTCCCGGGCGCAGAGCATGCAGACCGTGCAGTTCTCCTCCAGCAGCGCGATCACGCCGCGCGAGCGCGGCGGCAGCGCGGGCTGCACCTCGGGGTACTGCGCGGTGACGCTCTTCTTCGTCATCGTCCGCAGAGTGACGGCCAGGCCCTTGGCCAGGCCGGCGCCGGGGAAGCTCATGAGATCGCCACCTTGATGATGCCGGTGAGGGCGAGCTGGACGAGGGCGAGCGGGATCAGCACGAGCCACGCGAAGCGCATCAGCTGGTCCTCGCGCAGCCGCGGGAAGGTGACCCGCAGCCAGATCACCACGAAGGCCAGCGCGAAGGTCTTCAGGATCGTCCACAGCCAGCCGAGCTGGTCCGGCAGCGGGCCGTGCCAGCCGCCCAGGAACAGCACCGCGGTCAGCGCGGACACCACCAGGATGCCCACGTACTCGGAGAGCAGGAACAGCGCGAAGCGCAGGCCGGTGTACTCGGTGTACGCGCCGAAGATGATCTCCGAGTCGGCGACCGGCATGTCGAACGGCGGGCGCTGGAGCTCCGCGAGGCCGGCCGTGAAGAACACGAACGCGCCGATGATCTGCCACGGGATCCAGTACCACTGCCAGGCGTCCATGATCCCGGGCAGCGACAGCGTCCCGGCGGCCATCGCGACGGAGGCGGCGGCGAGCACCATCGGCAGCTCGTACGACATCAGCTGCGCGGCCGTGCGCAGGCCGCCGAGCAGGGAGAACTTGTTCGCCGAGGCCCAGCCGGCCATCAGCTTGCCGAGCACGCCGACGCCGAGCACGGCGAGGACGAAGAACAGGCCGGCGTCCACCGCCTGGCCGACGAAGCCGTCCGGGCCCACCGGGATCGCGAGCAGCACGAACAGGTACGGCAGCAGCGAGACGGCGGGCGCCAGCTGGAAGATCCGGCGGTCCGCCCCGGCCGGGACGATGTCCTCCTTCTGCGCGAACTTCACGCCGTCGGCGACGAGCTGCGCCCAGCCGTGGAAGCCGCCGGCGTACATCGGGCCGAGGCGGCCCTGCATGTGCGCCATCACCTTGTGCTCGGTCTGGCCGATGACCAGGGGGAGGGTGAGGAAGACGACGAGCGTGGCGACGCAGCGCAGCAACGTGTCGAGCAGGTTCACGCGCTGTCTCCGTCCTGGTCGGCCGGTGCGGCCGGCTTCTCGCTCCCGGTCCCGGGCTGCTCCGCGCCGTCCGGTTCCGCCGCGCTCCCGGGCTCGTCGTGCGCGGGCACCGGCGAGTGCCAGGGCGCGTCGGCGGACCGGGTACGGGCGGGCGCCGACCGCTCCGGCTTCGGCTCGGCGTCCTCGGCGGGCTCAGCGGGCGCGGCGGCCTCGGCGGGCTCAGCGGGCGCAACGGGCTCAGCGGATGCGGCAGGCCCGGCGGCCTCGGCGCCCTGGCTGACCGACCCCTCGCCGACGGTCCTGGTCCGCCGCGGACGATCCGCCCGCACCGGCGCGGCACCCTCGGCCGCGGGCGTGCCCTCGGCGGCACCCTCGCCGCCCTGGCTGACCGACCCCTCGCCGACGGTCCTGGTCCGCCGCGGACGATCCGCCCGCACCGGCGCGGCACCCTCGGCACCGGCCGCACCAGCACCGGCCGCCGCACCGGCCGCGGCCCGCGGCGTACGCGCCGCCCCCGCCGCCCGCGCGCCACGCGCGGGCCGCTCGGCGACCGGCGGCAGGGTGCCCTTGAGCGGCCCCCACTCGTTCGGGTCCGGCACACCGGCCGGCTGCATCTTGCGTCGCGCCGGCCCGTCGCCGTGGTCGGACTCGCCCGGCTCCTTGGCACCCGGCCAGGCCTTGGCGACCCGGGCCGCGAGGACGAACTCCTTGCGCAGCGGGTACCCCTCGAAGCCGTCCGGCAGCAGCAGGGTGGCCAGGTAGGGGTGCCCGGGGAAGTCGATGCCGAACATCTCGTGGGTCTCGCGCTCGTGCCAGGCGGCACCGGCGTACACCGCCACGGCGGTCGGCAGCGCGGCCTTGTCACGCGGTACCCGGGTGCGCAGCACCAGGTGGCGCACGCCGGGGGCTTCCGGGGCGGCCAGGTGCGCGACCACGGAGAAGCCCTCGGCCAGCCCGTCGACGGCGCTCAGCCAGTCGAAGAAGGCCAGGCCCAGCCCGTCCCGGGCGGCGGTCAGCGCCTCGATCCAGTGCTCGGCGGGCACGTCGACGGTGATCAGCCCGTATGCCTCGGCGCCGGTGGCCCACTCGCCGACCGACGCCGCGTACTGCTCGGCGGTGCTCATGAGGCCCCTCCCTCGGGTGCCGGGCCGGCCACCAGCGGACGCCGCAGCGCCGCGGCGGGCGCGGCGTAGCGGGCGGGCAGCGATTCGGCGGCGATCTTCTCCTGGAGCTTGAGGATGCCCTGGAGCAGCGCCTCCGGCCGGGGCGGGCAGCCGGGTACGTAGACGTCGACCGGGATGATCTGGTCCACGCCCTTGGTGACGGAGTAGGAGTCCCAGTACGGGCCGCCGGAGTTGGAGCAGGCGCCGAAGGAGATGACGTACTTCGGCTCGGGCATCTGCTCGTAGAGGCGCTTGACGGCGGGCGCCATCTTGTCCGTCACCGTCCCCGAGACGATCATCAGATCGGCCTGGCGCGGCCCGGGCGCGAACGGAATGACACCCATCCGGATGAAGTCGTGCTTGGCCATGGACGCGGCGATGAACTCGATCGCGCAGCAGGCCAGGCCGAAGTTGAAGCACCAGAGGCTGTAACGGCGGCCCCAGTTGAGCACGACCTTGACCGGGTCCGGCGCGAGCCTGGCCAGCGGGCCGATACCGTGCGGCTCGACCGCGGCGCCGGGGCGCGACGGGTCCGGGAGGCCCAGCGGGACGGGGCCGCCGGCGGCGCCGTGCCCGTGCGAGTGGTTGTGCGTCACGTCCATTCCAGAACGCCCTTCTTCCAGGCGTAGAGCAGCCCGACCGCGAGGAAGCCGATGAAGACGAACATCTCGATCAGCGTCCCGGCGCCGTACCCGTCGGCGGCGAAGACGGTCGCCCACGGGAACAGGTAGATCGCGTCGACCGCGAAGATCACGTACAGGAAGGCGTAGACGTAGTAGCGGACCTGCGTGTGCGCCCAGTCCTCCCCCACCGGGTCCACGCCGCACTCGTAGGCGAGGAGCTTCTCCGGCGAGTACACCACCGGCCGCAGCAGCCGGTTGGCGGTGAACGCCACGGCGACGAAGAGCACGCCGACGACGGCGAGCAGGCCCATCGCGGCATACGCGTCGAAGTAGCCGCTGCCGACCGCCGGGTCGGCCGCGACGGCAGCCGCCTGCTGCCCCTCCATGCCTTCGCCTCCACATCGGCCGTGAAAACCGCCCTACAAGGCAGTTCTACGACGTTTCTTTACACGGTCATAACCATCGCCAATGCGTGAGTCTAAGTGCACGGCTCCCCACCCCCGCACCCCGCCCGATCCGCAAGACGGCCGGTGGACAACCCGTGGACACCCCGGCGCCGCGCGGCGGTCTCCCCCGAAGGTGGGGTTAACCCCCGCCCGGGGAGACGTATCACCCCCATGGCCACGCCCCGCCCCCTCCGGGGAAGCTTGGACCACCAGCTCGATCAAGAGGGACGGTAGATCCAGATGAAGCCTCTGCACCGCCGCGCCGCGGATGCCATCAGAGAGCAGGACGCGCGCATCGGACGTGCCCCGCTGTACGGCGCGCGGATGTGGAAGCAGGCCGGGCAGCTGATGTTCAACCTGCCGCTCGGCATCATGGGGTTCGTCTTCACCTTCGCGATGCTGAGCATCGGGCTGGCGCTGTCGATCACGGTGGTCGGCCTGCCGCTGCTGGCCGCCGGGCTGGCCGGCTGCCGGGGCCTGGGCGCGTTCGCCCGGCGCCGGGCCCGGTCCGCGTACGACTCCGGCGTGACCGAGCCGGAGCCGGTGCGCCGGACCAGGCCGGGTGCCATGGGCTACGCGGTCGCCCACCTGACCGACGCGCTGAGCTGGCGCTCGGCCCTGTACAACATCCTGCTGCTGCCCTGGGGCGTGCTGAGCTTCACGGTGACACTGATCTGTGTGATCGTCGGCTGGCCGGTCCTGCCGTGGGTGGTCCGCTTCCAGGCCGCGGTGGACCGGATGCTGGTGGAGCTCCTGCTCTACCCCGGCGCGCTGTCCGAGCGGGTGCGCGAGCTGGAGGACGACCGCGGCACGGTGGTCGACACCGCCGCCGCCGACCTGCGCCGGATCGAGCGCGATCTGCACGACGGCGCCCAGGCCCGGCTGGTGGCGCTGGCGATGGATCTGGGCCTGGCGAAGGAGCGGCTGAAGGAGACCGAGACGCCCGACGACGTGGCCGCCGCCGCCAGAATGGTCGACAACGCGCACGGCGAGGTGAAGCTCGCCCTGCAGGAACTGCGCGACCTGGCCCGGGGCATCCACCCGGCGGTGCTCACCGACCGCGGCCTGGACGCGGCGCTCTCCGCGGTGGCCGCCCGCTGCACCGTGCCGGGCGGGGTGCGGGTGCAGGTCGAGCTGAAGGGCGACGACGGCGCCGTGGAGCGCCCGGACTCGGCGGTCGAGGGCATCGCCTACTTCACCGTCAGCGAGCTGCTGACCAATGTCTCCAAGCACTCCGGTGCCCGCACCGCCACGGTCGACGCCTGGCGGGCCGGTGACCAGTTGATGCTGCTGGTCCAGGACGACGGCAAGGGCGGGGCCGCCGCCTACCCGGGCAGCGGCCTGGCCGGTCTGGCCGAGCGGGTCCGCGCGGTCGACGGGGTGTTCCTGGTGGAGAGCCCGGACGGCGGCCCGACCACGGTGACCATCGAGCTCCCCTGGCGGACCCGCACCGCCCGCCGCTGACTCCGGGCGGCGCGAGCCCGCCGGTACGCCGAGAGCCGGGACCTCGTCGAGGCAGTGACGAGGTCCCGGCTCCTTCCGCCCGTACGGCGGCCGGCCCGCGCGGCCCTTGCGCGGCTGCAGGCCGGCCGCCGTACGGGGCCTACGGGGTGGCCAGGGTGCCCAGGGTGACGTCGGCGGTCCTGCTCTGGCCGTCCCGGACGTAGGTGACGGTGACCTTGCTGCCCGGGGTGAGCGAGGCCAGCGCGGTGGTGAGCGAGTTCAGCGAGTCGACCGGGGTGTCGTCGATCTTGGTGATCACATCCCCGACCTGGAGGCCCGCCGCGGCGGCCGGGCCGCCGGAGGTGACCGCCACGATCGCGGCACCCGCCGGGCGGAACTTCTGGTCGAAGAAGGTCCGCGCGGTGATGCCCAGCGCGGCCCGGCCGGAGTTGGTGACCTTGCCGTCCTTGATCAGCTGGTCCGCGATGCTGGTGATGGTGGACGCCGGGATGGCGAAGCCGATACCGGGCGCGGCGGCGCCGTTGGCCTCGGGCTCGGTGGCGGCGAGCGTGTTGATGCCGATCACCTGGCTGTCCAGGTTGACCAGCGCACCGCCGCTGTTGCCCGGGTTGATCGCGGCCGAGGTCTGCACCATGTTGCCGATGGTGGCGCCCGGAGAGGCCCCCTCGTTGGGCTCGGAGACGGTCCGGCCGGTGGCCGAGACGATGCCCTGGGTGACGCTGCTGGAGAGCCCGAGCGGGCTGCCCATGGCGAGGGTGATCTGGCCCAGCTCGACCTTGGTGGAGTCCCCGAAGGTGGCCGGTTTGAGATCCTTCGGCGGGCTGGACAGCTTGATCACCGCGAGGTCGGAGTCGGGGTAGCTGGCGACCAGGCTGGCGTCGAGGGCCTTGGTGCTGTTGGCCAGGGTGACGGCGAAGGTGCCGGCGGTGCCGACCACATGGGCGTTGGTGACGATGTCGCCCTTGTCGTCGTAGACGATGCCGGAGCCGAGGCCGTTGGCGGTGGTGATCTGCACCACCGAGGGCAGGACGTCGGCGATCACCTTCTGGTACGCGTTCTGGAGCTGGTTGCCGTTCGCCACGGACGACGCCGAGGCGGACGCCGGGGCCGAACCGGTCGCCGGGGCGGCCGACGAGGAGGAGGACGAGCCGCTGCTGCATCCGGCCACCACCAGTGCCGCCAGCGCGGCGGCCACCCCGGGGACGACCAGGCGGGCGGTGAGCGGCACGCGCCCGGCCGGGCGCGGCCGGACCGGGAACGGGCGGGTGGCTTCCTTCTTGCGGTTCACCTTGGCTGCCTCCGATTCCATCGCCACACGGGGGTCACCCGGATCGCAGGTTTCCCACTACAGAGATCTTTGTCAGCATTTCACCGATATGCCCGAATCTGAGGCCCGACTCGCCCGGCACCCGGGCACCTTAGGATCGAGGCCATGACTTGGTTGATCACCGGTGGCGCCGGATACATCGGCAGGCACGTGGTGCACCAGCTCGTGGCGGCCGGCGAGCGGGTGGCCGTGCTGGACGACCTCAGTACCGGTGACCCCACCCGGCTGCCGCCGGGCGTCGCCCTGGTCGAGGGCTCCACGCTGGACCGGGCCGCCCTGGACGCGGCGATCCGCGCGCACGACGTGCGGGGCGTCCTGCACTTCGCCGCGAAGAAGAGGGTCGGCGAGTCGGTCGAGCGGCCGTTCTTCTACTACCGGGAGAACCTGACCGGCCTGCAGAACGTGCTGGAGGCGGTCGCCGAGGCGGGCGTACGGCGCTTCCTCTTCTCCTCCTCCGCCGCCGTCTACGGCATGCCGGACACCGAGCTGGTCACCGAGTCCGCGCCCTGCGCGCCGATGAACCCGTACGGCGAGACCAAGCTGGCCGGCGAGTGGCTGGCCGCGGCCGCCGGCCGGGCCCACGGCATCTCCACCGCCTCCCTGCGCTACTTCAACGTGGCGGGCGCGGCCTCGCCCGAGCTGTCCGACGAGGGCGTGTTCAACCTGATCCCGATGGTCTTCGAACGGCTCACGGCCGGCCGGGCCCCGCAGATCTTCGGTGCCGACTACCCGACCCCCGACGGCACCTGCGTACGGGACTTCATCCACGTCTCCGACATCGCCTCGGCCCATGTGGCGGCCGCCCGGCGGCTCGCCGCCGACCCGCCCGGCGAGACCTCGCTGGTCCTCAACATCGGCCGCGGCGAGGGCGTCAGCGTCAAGGAGATGCTGGACGTGATCGGCCGGGTCACCGGCTACGACGCCACCGGCGAGATCGCCCCGCGCCGGCCGGGCGACCCGGCCCGGGTGGTGGCCTCCGCCGAGCTGATCCGCCGCGAGCTGGGCTGGAGCGCCAGGTACGGCGTCGAGGAGATGGTCGCCTCGGCCTGGGAGGGCTGGTGCGCCCGCCACCCGCGGGCCCGCCGGCGGTAGCCCCGCCCGCAGGCCCGCCCGCCCGTCAGTGCGGTGGCACCGCCGTGCCGTAGAAGGCGTCCAGCGCGTAGACGCAGCGGTCCTTGCTGCCGACGAACACCCGCCCGCCGACCGCCACCGGTGAGCCGGTCAGCTCGCCCTTGGTCCCCAGCTCCCAGCGCAGCTGACCGCTCGCCAGGTCCAGGGTGTGCAGCGAGTGGTCCCGGCTGCCGAGGTGGACCAGGCCGTCGGCGACCGCCGGGGAACCGACGATCTCGCCCCGCGCGGTGTAGCGCCAGCGCTCCCGGCCGGTGGCCGCCTCGAAGGCGTACAGCACCTCGCCGCTGGCCAGCAGTGCCAGGCCGTCGCCGACCACCACCGGCTCGGCGCCCTGCCGGTTGCCGGTGACCCCGCGCCAGCGGTCCCGGCCGGTGGCCGCGTCCAGCGCGTACACCGTGCCGAGGTAGTCGGCGACGTACACCGCGTCCGCGTCCAGCGCCGGCGGGGTGAACAGCACCACCGGGGCCTCGAAGCGCCAGCGCTCGGCGCCGGTCGCCGCGTCCAGCGCGTACACCCGGGTACCGGCCGTCACGTACAGCACCCCGGCCCGCTCGGCCGGGCGGGAGGGCACGTCCTCGCCGACCGGGAAGGACCAGCGCAGGCCCGCGCCGCGCGGGTCCACGCAGCGCAGCCGCCCGCCGCCGTAGTAGTACGCGGCACCCGCCACCAGGGCCGGCCCCGACTGCGGGTTCTCGTAGTTCTGCTGGGCGTCGTCGGCGCGCCACAGCTCGGCGCCGCCGGCCGCCGAGCGCAGCCGCACCCCGCCGCCCCGGATGCCGCAGCAGAGCACGCCGTCGGCGGCGTCCAGCGAGTACACCCAGCCGTCCAGCGAGCTGCGCCAGCGCTCGGTGCCGTCCGCCACGTCCACCGTGTACAGGTGCGGGCCGTCGGCCGCGTGCACCCGGCCGGCGTCCACCGCGAGCGCCCAGGCCACGTCCAGGGTCTTGTAGCGGCGCTGACCGGACGCGATGTCGAGGGCGTGCACCTCGAGGCTGGAGACGAAGAGGGTGCCGCCGGCGACCACCGGGGTGCCCCAGACGTCGCTGGACATCCGGAACCGCCAGGGCCGCCAGCGGGCGGCCGGCACCGGCGGCGGGGTGATCCGGCGGACCCAGTCGGTCTCGGCGGGCGCGTCGCCCGGCCCGGCCTGCTCGGCGCGCGGCCCCGGGCCTATCCGTACCGAGGCGCCGGACAGCCGCACCTCGGCGACGTCCTCCGCGGCACCGGGGGCGCGGTGGCGGCGGCGGGCGGAGATCTTCTCGGTGGCGGCCTCGGCGTCCGCCCCCCGGTGGACCGACGCGGCGTGCACCGGCCCGGCCGCGAGCGGGGCGTGCGGCCCGCCGGGGTGCCGGGTGCCCGGGCCGTCCTGGCCGGGGCGCTCCAGCGACACCGGCCGCTGCGGCGGGTACCCGTACGTCGGGACGGCCTGCGGCGGCTCGGCCGGGCGCAGCGGCGCGGTGCCCGGCGGTACGGCGCCCTGCGGTACGGCGCCCTGCGGCGGGACGGCCGGCGCGGAAGCGGACGCCGGCGGCACCTGACGGCGGCTGCGCTTGCGCTCGATCAGCTCCAGCGCGTTGGGAGGCAGCCAGTCGCCCGCCTCGCCGGAGGCGTCGTCCCGGGAGAACAGGTGCGGGGCCAGTTCGGCCTGGATCTGCGCCGGGGTCGGCCGGTGCTCGGGCGACGGCCGCATGCAGGCGCGCACCAGGTCCACCAGCTCGGCCGGCAGGCCGGAGAGGTCGGGCTGGTCGCGCAGCAGCTGGAAGACCGTCTCGACCGGGTTGCCGCCCCGGTAGGGCGGGTGTCCGGTGGCGCAGAACACCAGCAGCGAACCGAGCGAGAAGACGTCGCTGGCACCCCTGACACTGCGGCTGTCGCGGGCCTGCTCGGGCGACATGTACGCCGGGGTGCCGACGGCGACGTTGGTCATGGTGAGCCGGGTGTGCGAGACACCGGCGGCGATGCCGAAGTCGATCACCCGCGGACCGTCCTCGACCACCAGTACGTTGGAGGGCTTGAGGTCGCGGTGGATCAGCCCGACGGCGTGGATGGACTGCAGCGCCTCGGCGATGCCCGCGATCAGCCAGCGCACCGCGCCCACCGGCAGCGGCCCGCACTCGCCGACCAGGTCCTCCAGGGACGGCGCCGGGACGTACGCGGTGGCCAGCCAGGGCACCCGGGCGTCGGCGTCGGCGTCCACCACGGCCGCGGTGTAGAAGCCGCCGACGGTCTTGGCGGCCGCGATCTCCCGGGCGAAGCGGACCCGGAACAGCTCGTCCTCGGCCAGCTCGCCCCGGACGGTCTTGATGGCCACCCGCCGGCCGGACGCGGAGCGCGCCAGGTAGACCAGCCCCATCCCGCCCGCGCCGAGCCGCCCCAGCACCTCGAAGGGCCCGATCCGCCTCGGATCGTGCGCCGTCAGCTGGTCCACTCGCTGCCACCTCCCCGTCTTCCGCACCCGCCGCGGGGTGCCGGACCCGATTCTCCAATGCCGCCCGGGTCATCTCCAACCTCCCCCGCTCTGATCCGGCCCGGGAGCGGCCGTCGGCCGGCGGCCGCTCACCGTCCGGTCAGCGCCTCCGGAACGGCCGGATTCTGACGCCCGCTCCGGCTGCGGCTTGCGCGCGACACGCCCGGAACTTTTTCGCGGGCCACGTCACACCCGGCCCGCGATCGTCACGCTCTGTCACTCGATCACCCCTCAGCGGACTCGCCGTCACGCTGTGGGGTCATAAGCACACGGGGGGGCTTCAACAGGGCCTCCGGGGGGTGATGAATATCCGTCCAAAGCGCTTCACGCCCCCTATACCAACCCCCGGGCGGAGTAATAGTCGCATCACCGAATCGCGCCAAGATCGTGCCACGGTAAGCTGACGGCATGACAGGACAAGTTCGCACCGTCGACGGTCGCGTCGCCGGGCGACGCGGACAGGAGACGCGGCAGAAGCTGCTCGACTGCCTCCGCGAGATGCTCAGCACGTCGCCCTATCGGGACGTCAAGGTCATCGACGTCGCCCGTATGGCGGGTACCTCCCCCGCGACCTTCTACCAGTACTTCCCGGATGTCGAGGGCGCTGTCCTCGAAATCGCCGAGGAAATGGCCAAGGACGCCGACACCCTCAAAGAGCTGGTGGCCGGAAAGTCCTGGGCAGGGAAGTCCGGCTCGGCCACTTCGGAAGAACTGGTCGACGGATTCCTCGCCTTCTGGCGCAAGAACGACGCCATTCTCCGAGTGGTCACGCTCGGTGCCGCCGAAGGGGACAAGCGGTTCTTCAAGATCCGCATGACGGTCCTCAACGCGGTCGCCAAGCCGCTCACGGAGGCCATCAAGGAACTCCAGGCGAAGAACCAGGCGGACAAGTCGCTCGACGCGGCCGCCGTCGCCGGATCCCTGGTCTCGCTGCTCGCCTCGGCGGCCGAGCACCAGAAGGCCTTCACCTCCTGGGGCGTCAAGGTCAAGGACCTCAAGCCCAGCCTCGCTCCCCTGGTGTACCTGGGTGTCACCGGCAAGAAGCCGCCCAAGTAGACCGATCCGCCTACCCACCCATCCGCTCCGCGCGCAGCCCCGGCCTCCTGTCCGGGGAACGGCGGACGGCGGCCGTGTCCTCGGGGGAGGTCCGCCGACGTACCGCAGCGCGCCAGACATGCCGGTGGGCGGGCGCCCCTCACAAGGGGTGCCCGCCCACCGGCATGTGTGCGTCCGTGGCCGTAGAGGGCCCTCCAGGGCCCTCTAGGGGCAGCGCACGACCTGCCCGGCGTACGCCAGGCCGCCGCCGAAGCCGAAGAGCAGCACCGGGTCGCCGGGCGACAGCTCGCCGCGCTCGACCAGCTTGGAGAAGGCCAGCGGGATGGACGCGGCCGAGGTGTTGCCGGACTCCACCACGTCCCGGGCGACCACCGCGTCGGGGGCGCCGAGCTTGGCGGCGATCGCGTCGATGATCCGGAGATTGGCCTGGTGCGGCACGAAGCCCTTGAGCTCGGACGGGTCGATACCGGCCTGCTCGCAGGTGCGGCGGGCCAGCGGGGCGATCTGGGTGGTGGCCCAGCGGAACACCGACTGGCCCTGCTGGCTGATCACCGGGTCCCAGCCGGTGATCACCACGGCATCGCTCTTCTCCGGCTCCGAACCCCACACCACCGGGCCGATACCGGGCTCGGCGCCCTCCTCCTGGGCCTCCACGACCGCGGCGCCGGCGCCGTCACCGAAGATCACACAGGTGGTCCGGTCGGTCCAGTCGATGGTGTCCGACATCCGTTCGGCACCGATCACCAGCGCGAGCCGCGCCGCGCCGGCCCGGATCGCGTGGTCGGCGGTGGCCAGCGCGTACGAGAAGCCCGAGCAGACCGTGTTGATGTCGTAGGCGGCCGGGGCGCGCACACCAAGGCGGGCGGCGACGGCGGCAGCGGTGTTGGGGCTGCGCTCGACCGCGGTACAGGTGGCGACCACGATCAGGTCGACGTCGGAGGCCGACCGGCCGCTCTTGGCCAGCGCCTTCTGGGCCGCCTCGGTGGCGAGGTCGACCAGGGTCTCGCCCTCGGCGATGTGCCGGGTCCGGATCCCCACCCGGCTGCGGATCCACTCGTCATCGGTGTCGACCAGCACCGCCAGGTCGTCGTTGCTGAGGACCTTCGGGGGCTGGTAGTGGCCGAGTGCCACAATGCGCGAACCGCTCATGCTGCCACTCAACCGGGTTACCCGCTGGTCCGCGGGGCGCGACCGGCTACAGGATCCGCCCCCGGAACCTGTAGGAGGCCAACAAGGACCGTTGGGGGGACTGGGGCCACGTCCCCCGGCCGGGAGCGGGTCAGACGGCCAGCGAGGCCGCGTCACCCATCACGATCACCGGATGGGCCGCCGGATCGAGGGTGCGCAGCAGCTCGGCCATCTTGTCCTCGGGGACGGAGACGCAGCCGTGGGTGGGGCCGCCGTGGTCGACGTGGATCCAGATCCCGCCGCCCTTGGTGGAGCCGCTGGGACGGCGCGGGTCGAGCGGCGAGTTGCCGGGCACCCGGTTGTAGTTGATCGCGACGACGTAGTCGAAGGAGCCGGCCAGCGGCTCGCCGGCGAAGCCCCGCCCGGAGACCACGAAGTTGGGGTCCTTGTCGTACGGGAGCCTGCTGCCCGGGTCGGCGTTGCGACCGCCCGCGTCGGTGAGCGAGAAGACGCCGATCGGGCTGCGCAGGTCGCCCTCGTTGTGGTCGGTGGTCCAGCCCTTGTTGGCGTTGTGGCCCTGCCAGCTCTCGCCGGCCAGCCAGCGGCCCTCGGGGGTGCGGGTCCAGAGCGTCACGGTGGTCTTGTTGGCGTCCCGGCCCTGGCCGGAGGCGAGCACGACCTGGGTGGTCTCGGCGGGTATCCGGGCCGTGAAGGTGGCACCGACGCCGGGTATCGCGGCGACCGAGCCGTCCGCCCGGGCCTCGCTGCGGGTGACGGCCGGTGCCCCGGTGTGCCGGTCGGCGGCGGGCTGGGCGCCGGGGACGGCGGCCGGGGAGGGCTGGTCGGGGGCGGCGACGCCGTCGGGGCCGGGGCCGTCGGCGCTGGTCACGCCGGGCTGGGCGGAGTCCTGGCCGACGGTGTACCAGCCGGCGGCGGCCGCGAGCAGCAGCGCGGTACCGGCGGTCACGGCCCGGCCGTGGCGCTTCTTCTTGGGCTTGCGCCGGTGGCCGCGGGCCGCCCTGGGCTCCACCGGCACGGCGGCGGGCGCGGTGTCCGCGACCGGTCCGGCCTGTCCGGGTACCGTGCCGGCCTCGGTGTGGACGGGCTCGGTGTGGACGGGCTCGGTGTGGACGGGCTCGAACGGCTGGTCGTACGCCTCGTAGTCCTCGTGGGCCGGGTACGCGTCGTAGGCCCCGGCCGTGTGGACACCGTACTCACCGGCCGGCCGGGGCGTGCCGTGGTCCGGGTGGACCGGCTGCTGGTACACCCCGGAGAACTGCTGCGGCGCCCCGTACGCCGGCTCGGGCATCGGCTCGTACGGGGGGTACGCGGTGGCGCGATGAGAACCGGACATGCGGCCGATCCTGCCAAACGAGGGGGCCGATAGGAAACCCGGGGCGCTGTACGAGCCCGGTGAAGAAAACGCCTCCCGAGCCCGGTACGGGGCTCGGGAGGCGGAGAACCGCTGGTCAGAGGCGGATCGTCAGAGGCGCATCGCCTGCGGGGTCTCGCGACGCGTCAGGTCGGGGCCGTCGTACTCGCGGATGATCTCGTAGCGGGTGTTGCGCTCCACCGGGCGGAAGCCGGCGTCCCGGATCAGGTCGAGCAGGTCGTCGCGGCCGAGCTTGTTCGGGGTGCCGAAGTTGTCCGCGTCGTGGGTGATCTTGTACTCGACCACCGAGCCGTCCATGTCGTCCGCGCCGTGGCTGAGCGCCAGCTGGGCGGTGGTGACGCCGTGCATCACCCAGAAGACCTTGACGTGCGGGACGTTGTCGAAGAGCAGCCGGGAGACCGCGAAGGTCTTGAGCGCCTCGGCGCCGGTCGCCATCTCGGTCCGGGCCATCAGCTTGTTGCGCACGACGCCGTCCTTGGAGTCGTGGAAGTCGTGCTGGTAGCGGAGCGGGATGAAGACCTGGAAGCCGCCGGTCTCGTCCTGGAGCTCGCGCAGCCGCAGCACGTGGTCCACCCGGTGGCGGGGCTCCTCGATGTGCCCGTACAGCATGGTGGCGGGCGTCTTGAGGCCCTTGCTGTGGGCGAGGCGGTGGATCCGCGACCAGTCCTCCCAGTGGGTGTCGTGGTCGACGATGTGCTGGCGGACCTCCCAGTCGAAGATCTCCGCGCCGCCGCCGGTCAGCGACTCCAGACCGGCGTCGATCAGCTCGTCCATGATCTCGTCGGCGGGCAGGCCGCTGATCTTCTCGAACCAGTGGATCTCGGTGGCGGTGAAGGCCTTCAGCGAGACGTTCGGCAGGGCCGCCTTCAGCTCCCGCAGCGAGCGCGGATAGTAGCGCCACGGCAGGGTCGGGTGCAGGCCGTTCACGATGTGCAGCTCGGTGAGGGAGTCGACCTCCATCGCCTTGGCCAGCCGGACGGCCTCCTCGATGCGCATCGTGTACGCGTCCTTCTCGCCCGGCTTGCGCTGGAACGAGCAGTACGCGCAGGACGCGTTGCACACGTTGGTCATGTTGAGGTGGCGGTTGACGTTGAAGTGGACGACGTCGCCGTTCTTCCGCGTCCGCACGTGGTGGGCCAGCCCGCCCAGCCAGGCCAGGTCGTCGCTCTCGTAGAGCGCGATCCCGTCCTCGCGGGTCAGCCGCTCACCCGCGTAGACCTTCGCCTCCAGCTCGCGCTTGAGCCCTGCGTCCATGCGGTGCCCCGCCTCCTCCGACTTCGATTCCTTGCCGGAACGAGCGTACGCCTATGCCGACAGCAGCTCGGCGAGCAGTACCGGTTCGATGTTGCCACCGCTGACCACGGCCGCCACCATTCGTCCGCCGACGGCGTCGGCGCGGTGGAAGTACGCGGCCGGGGCGACGGCTCCGGACGGCTCGGCGACCAGCCGGCCGCGCCGGGCCAGCAGGGCGACGGTGGCGCGGATCTCGTCCTCGGTGACGGTGACGATGTCGTCCACGTACGCGGTGAGGTGTTCGAACGGCAGCTCCCCGACCGAGGGGGTGCGCAGGCCGTCCGCGATGGTCCGGTAGGTGTCGGCGACCGGCCAGCTGAGCCGCCGGCCGGCCCGGAAGCTGGCCTGGGCGTCGGCGGCCAGCTCCGGCTCGACCCCGACGATCCGGACGCCCGGGCGGGTGAGCTTGAGCGCGGCCGCCGTCCCGGAGATCAGGCCGCCGCCGCTGACCGGCACCAGCACGGTGTCCAGCTCGGCCGGGGCGTCCTCGGCGATCTCCAGGCCGACCGTGCCCTGGCCCGCGATGATGAACGGGTCGTCATACGGCGGCACCCAGACGTAGCCGTGCCGCTCGGCCAGTTCGGCGGGCACCGTGTCGCGCTCCTCGGGCGACACCAGGACCACCTCGGCGCCGAACGAGCGGGTGCCGTCGACCTTGACGGCGGGCGAGGTGTCCGGCATGACGATCACGGCCTTGATCCCGAGCAGCCCCGCCGCGTACGCCACCGCCTGCGCGTGGTTGCCGCTGGACTGGGCGACCACGCCGCGGGCCCGTTCGTCCCCGGTGAGCGCGGCGAGGCGGTTGTAGGCGCCCCGGGCCTTGAAGGCGCCGGTCGGCTGGAGGTTCTCCGGCTTGAGCCAGAGCCGGCGCTCGCCGTCGCCCGCCCAGGGGGCGGGGACCAGCGGGGTGCGCACCGCCACCCCCGCGATCCGCCGCTGGGCCGCGCGCAGCTCCTCCAGGCCGACCAGTGCCATCGTCGTTACTCTCCTTCGACCAGGGGGAGTTCGCTCACCCGGTTCTCCCACTTGGTGGAGAGTACGACGGTGGTGCGGGTACGGGCCACGCCCTTCGTCCCGGAGATCCGCTTCACCACCGACTCCAGGCCCTCCACGTCGGGGACCCGGACCTTGAGCATGTACGAGTCGTCCCCGGCGATGAACCAGCAGTCCTCGACCTCGCCGAGGTCCTTCAGCCGGTGCGCGACGTCCTCGTGGTCGGCCGCGTCGGTGAGTTGAAGGCCGATCAGGGCCGTGACGCCGAAACCGAGCGAGGCCGGGTTGACCGTCGCGCGGTAGCCGGTGATGACACCGGCCTGTTCCAGCCGGTTGATCCGGTCCGTCACGCTCGGGCCGGAGAGGCCCACCAGTCGGCCCAGCTCGGCGTAGGACGCACGGCCGTTCTCCCGGAGCGCCTGAATGAGCTGTCTGTCCACCGTGTCCATATACCGTCCGCGTCCTTCCGAACCTCGCCAGACCCACAGATCATTATCCGGATTCCAAGGCGCTATGCGCGGACCAACCCGGATATCGCAGAGAACATACTCTCCCGTCACCGGGCTCCCCACTCCCCCTCACGCGTCGCGGCCGTCCCGGCGGGCCGCCGCGCCCAACTCGCCCTCCCAGCGGAGGTACAGCGAGTGCGGCACGCCGACGGCGTCCAGCACCCGGCCGGCGACGAAGTCGACCAGCTCACGGACGGTGGAGCCGCCGGCGTAGAAGCCCGGCGAGGCGGGGAGCACGACGGCGCCCTGCGCGTCCAGTTCCACCAGATGCTTCAGCGTCACCCCGTTGAGCGGCGCCTCCCGGACGCACACCACCAGCGGACGGCGCTCCTTCAGGGTGACGCTGGCGACCCGCTGCAGCAGGTCCTTGCTCAGCCCGAGCGCGATCCCGGCCACCGCCCCGGTGGTCGCGGGGACGACCAGCATGCCCTTGGCCGGGTACGAGCCGCTGGACGGGCCGGCCGCGAAGTCCCCGGCCGGCCAGTAGCGGACGTCGTCGAGGTCGTCCGTGCCCAGCCACCGCGCGAGGTCCTCGCGCCAGTGCGCGTCGCGGAAGGAGATGCCGGTCTCGTCCAGGATGGTGAGCCGGGCCGCGCGGCTGACCACCAGGTCCACCGCCTCCCCGGCGGCGAGCAGCGCCCGGATCACGGAGGCGGCGTACGGCGTCCCGGACGCGCCCGAGACCCCGACCACCCATGGCTGACGTACCGGCTGTTTCGCTGTTCCCATGGCCCATTTCTATACGGCCCCACCCGGAGCGGCTCCATCCGGACACGGCCCTGCGAGGATGGGCGCCATGGCAGCGACCCTCGTCGACCTCACCCATCAGGTGACCACCGCGATGCCGGTCTACCCCGGCGATCCGGCGGTCGCCCTGGAGCCCGCCCTCACCACCGCCACCGCCGGGGTGAACGTGCTGGCCCTGCACCTCGGCTCGCAGTCCGGTACCCATGTGGACGCGCCGTACCACGTGGACGTCACCTGGCCCACCCTGGACGGCCTGCCGCTGGAGCTGTTCACCGGCCCGGCGGTGGTCGCCGACCTGCGCGGCCTGCCGCCCCGGACACCGGTGACGCCCGAGCTGCTCGGCCCCGCGCTGGAGCGGGCCGCGTCCGCCGGGGAGGGTGTCGTGCTGCTGCTGGCCACCGGCTGGGCCCGGCACTGGGGCACCGACGCCTACCTCGCCCATCCGCACCTGACCGCGGCGGCCGCCGAGGCGATCGTCGCCGCCGGGGTGCGGACGGTCGGCCTGGACGCGCTCAGCGTGGACCCCACCCCCGATCCGGGCCCGGGCGACCCGGCGGTGGCCGCCCTGCTCGCCGACCTCACCGACGAGCACGACCGGACGGCGGGCGCCGAGGAGCCGACCCTGGCCGCCCACCGGGTACTGCTCGGGGCACCCGGCGGCGGTGTGATCGCCGAGAACCTGACCGATCTGCGGGCGCTGCTGGACGCCCAGGAGGCCGGCCGGCCGGTGGAGATCTCGCTGTTCCCGCTCCGGCTGGTGGCCGCCGACGGCGCGCCGGTGCGGGCGGTGGCCCGGCTCGGGTGAGCGGGCGCGGCCGGAACGGGCACCTTGGTCTAGACCATCCCCGTCGGGCGCCGCTACGCTTTCCGGCCATGGCAGAGATCATCGGAGTGATCGAGCGGCTCTGGCGCTACCCCGTGAAGTCCACCGGCGGCGAGCGGCTCGACTCCGTCGAGGTGGACGAGCGCGGCCTGGCCGGCGACCGTCTCTACGCCGTGCGCGACAGCGCCGGCAAACTCGGCTCCGGCAAGAACACCCGGCGCTTCCGCCGGATGGACGGCCTGCTCCGCCTCTCCTCCCGGCTCGGGCACCGGCTCGACGGCCCCGAGCTGTTCGACCCGCTCGGCCGGCCGGTCGCCGACACCACCGCCTTCCTCCGCGCCTACCTGCAACGCCCGGACGTCGAGCTCGCCCGCGAGGACGCCGTCTCCCACTTCGACCAGCTCCCGGTCAGCGTGCTCACCACCGCCACCCTGGACTGGGTGCGGGAGGCCGTCCCGTACGCCGTGGTCGACGAACGGCGCTTCCGCCCCAACATCCTGCTGCGCACCCCGCCCGGCACCCCGCCGTTCGTCGAGGACGCCTGGTTCGGCCGCGAGGGCCGCGGCGGCTCGGGCGTCCGGCTCGGCTTCGTCCGCAGCAGCGAGCGCTGCGTCATGACCACCGCCGCCCAGCCCGGCCTCCCGCACGCCCCGGAGATCCTCAAGGCCATCGCCCAGGCCCACGACAACCGCCTCGACGCCCTCGCCGAGGTCGCCTCCCCCGGCCGCCTCAGCGTGGGCGACGCCCTGTCACTCGACTGACGGCGGCCGGCCGCAGGACGGTGGGGTCGTCGCCCCGCAGCGCGCTGCCGATCCGGTCGGCCCGCCAGTCGGCGGCCACCTCGGATCCGTCCATTCGCGCGTTCCCCTCACTCCGGGATCGCCCTGTGACCTGAATCACCCTCACCGGACCGATGAGTTCCCGCCCGGCCGCCGGTCCAACTGACAACAGCCGTACGAACCGATGGGACACCGATCGACATGACCGAAGCCGTGAAGGGCCCCGCCAGCTACTTCCCCTCGATCGAGAAGAAGTACGGCCGTCCGATCGCGGAGTGGAAGGACCTGATCCACTCCTCGCCCCTGACCAGGCACATGGAGCTGGTCTCCTGGCTCAAGGCCGTGCACGGCCTGGGCCACGGCCATGCCAACGCCCTGGTCGCGCACACCCTCGCCGAGGGGAGCGGCGGCCAGGGCGCGGTCACCCGCCCAGGCCGCGGATGACCAGGTCCACCAGGGCGAAGAAGAACAGCGAGATGCCGACGAAGCCGTTCGTCTGGAAGAACGCCCGGTTCAGCCGCGACAGGTCGTTCGGCTTCACGATGGTGTGCTCGTAGACGAACGCTCCCGCGACGACCACCAGGCCGAGCCAGAACGCCGGGCCCGCGTGGGTCAGCACCGCGAACCAGACGAGCAGCGCCGTCGTGATCACGTGGCAGACCCGCGCGCCGCGGATCGCCGCCGGGACGCCGAAGCGGGCCGGGACGGAACGGACGTTGCCGGCCCGGTCGGAGGCGACGTCCTGGCAGGCGTAGATCAGGTCGAAGCCGCCGATCCAGATGCCGACGGCGAGGCCGAGCACCACCGCGTCCCAGGACCAGCTGCCGGTCACCGCGAGCCAGGCGCCGACCGGCCCCATCGCCTGGGCGAGGCCGAGGATGGCCTGCGGGAAGTCGGTGAACCGCTTGCCGTAGGGGTAGACGACCATCGGGACGACCGCGACCGGGGCGAGCGCCAGGCAGAGCGGGTTGAGCAGGGCGGCCGCGCCGAGGAAGACGACCAGCGCGACCGCCGAGCCGACGTACGCGGTCTTCAGCGACACCGCGCCGGTGACCAGTTCGCGGCCGGCCGTGCGCGGGTTCCGGGCGTCTATCTCGCGGTCGATGATCCGGTTGGCGGCCATCGCGAAGGTCCGCAGGCCGACCATGCAGACGGTGACGACGAACAGCTCGCCCCAGTGCACCCGCCGGTCGGCGAGGAACATCGCGGTCAGCGCGGCGATGTAGGCGAAGGGCAGCGCGAAGACCGAGTGCTCGATCATCACCAGGCGCAGGAACGCCTTGACCTTGCCCGGCGGGACCTCGGGGAGGGCGGCAGCCGTGCTCACAGCCCGTACTCCTTCCAGCGGCGGTCGACCAGGGCGGCGGTGGCCGGGTCGGAGCTGACCATCTCCGGCCAGCCGCCGTCCCGGATGTAGCCCTCCTCCGGCAGCTTGCGGGTCGCGTCGATGCCCGCCTTGCCGCCCCAGAACTGCTGGTAGGAGGCGTGGTCGAGGTGGTCGACCGGGCCTTCGACCACGGTGAGGTCCCGGCTGTAGTCGACGTTGCCGAAGGCCCGCCAGGCCACTTCCTGGTAGTCGTGCACATCACAGTCGGAGTCCACCACGATGATCAGCTTGGTCAGCGACATCATGTGGGCGCCCCAGATCGCGTGCATCGTCTTCTGGGCGTGCTTGGGGTACTTCTTGTCGATCGAGACGATCACGCAGTTGTGGAAGCCGCCTGCCTCGGGCAGGTCGTAGTCGACGATGTCCGGGATGATGATCTTCAGCAGCGGCAGGAAGAAGCGCTCGGTGAACTTGCCCAGCGGCCCGTCCTCGGTCGGCGGGCGGCCGACCACGATGGACTGCAGGATCGGCCGGCGGCGCATCGTCACACAGTCGATCGTCAGGGCCGGGAACGGCTCCTGCGGGGTGTAGAAGCCGGTGTGGTCGCCGAACGGGCCCTCGGGCAGCATCTCGCCGGGCTCCAGCCAGCCCTCCAGCACCACCTCGGCGTCGGCCGGGACCTGCAGCGGAACGGTCTTGCAGTCGACCATCTTCACCCGCTCGCCCGCGACGAAGCCCGCGAACAGGTACTCGTCGATGTCGCCCGGCAGCGGCGCGGTGGCCGCGTAGGTGACGGCCGGCGGACAGCCGAAGGCGATCGCGACCGGCAGCCGCTCACCGCGCCTGGCGGCCACCGCGTAGTGGTTGCGGCTGTCCTTGTGGATCTGCCAGTGCATGCCGATGGTGCGCCGGTCGTGCCGCTGGAGCCGGTAGAGGCCGAGGTTGCGGATGCCGGTGTCCGGGTCCTTGGTGTGGGTCAGGCCCAGGTTGAAGAAGGAGCCGCCGTCCAGCGGCCAGGTGAACAGCGCGGGCAGCTCGTCCAGGTTGACGTCGTCGCCGGTGAGCACGACCTCCTGGACCGCGGCCTCGCCCGGCTTGACCTTCCGCGGCGGCACATGGGCCATCGAGGCGAGCTTGCCGAAGGCGTCCCGGAACCCGGTGAAGCCGTGCGGCAGCTCGGGCTTCAGCAGACCGGCGATCTTCTCGGAGATGTCCTCCGGGCCCTTGAGGCCGAGCGCCTTGGCGAGCCGGCGCTCGGTGCCGAAGACGTTCATCGCCAGCGGCATCGAGGAGCCCTTGACGTTTTCGAACAGCAGCGCGGGGCCCTTGGCCTTCTGCACCCGGTCGACGATCTCGCCGATCTCCAGGTGGGGGTCCACCTCGGCCTTGATGCGCTTGAGGTCGCCTTCGCGGTCGAGGGCCCGCAGAAACGAGCGGAGATCGTCGTATGCCATGCCAGCCAGTATCCGCCACCCGATAGCCTGGCCCGGTCAAGGGCCCCTGAGAAGTCCCGCCCAACCGCCGTCGCCGGGGGAGATCGCCGCCGTGCTGAGGATTCTGACCTTCGTGCTCCCGCTCGCCCTCTGGGTGTGGGCCTTCATCGACTGCCTGACCACCCCCGAGGACGAGGTGAAACACCTGCCCAAGGTGGTCTGGGTCATCATCGTGCTGCTCTTCCCGCTGGTCGGCTCCATCGCCTGGCTGGTGGCCGGAAAGCGGCGCGACGGACTACGGACGGCGACGGCCGGGTCCACCGCCGGCTACCCGGAGTACGACCGCCCGCGCGGCGGCCGCCCGCTCGCGCCGGACGACGACCCGGAGTTCCTGGCGTCGTTGAAGAAGGACAACAAGCAGCACGAGGACATGCTCAAGCAGTGGGAGGCGGATCTGCGCCGCCGCGAGGAGGAGCTGCGGGGCAGGGACGAGCCGGAAGACGGCCGCAAGAGCTGAGGCGACTCCCTCAAACAGCCCACCCGGGAACATGCGGGTGGGCTGCGGTGTTTTTGGCGCATCCCTACGACTGCCGGGCGGCAGATCGCTTCCCGCCACCATGCCCCGATCGGCTTTATCAGGCCTTGAGCAATCCTCCAAAACGGTCCGCTACCGTAGTGATTGACAGCCCTGACCTGCACGTTTCTTCATGCTCAGATCATCCGATGACCATCTTGGCGACAACCCCCGGTATTCGAACAGACACCGAGCGCACAGGACGGAGCGGCTCGGTTTCTGTCCAGCCCTGACATCTAAACGGACGCGACCTTGTACGGAATCGACGCCGAAACCAGCGTGCGGCCCCTCGTACAGTCATAAGTGAAGAAGTGATTCGCAGCCGGGGGCACAGCAGACGTTGGCTGTCGGACAGTTCCCTCACCCTTGGAGTGGTTCGAGATGACGGTTGTGCATGAGGCGCCGATCGGTGACGAGGTCCCCGAGATCCCGGCCGACGCCCACGGGCGGGTCGCCGAGCTGCACGAACTGCGCAACCAGGTCCGCCAGGGCCCAGGCGAGAAGGCCACCGCGGCCCAGCACGCCAAGGGCAAGCTGACCGCCCGCGAGCGCATCGACCTGCTGCTCGACGAGGGCTCCTTCCACGAGGTCGAGCAGCTGCGCCGGCACCGCGCCACCGGCTTCGGCCTGGAGGCCAAGAAGCCGCACACCGACGGCGTCATCGTCGGCTGGGGCACCGTGCACGGCCGGACGGTCTTCACCTACGCGCACGACTTCCGGATCTTCGGCGGAGCGCTGGGCGAGGCCCACGCGCAGAAGATCCACAAGATCATGGACATGGCCATCGCGGCCGGCGCACCCCTGGTCTCGCTGAACGACGGCGCCGGCGCCCGTATCCAGGAGGGCGTCACCGCCCTCGCCGGCTACGGCGGCATCTTCCAGCGCAACACCAAGGCCTCCGGCGTCATCCCGCAGATCTCCGTGATGCTCGGCCCCTGCGCCGGCGGCGCCGCCTACTCCCCGGCCCTGACCGACTTCGTCTTCATGGTCCGCGAGACCTCCCAGATGTTCATCACGGGCCCCGACGTCGTGCAGGCCGTCACCGGCGAGAAGATCACCCAGAACGGCCTCGGCGGCGCCGACGTCCACTCCTCCACCTCCGGCGTCTCGCACTTCGCCTACGACGACGAGCAGTCCTGCATCGAGGAGGTCCGTTACCTCCTCTCGCTGCTCCCCCAGAACAACCGCGAGATGCCCCCGCCGGTCGCCGGCGACGACCCCGTGGACCGCCGCAACGACGTCCTGCTCGACCTCGTGCCCGCCGACGGCAACCGCCCGTACGACATGCGCAAGGTCATCGAGGAGATCGTCGACCACGGCGAGTACCTGGAGGTCCACGAGCGCTGGGCCACCAACGTGCTGTGCGTCCTCACCCGGATCGACGGCCACGTCACCGGCATCATCGCCAACCAGCCGCAGTCGCTGGCCGGCGTGCTCGACATCAACGCCAGCGAGAAGGCCGCCCGCTTCGTGCAGATGTGCGACGCCTTCAACATCCCGCTGGTCACCATGCTCGACGTCCCCGGCTTCCTGCCCGGCGTCGACCAGGAGCACGACGGCATCATCCGCCACGGCGCCAAGCTGCTCTACGCCTACTGCAACGCCACCGTGCCGCGCATCCAGCTGATCCTGCGCAAGGCCTACGGCGGCGCCTACATCGTCATGGACTCCCGCTCCATCGGCGCGGACCTGTCCTACGCCTGGCCCACCAACGAGATCGCCGTCATGGGCGCCGAGGGCGCGGCCAACGTCATCTTCCGCCGTGACATCAACGGTGCCGAGGACCCGGACGCGACCCGCGCCCAGAAGATCAAGGAATACAAGAGCGAGCTGATGCACCCGTACTACGCGGCCGAACGCGGCCTCGTGGACGACGTCATCGACCCCGCCGAGACGCGTCAGGTCCTCGCCTCGGCACTGGCCATGCTCCGCACCAAGCACGCCGATCTGCCCAGCCGCAAGCACGGCAACCCGCCGATGTAGCACCGCGCACCTCGCTGACGCGACACCAGGCGCCACCCCACACCACACCACGCAGCCACCGGGGGAGAAACCAGATCATGACCGCTTCCGCCGAACCTCTCGTCCGTATCGTCCGCGGCTCGCTCGACGCCGAGGAACTCGCCGCCCTGACCGCCGTGCTGATGGCCCGTGCCGCCGCCCAGCAGGCCGCGGCCGCCGTCGCGCCGGTCGAGCCGATCGCCAGCTGGCAGCGCCTGGAGCGCCGCCCGGCGTACTACTCCCCGGTCAGCTGGCAGCAGGCCGCCTGAGCCGCGGACCCCGGACCCGTTCCGGCGGCCGGCCACCCCACCCGGGTGGCCGGCCGTCGGCGTTCCGGCCCGCGCCGGCCCGGCCTCCCGCCGCCGCGCACGCACGATCGGGCCCCGGGCGGCTCGGTAGAATACCTACTGGACGGTATGCGGCCCGCAGCGCCGTCGGCCCCCATAGGATCGGCCGCTGCCGAGGACCAGAACTATCCAGGGAGGCTGCGATGGCCAGGCAGGCCCGTGCGCTGGCGACCCGCCAGGCGGTACTCCTCGCGGCGGCCGAGGTGTTCGACGAACGCGGCTACGCCGCCGCCACCATGTCCGAGATCCTGGAGCGGGCCGGCGTCACCAAGGGCGCGCTGTACTTCCACTTCCGCTCCAAGGAGGAGCTGGCACTCGCCGTCATCGAGGGGCAGGGCGCCTGGCTCTCCACCTGGCGGCCGACCTCCGAGAGCCCCGTCCAGACGCTGATCGACCTCGGCTACGCCTTCGCCCACGCCCTGCTGGACGATCCCATGGTGCGCGGCAGCATCCGGCTGACCATCGAGCACGGCAGCTTCACCCAGCCGCAGGCCGACACCTACCAGGGCTGGTCGGACGTGACCCGTGGGCTGCTGGAACGCGCCCGGGAGGCGGGCGACCTGCACCCGGGCCTGGACGTGGCGGCCGCGGCCGGGGTGATCACGGGCGCGGTCACCGGAATCCAGCTCAGCTCGCAGGTGCTGACCGGCCGCCAGGACCTGGTCCAGCGGATGGCCGACCTGTGGACGCTGATCCTGCCGGGGCTGGTCCAGCCGCACGCGCTCGCCCGGCTGAGCGTCGCCGAGCGGGTGCCGGGGCGTTCCTGAGCCGCCCACGGGCAGGCCTTGAGCGGTTCCTGAACGGCCCGTCGGCGGTTCCGTACACCCCCCCGCACCGGCCGGGCGGACCGGGTCAGGTGCGGTACGCGGCGCAGCGCTCCCCCGGCACCAGGGCCGGCAGGGCCGCGGCCCAGAGGCCGCGCACCGCCTCCGGTCCCAGCCGGTCCGCGTCCTCGGCGGAGAGCAGCACCAGGCCGGCCGCCAGGGTGGTGAGCAGCTCGGCGGCCTGCCGACGGTCCACTCCGGGGCGCAGCTCACCGGTCGCCTCGGCCCGGTCCAGCAGCCGCCGGACCACGGCGGTCAGGCTGCGCCAGGTGGCCGCGGTGCCGGCCGGCCCACCGCCCCGGCGGGCCTCCTGGCCGCCCTGGCCGAGCTGGACACCGGCCCGCACCACCACGTCCTCGCGCAGCAGGCGGGCCAGCTCGTGCGAGAAGTCGATCAGGCCCTGGAGGGCGGGGCCGCCGCAGCGCAGCGCCCGGAGCGCGGCGGAGCCGATCTCGCGCCCGGCCGCCGCGCGGACGCCGTCGGCGAGCGCCTGCTTGGAGACGAAGTGGAAGTAGAGCGCGCCCTTGCTGACGCCGGCCCGGCGGCTGATGTCGACCAGGCTGGCCGCCTCGAAGCCCGCGTCCGCGAAGGTGTCCGCCGCGGCGAGCAGGACGGCCTGCCTGGTCCGCCCCGCACGTTCCTGCTTGACCACTGGGCCCCTCCGGCCTCCGCCCGCGCGAGATCCCGGCTCGCGCGGCTGCTGTCAGGGCGCCGTCGTCGGTGGTGCGACGCCTCGCATGCGGACGGCACGGCCCGAAACCGCATGGTTGGTATCTAATCTACCGCCTCGGCGGCCCCCACCGTCCAGCGGGTGCCGACCCCCGCCCGAGGTCCGCCACCACCCGCCCGGACATTCCCGCAGACCAGCGGCCGGGTACCGTGATCACGCCGGGCGTCCGGCAGGGGCGACCCCGCACGCGGAGTACAAACCGGGTGGTCTGTATGTTTTCTCTGGGCCGCCCGCCGTGGCCGGTCGACCGACACCCGGAAGTGGGGCCAGTCATGCCATTGATCGAAGAACCGGGCGCCCATGGTCCGTATCCGCACTTCGGCCCCGGCTACGACTTCCACGAGCGGACCGTCTCCCGCCACCTGGTGCACCGGTCCTCGGTGTCCGAGGTGTTCATCACCGGCTGGCAGGCCACCGGCCCGTACGACTTCCTGCTCGGCGCCCAGTGGCCCCGGCTGCACGGCTTCTACCGGCTGCCCGGCGACCGGCACCACGACCCGGTACTGATGGCCGAGACCGTCCGCCAGGCCGGACTGCTGATCGGCCACGCCGGCTTCGGCGTCCCGCGCGGCCACCACTTCGCGATGGACGAACTCTGCTACGCGCTCGGCCCGGCCGGCCTCGACGGCCTCGCCGTCACTGCCGGGCCCGCCTCGCTGATGCTCCGGGTGGCCTGCCAGGACGTCCGGATGCGGCACGGCCGGCTGGCCTCGCTGCGGGTGCACGCCGAGATCGAGCGGGACGGCCGCCCGGTCGGCCACGGCTCCGGCCAGCTGCGGGTGATCTCCCCCGCCTCGTACACCCGGCTCCGCGGGTCCGGACGACGGACCGCCGCGCCGGTCCGGCCTGGCACGCCCACCGCGCCCGGGCTGGTCGGCCGCGAGCAGGCCGCCGACGTGGTGCTCAGCCCGTCCCCGCTGCCCGGCAGCTGGCTGCTGCGCACCGACGCCGGCCACCCGGTGCTGTTCGACCACACGCTGGACCACGTGCCCGGCATGCTCGTGCTGGAGGCCGCCCGGCAGGCCGCCCAGCGGCTGCGGCACCCCGAGCCGGTGGTGCCGGTCGAGCTGGTCTCGTCGTTCAGTCGTTTCATCGAGCTGGACCGGCCCTGCCTGGTCCGGGCCGTCCGCGAGCGCGGGCAGGACGGGCAGGGCGGCCAGAACGGTCCGGGCAGGCGCCGGGTGCCGGTGCGGGTGCTGCTGGTGCAGGACGGCCGGACAGCGGCCGAGTGCCGGCTGCTCACCGAGCCGGCCGGCGCACCGGCCGGCGGGCCGGACCGGCGGGACGCCTTCGACGCCTTCGAGGACGCCCCCGCCGGGCCCGGCCGCGGCCCGGGCCTGCCGCTCGCCGGCTGACCCGGTGACCGCGGCCGGGGTCAGGCCGCGACCAGCGCGGACGGCCGCCCCGCGTGCATCACGCTGAGGTTGGCGGCCAGCCGGCTCGGGTCCTGGGCCAGCCAGAGCCGCAGCGCGGCGCCCAGCATGGCGCTGGCCGACCCGATCCGCACCTCGGTCACCTGCGCGATCCGGGCCGCCCCCGGCACCAGCAGGTCGGCGAGCGGCGTCGGCAGCCAGACCGTCAGCGCGCAGGGCGCCGGAGCCGTGAGGGCCCCCAGCAGCCGGTAGGCGTCCGTGTGCGAGCTGAGCGTGGGAATGATGTCCAGCAGGCCGTCGGCCACGACCTCCGAGACATCGCTGCGGTGCCCCTGGGCAAGCCGGCGGAGCAGCATTCGCTCGGCGGCGGTGATTCGGACGGTCAGCATGACCTCGTCGCACTCCATTGCGCGATTTCCTCCTCGTTCCTCCCCGTGCCGGCACCGGTGGCCGGCACGAACTACCCCCGTCGCACCTCGGCCCGGCTTCCGTTCTTCGGAGCGCCGGGCCGGTGGGTGGTCTTTCCTGGTCAGATCCCGGCGTACGAGTGCTTTCCGGTGACGAAGATGTTCACCCCGTAGTAGTTGAACAGGTAGCAGGCGAAGGCCAGGACCGCCAGGTAGGCGGCCTTGCGCCCCTTCCACCCGGCGGTGGCCCGGGCGTGCAGGTAGCACGCGTAGGCGACCCAGGTGATGAACGACCAGGTCTCCTTCGGGTCCCACTCCCAGTACTTGCCCCAGGCCGCCTCGGCCCAGATCGCGCCCGCGATGATGGTGAAGGTCCAGAGCGGGAAGACCATCGCGTTGATCCGGTACGAGAACTTGTCCAGCGACGACGCGGCGGGCAGCCGGCGCCAGATGGACGCCGAGGTGCCGAGCGGGCCGGTGGTGAGACCGGCGGCCATGCGCTTGTCGAAGGAGTCCTTGCCCAGGTACAGCAGGGTGCCGATGAAGGCCGCGTACATGGCGCCGCCGCAGACGATCGCGGTCGAGACGTGGATCGCCAGCCAGTACGAGTGCAGGGCCGGAACGAGCTGCTCGGATTCGGTGTACAGCACCGAGACGGCGATACCGAGGGTGAGCACGACGGCCAGGGTGACCGGCAGGCCGAGCCAGCGGGCCTTCTTCCTGGCGGCCAGCAGCCCGAGGTAGGCGACCGTCATGGAGAGCGCGAAGGCGCAGGAGAACTCGTACATGTTGCCCCACGGCCAGCGGGACACCGAGAGGCCGCGGGTGAGCACGCCACCCGCGTGCAGCAGCGCGCCGAGGACCGTGAGCGAGACGGCGATGCGGCCGGAGAGGTCCGCCTTCTCGCTGTTGCCGGCGGCGCCCGGGCCGTCCTGCTCCTCCTCGCCGCGACCGCTGGTGACCACCGTCGCGCCCTCACCCGCCAGGGCGGTACGGGTCAGCGTGGTGGTACCGCCGCCGGCCGAGGCGACCGTGACGGTGACCTTCTTGGCGGCCTTGGCCCTGGCCTCGGCCACGGTCTCGGCCAGGCCGCCCGCCTGCTCGACCGAGCGGACGGCGACGGCACCCTTGCTGCCGAAGGTCCACTCGAACATGTAGCAGAACATAGCGATCAGGTAGACGGCCATGGCCGAATAGATCAGCTTGTTGGAGAGGTCGGCCAGGCTTGGGTCGACCGCCGAGGCGAGGTGCACCGTCTACTCCTTGGAGTTCTGGTCGGCAGGGACAGCGGGGTCCGAGGGCGCGTCCGGGGCGGCTGCGGGCTCCCCCTCCGCCTCGGGGTCATCGGTCGCGGGGGCGTCGTCCGGCGCGTCGTCCGTGGGATCGTCGTCCGGGTCGTCCGACGCGGGCGCGTCGTCCTGGAGGTCCACCGCGAGTTCGGCCAGCTCCTCGGCGATCTTCGCCGACTCGCTGCGGGCCAGCCCGGCCAGCTCGACCAGGGTGCCGCCGCCGGGCAGGGCCACGGCCCGCACCCAGATCCGGCGGCGCTGCACGAACAGCGAGCCGATCAGGCCGAGGATCGCCAGCACACCGCCGGCCAGGGCGACCGAGTTGCCCGGACGGTGCGAGACGCTGAAGCTGGCCCACTCCTTGTAGCCGTCGAAGGTGACGGTGCCGTAGCCGTCCGGCAGGGTCCAGCCCTGACCGGGCTTGAGCCGGGCCTTGGCGGGCTCGCCCTCCTGCTGGAGCTGCTTCAGGTTCTTGGTGTTGAGCTGGTAGATGTTCTGCGGCAGACCGGAGTCGGTGCCGAGGTCGCCCGCGAAGGCGTTGAGCACCAGCGCCGGGTCCGCGTCGCCCGGGAAGAGCGAGCGCGGACCGGTGTTCTTGTCGAAGGCCACCGGGGCGGTCGGCAGGAAGAAGCCGGAGAAGCCCAGCTGGGTCTTCTCGCCGTCCTTCTCGCCGTAGTCGGAGACCTTGATGACACCGGTGGAGGTCAGGTTGGCGTCCTGCGGCAGGAACGGCGTGGCGCCGGTGTAGACCACCTCGCCGGCCGCGTTCTTCACGGTGATCACCGGGGCGTAGCCGTGGCCGATCAGATAGACCTTGCTGTCGCCGATCTCCAGCGGGTGGTTGACCTCGATCTTGCCCTGGGTCAGCTTCGACGCGTCGCTGCCCTCGTAGTACTCGACGTTCGCGGTGAACTGCCGGGCGCTGCCGATCTGGTCGCCGCTCGTCTGGAAGCGGGCGGTGAAGCCGTTCAGCTTGAGGTAGAACGGGTCGATGTCGTCGGTGGTGTAGAACGGGGAGCCGGTGAAGTCGTCCAGCTGGGTGATGGTGTTGGCGTAACCCTCGCCGGCGACCATCAGCTTGCCACCGGTACCGCTGGCCAGGCTCGCCCAGGCGAAACCGCCCAGCAGCGCGAAGAGCGACAGGTGGAAGACCAGGTTGCCGACCTCGCGCAGGTACCCCTTCTCGGCGGCCACCGAGCCACCCGCCAGGCCGGCGCGGAAGCGGCGCTGGCGGAGCAGCCGGTGCGCGGCGGCGTTCACCGTCCCGGCGTCCGCCTCGGTGCGCCAGGCCGCGTAGACCGGCATCCGGGTCAGGACGCGGGGGGCGGCGGGCGGCTGGGCCCGCAGCACGCCGACGAACTGCCAGGTGCGCGGGACGATGCAGCCGGCCAGCGAGACGAACAGCAGGATGTAGATCGCCGAGAACCAGACCGAGCTGTAGACGTCGAACAGCTGGAGCTTCTCGTAGACCGGTGCGACCGTGGTGTGCTGAGCCTTCCAGGCCTCGACCTTGAACTGGTTCTGGCCGTTCTGCGGGATCAGCGAACCCGGGATGGCGGCCAGCGAGAGCAGGAAGAGCAGGATCAGCGCGACCCGCATCGAGGTCAGCTGGCGCCACATCCAGCGCAGCCAGCCGAGTACCCCGATTCCGGTCGGGCCGTCCGACTCGACCGGGGCGGTGGTCAGCCGCTCGGCGGCGTCCTCCGTACTGGGCGAGGACACCTGCTCGGTATCGGTCGCGGTCTTGCTCACGGGTCAGATTCCGATCTGGAAGTCGCCGAACTGGGTCTGCAGGTCGTTCACCATCGAGTCCCAGACGCCGGTGACGAGCAGCAGACCGACCGCGACGAGCATGCCGCCGCCGATCCGCATGACGAGCGGGTAGTGCCGCTTGACCCAGCCGAAGGCGCCCAGCGCCCGGCGGAAGGCCACCGCGGCCACGATGAACGGTACGCCGAGGCCCATGCAGTAGAAGAACATCAGCAGGGCGCCGCGCTGGGCGTCGGCCTGGTTGAGCGCCAGGTTCGTCACGGCCCCCAGGGTCGGCCCCATGCACGGCGTCCAGCCGACCCCGAAGACCACGCCGAGCAGCGGCGCGCCGAGCAGACCGATCACCGGACGGCGGTGCGAGCGCACCTCGCGCATGCTCAGGCCGGGCACCAGCCCCATGAAGGCCAGCCCCATGACGATCGTCACCACGCCGAGCACCCTGTTGATGACCTGCTGGTGCTCCTTCAGCGTGTCACCGAACTGGCCGAACAGCGCCCCGCCGGAGACGAAGACCGCGGTGAAGCCCAGGATGAACAGCAGGGCCCCGAGCAGCATCCGGCCGCGCCTGGTCCCGCGCGCGTCCGCGAGGTCGGCGGCGGAGAATCCGGTCACGTACGAGAGGTAGCCGGGGACGAGCGGCAGCACGCAGGGCGAGAAGAACGAGACCAGGCCCGCCAGCAGCGCGATCGGCGCGGCCACCAGCAGCGCTCCGCTCTGGATGGTCCCGATGTTGTCGGCGAGCTGCAGCGACGCGCTCACCGCTTCGGCTCCGCGACCACCGGCTGCAGCATCGACTCCAGGGCATCGTCGGTCTGGCCGCCGACGGCCCGGGCGGCGAGCCCGCCGTCGCGGTCGACCACGATGGTGGTCGGAATGGACTGCGAGTTGAGGCTGCCCTTGGGGAACTTGAGCAACTGGGCCCCGGCGGGGTCGTAGATGCTCGGGAAGGTGACGCCCTTCTCCTGTTCGAAGCGGATGGCGTTGGAGACATCGCTGTCCCGGGTGTTGATGCCGAGGAACTGGACGTCCTGGTCCTTGTACTTCTGCCAGACCCGTTCCAGGTCGTCCGCCTCGCTCCGGCACGGACCGCACCAGGAGCCCCAGACGTTGAGGACGACGACCTTGCCGCGGTAGTCGGAGAGCTTGGTCGGGGTGCCCTCCAGCGTGTTGCCGGAGATGTCCGGCGCGTCCTGGCGGTGGCCGAGCGCGGCCTTGGAGATGTTGGTCCCCTTGGCCGTCACGAAGCCGACCTGGCCGTCACCGCCAGCCGACGAACCCGACGAGGAACAGCCGGTGAGGACGAGCGCGGCGGCGGCCGCGGTGGCGGAGGCCGCGGCGGCGAGACGGGGACGGGGGCGCGTCATGCCAGACATGTGAAAAGTTTCGCATGGAGGCCCGGGCAGGTTCGGGGGGGTCCGACATTCCGTGTCGAACCCCCTCTGACCTGCACCTGGACCAGACCATTCGGTGGCGGTCAGGCCCCGAAGCTCTTACCCACCGGCTTGTCCTTGCCGCCCTTGCCGATCAGGTGCGCGGGCAGCAGGTCGCGGGCCGGCTCGCGGTAGCCGACCGAGACGATCCTGTCGCCCTCGAAGGTGAAGCTGGTCAGCGAGGCCAGCGAGCACTGGCGGCGGCGCGGGTCGTGCCAGAGCCGGCGGCGCTCCACGAAGGAGCGGACGATCCAGACCGGCAGCTGGTGGCTGACGCAGACCGCCTCGTGCCCGCGCGCGGCGTCCCGGGCGGCGCCCAGCGCGCCCATCATCCGCACCACCTGGTCGAGGTAGGGCTCGCCCCAGGACGGCTTGAACGGGTTGGTCAGGTACTTCCAGTAGGCCGGGTTCCGCAGCGAGCCGTCGCCCACCCCGAAGGTCTTGCCCTCGAAGATGTTGCCCGCCTCGATCAGCCGCTCGTCCACCGCGATGTCCAGGCCGTGCGACTTGGCGATCGGCTCGGCGGTCTCCTGCGCCCGCTCCAGCGGGGACGCCACCACATGGGTGATGTCCCGGCCGGCCAGGTCCTCGGCGACCCGGTCGGCCATCTGCCGGCCGAGCTCGGACAGGTGGTAGCCCGGCAGGCGGCCGTACAGGATGCCCTCCGGGTTGTGCACCTCACCGTGCCGCATCAGATGGACGACGGTGATCTCTTTGGCGCTCACTTCTGGGTTCTCCTGGGCTTCGTGGGGTGTACGGGCTAGGCCGTGGCCTCGGCGGCGGCGCGGGCGGCCGCCGGCAGGGCGGCGGCGATCCGCTCGATCGCCCGCTCGTCGTGGGCCGCCGAGACGAACCAGGATTCGAAGGCGGACGGCGGCAGGTAGACGCCCTGGGCGAGCATCGCGTGGAAGAAGGCGGTGAAACGGTACGCCTGCTGGGTCTTCGCCTCGTCGTAGTCGGTGACGGCGGCCTCGGTGAAGAACACCGAGAACATGTTCCCGGCGGTCTGCAGCCGGTGTGCCACGCCCTCCTTGGCCAGCGCGTCGGACACCAGGGTGGAGACCTCGGCGGCGACCCGGTCCACCGTGGCGTACACCTCGTCGGTGCAGCCGCGCAGCTGGGCCAGGCCGGCGGCGGTGGCGACCGGGTTCCCGGAGAGGGTGCCCGCCTGGTAGACCGGGCCGACCGGGGCCAGGTGCGCCATCACGTCCTCCCGGCCGCCGAAGGCCGCCGCCGGGAAGCCGCCACCCATCACCTTGCCGAAGGTCAGCAGGTCCGGCGCCCAGCCCTCGTTCGCCGCCTCCAGGCCGTACCAGCCGGCCCTGGAGACGCGGAAGCCGGTCATCACCTCGTCCGAGATGAACAGCGCGCCGTTCTCCCGGCAGAGCCGGGCCAGACCGCCGTTGAAGCCGGGCAGCGGCGGGACGACGCCCATGTTGCCGGGCGAGGCCTCGGTGATCACGCAGGCGATCTCGCCCGGGTGCGCCTTGAACGCCTGCTCGACGGCGGCCAGGTCGTTGTAGGGCAGCACGATGGTGTCCCCGGCCTGGGCGCCGGTGACGCCCGGGGTGTCCGGCAGACCGAAGGTCGCGACCCCGGAACCGGCGGCGGCCAGCAGCGCGTCCACATGGCCGTGGTAGCAGCCGGCGAACTTCACGACCTTGGCCCGGCCGGTGAAGCCGCGGGCCAGCCGGATCGCCGACATGGTGGCCTCGGTGCCGGAGGAGACCAGGCGGACCTGCTCGACCGGGGCGATCCGGGCGACGATCTCCTCGGCCAGCTCGACCTCGCCCTGACCGGGCGTGCCGAAGGAGGTGCCGCGCGAGACGGCCCGCTGGACGGCGTCGATCACCGCGGGGTGCGCGTGGCCGAGGATCATCGGGCCCCACGAGCACACCAGGTCGACGTACTCGCGGCCGTCGGCGTCGGTGAGGTAGGGGCCGGTGCCGGACACCATGAAGCGCGGCGTACCGCCGACCGCGCGGAAGGCGCGCACCGGCGAGTTGACGCCGCCGGGCGTGACGATCGAGGCGCGGTCGAAGAGCGACTGGGACTGGGGTGCTTCGTAGGGGTAGCTCACAGAAGACATGGTCTCAAATCGTGTCCTTCACCTCTGCATGTCGGACCTCATCATCTGGAACGATGATCCGGGTGCCGAAGTCTGTACGGTTATCCGTATGACGGGGCCCTGGCTGCTCCCACTGCACGGACCAGTCAGACTATGTACTCCGAGTGTGCAGACACTCCGGGGTGTGCAGGGGTGAGTGCAGGACTGCCGCGTACCGCGACTGGGTACGGCGGCGCATGACGGGTAAGGAGCACGTCCGGAGGGACGCCGGACGTGCGGGGGTCTGTCGATTCCGGCGAATTCCGGTGAGGATGGTCCGAGTGTCCGAGGCGCAGGACGGCTACGACGAGGCGGCGGGTGGCTCCCGCAGGCGCGCCGAGGCCGCACGCGGGGGTACGGGAGCGGGTACGGGTCGCGGCGGTCGCGGCGGCGAGAGGCGGGGTGAGGGACGCGTGGGGGTGACATACAAGTACTTCGGCGCACCCGACCGGGCCACCGCCGCCAGAGTCCCCACCGCGCTGGGCCCTGGCGGGCTGGGCCTGGACGCGGGCGAACTCGGCTCGCTGGGGCGGCTCGGCGACCTGATGGAGACCAGCGGCTCCCCCAACGGCCACCTCTCCACCAAGATCAAGCCGGAGACCATGAGCGCCATGGTCCTCACCGGCATCCAGGGCGTGCCGCTGCACCAGGTCCCGCCGCTGGAACTGGTCGTGCTGCACCCCGACTACGCGGTCGTCCAGCTCCCCCAGAACGTCGTCGAGCCGCTGCGCAAGGCCGACGAGACCGAACTCGGCGCCGCCGCCTTCATCTGGTCCACCGTGCCCGACCGCCGGGGCCCGCGCGACGCCTTCGTGATCTACAGCATGCTGCACGAGTGGCAGGACTTCGCCAACCGGCTGCACGACGCCGGGCACCAGCTGTACTGCCTGGTCTGGCCGTGACCTGCGGGTTCGCCCACTTCTGATCACTCGTCAACAGGATCCGGGGCGGGCACCCGAAAGGTGCCGTCAGGCCGCCAGGGCACATCCAGGGCACACGGGCCCGGAAGTGCCCTGGCCGCGCTCCTGCCCGGCCACGCCGAGGAGGAAGTCGTCGGTGGCCGAGCGGGCACGGCCCTCGCTGCTCGGCATGAGGTGAGTGTAGGTCCGGAGCGTGAAGCCGGGATCCGAGTGGCCGAGGTAGACCGCGAGGGCCTTGATGCTGGTACCGCCTTCGAGCTGGGCCGAGGCGTACGTGTGGCGGAGAGCGTGCATGCCGTCGTCGGGCGCCGCCTCGAAGTACTGCGAGCCGCTCGTGCGGGGCGGGATGACACCGGCGTACACCAGGGCGCGCTTCCAGAGGCCCTGGTTGAAGACGCTCCGGTTGTACGGCTTCCCCTTGGCGTCCACGAAGAGGAGCTTGAGGGTCTTCGGCTTGCCGTCGGGCTTGTGCCACGGCAGCGTCGCAGGCGTCGGCTTGAACGCCGCGAGATGGGCTCGAAGAGCCGTGGCCGTGGCCGGCGACAGCGGCACGGAGCGGATCTTGTCGCCCTTCGGCAGTGCGAACACCGTCTTCGAGCCGACGAAGCGGATCTGCTGGTTCACGTGCAACCAGCCGCCCTCGAAGTCGATGTCATCCTCCGTCAGCGCGAAGATCTCACCCTGACGGAGGCCACAGCCGACACCCACCGCGCCGCCGGCGCGGAAGCTCTCGGGAAGCCCCTCCAAGACCGCCATTACCCGCTCACGGGTCCACGGCACGACGGGCTTCGGCGGGATTTTGGGCCACGACACGGAGGACGCCTTGCACGGGTTGCGCCTCAGGATGCCGGAGTCGACGGCGGCATCGAAAATGCTGCTGAGCACGTCGCCGATGCCACCGATCGTGGAAGCCGCCAGCGGGACCTCCAGTAGCTCCCTGATCCAGGCGCGAACCGGCTCGGGGTCGTTGAACACCCGCATCTCGTGGTGGCCGAGGCGCCCGACGATGTGGTTCCGGACCACGCCCTCGTAGCGAACCTCTGTCGTCGGGCCCGCAGTGTTGTTCTTGAACCACTTCGTGGCGTACGCGCCGAGGGTGATCCTGGTCGCCGCAGGGTCGATGTACGTGCCGTCGTCCAAGGCAGCCTTGAGCTCGGCGACGCGGCTGTCGGCCTTGGTCTTGAGCTCGAAGTCCTCCTTCTTCTGGGCCCCCTGGGGGTCGCGGTAGCGGACCTGCCAGCGCTTGCCCTTGCCGTGCTCGACCGTGGGGTACTTGCCCTTGTGCTCGCGGCAGGGCTTGTCGGTCGGGCGGGGATAGGTCTTGTGCCAGGTGTCGTAGACGGTCGCCATTCGGCTCCTTCGCGCTGGGGCATGAGGGGGCACGGCCTGTGGCCGGCGGTGAGGTGGAAGTGGCGGCGCGCGGACGGCGGCGCCGGTGAACCGCGAATGCGGAACGCTCGCGGAAGCGCCCCTCGGGGCGGGTGTTGGATGTTTATCGACCGCGATCAGTTTGTCAAATTGGAGATCCCCAAAGGGGCACTTGAGTGCCAATTCATGCCCGATAGTGCCGGATAATCCCGAGCCCGCTGGCGCCCATGTGCACTCACCGCCGCCCAGGAGCGCTCGCGACGTTTGATCGCGGATGCAATGCGCTCTGACCTGGCTAGTTGCTCGGGAAGGGGTCATCCCCGGCAGAGCGATCAAGATCTTTTGTGGGATTTTTCCGAACTCCTTGCACGATAGCCATTGCGGGCCCTACGTTCGTTAATGCCGCTCAGCGAGGTCGTGTCACGCCACTTCGCGACGGGCTGGCCGCCCGGCCGACCCGGAGCCTTTTTAGGTTCCGAGCCGGGTCGCGTGGAGACTTCTCTCCCCGCGTAGAGCCGTTCCCCTTTTCCAGGGGCTCTTCGGCGCGCCCGCACACCCTTATCCCCTGCCTGCTGGAGACCTCTTGCCCACGACCTTCCGTGCCACCACCCCCGATCGCCGCCCGCTGGCCACTGCGGAGGAGCTCGCCGCGTACCTCGGAGTCCCGCTCGGGACCGTGTACGCATGGCGACACCGCGGCCAGGGCCCCGTGGCGATCAAGGTCGGCCGGCACCTGCGCTACCGCTGGGCGGAGGTGGAAGCCTGGCTGGACGGCCAGAGCGCCGACCAGGCCGCCTGACCCGACCGCCCCTCGCCGCCGGATCCCACTCCCCTTCTCGTTCCTGCCCCCCTACCGGCGGCGCGCGGCCCCCCGCCGCGTGCCGCGATCTGGAGTCTCACCATCACCTCTCTGTCCAACCCCCTCGCCGCCGACGCCGCCGGGGAGATGCCGGCCGCAGACGGCTCCGCGGCGGGCGCTCTCCGGACCATCGACACGGCGCCGGACACGTCCGAGTCGCCGGGCGCCGCTCTGCTGGCCAAACTGCGTGACCACATCCGCCAGTACGCGGTCCTGCCCTCAGCGGAGGCGCTCGACGCGGTCACGCTGTGGGTCGCCGCGACGCACCTGCAGGCGGCGTGGCACCACGCGCCGCGTCTGGCGATCGTGGCTCTGGCCCGGCGGTGCGGAAAGTCCCGCCTGCTCGACATCCTGGTCGAGACCGTCCACGATCCACTGATCACGGTCAACACCAGCGCGGCGGCGATCTATCGTTCGATCAGCGACCGGCCCAGGACCCTGCTGGTCGACGAGGTCGACACCATCTTCGGCAACCCCCGCACGGCCGAGATGAACGAGGGCCTGCGCGGCCTGCTGAATGCCGGTCACCAGCGCAACCGGCCCGTCACCCGGTCGGTCGGCAACGACCACCAGGCCCGCGAGTTCGACACCTTCGCCATGGCCGCCCTCGCCGGGATCGGCGACCTGCCCGACACGATCATGGACCGGTCGGTCGTGATCCGCATGCGCCGTCGTGCCGACGGCGAGGTCGTCGCCCCGCTGCGGGATCGCCGCGACGGCGTCCTATTGCGGGAGACCCGCGCCAAGCTCGCCCTGTGGGCTTCCCTCGTGCGAGAGAAAGCCGAGGCCCTGCATCCGGACATGCCGGTCGAGGACCGCGCCGCCGACACCTGGGAACCCCTGGTGGCCGTCGCCGACCTCGCCGGCGGCTCGTGGCCGGGCCGCGCCCGCCTGGCGTGCGCGCACATGGTCGCGGCCGAGGAGGAGATCGAGGAGGACAGCTGCGGCGGCGCGCGGATCCTCGCCGACATCCGCCGGATCTTCTTCACCCACGGCGACACGGACACCTTGCCCACCACGGCGATCCTCGCGGCGCTCAACGACGACCCCGAGGCGCCGTGGGCCGAGCACGGACGCGGCGGCCTCACCGCCCGCGCGTTGGCCGGGCTGCTCAAGGACTACCGCATCTCTTCGGCCAACATCCGCCTGCCCGACGGAACCCAGCGCAAGGGCTACACCTTCAACAAGCTCGCCGACTCCTGGCGCCGCTACTGCCCCAAGGTCCACCCGCTCCCCCAGCGCGCCCCGGCCGGCTGACCCCGCCCCCCGGGTGCGGTAGATGCCGTCACCGACGTCGCATCCGCTCTCCCGCACGCCCGCGACCGGGACGGCAGCCTTCCGCGAGCCGTCCGCAGGGCCTGCTGAGCACAAGTCAGGCAAACGGACCGGTCCGGTACAGCCGGACCGCACCGGACCGGCTGTACCGGACCAGGACGGTAGCGGGACGGAGCGACCATCCGCACAGGCCAGTCGTGGCAACAGACTTCGGCACACAAGACGGATGAAACGGACCGCGGCACTCAACCCCACCGGACCGGACGGTCCGCCACCCGCAGGCATGCGGACCGCCCGGACCGGTCCGGTGTCCTGTCCGAACGCACGGTCCGGAAGCTGCCGGACCGTCTCCCGCGCAGACCAGGCCATCGGACCGTCCGGACCATCCCACCACCCTGCGCGAACCGGCACGCCGGTCCATTCACGCTCCGGACCGGACGGTCCGGACCGGACCGGACCGAGATCTGCCGACCGCACTGACGGACCGCGCCGGCGAATCGGACCGTCCGGAACGTGGTCCGCCGAACCGGCTGACCGAAATCCGCTCACCGACCAAGCGGACCGGACCGGTGGACCGGACCGCACAGTCCAACGGTCCATTCACGGACCGGACCGTCCGCCTTGTGATCCGTCCGCACCTCGCCCGTATGGCCGATCCGCCCGAAGACTCAGGAGGGACTCCCTGACCGATCACCAGCACGGCCCCGAGCGCGCCGACAGCCCCGATGTCGGCCTGGAAGCGCTTCTCGACTCGCCTACGTTCGCCCGTGACCTGCGACGGGCGTTCGGCCCGGGTGCTCCTGGCGGAGCCAGTAGTACCCCGAGTCCGACTCGCGGCCGGACACGGGGAGGCTCCGCCCCAAGGGTGGCGGAGCAGGCCCGGCGCGAGGGCGCGCCGGGCCAGGGGTTCGAGGCCGAGAGCGGCCCCGAACCGGACGAACTCCTCGTCGTCCAGACGGCGGTCCTCACCGACCACCGCCAGCACGACAGCCCCACCGAGGCCGGCGGAGCCGAGCCGCGGAACCGCCGGTTCGAGGGCATCAAGCGCGAGGACCGCGTCGGACCGCTGCGGTTCAAGCCCGACGAACACGCAAGGCTGCAGGCGGCTGCCCTCGCCCACGGCTACAACGGCGTGTCCGGTTTCGCCGCCGACGTCGTCATGGCGTTCATCGACGGCCGGTTCTTCATCGACCTCCCCCTCGCTGAGGAGCGGCGGGCCACCCACCACTTCCGCTCGGTCTTCCTGCGCAAGCACGACCGCCTGGGCAACAACCTCAACCAGATCGCCCGCGCCGACAACGGCGGCTACGACCGGCCGGACCACAGCTCCCGGACCATCGACCAACTGCTCCGCCTCCAGACCGAGATCGCCCACGCCTTCCGCCCGTCCGCCGACCAGGAGACCCCGCCCCGCCCGTGATCGCCGCCATCAAGGACCCCGGCTCCAACACCCGCGGCCTGCTCGCCTACCTCTACGGCCCCGGGCGCCACGACGAGCACCACGACCCGCACATCGTGGCCGGCTTCGCGATGCTCGCCATGCCCGACCCCGGCCGCGACGAGCAGGCGACCCTCACCCAGCTCGCCCGCTACCTCGACGAGCCGGTCCACCTGCGCAACAGCGAGGTCGGCCTCAAGCTCACCGGCCACGTGTGGCACTGCCCCGTCCGCGCCGCCCCCGAGGACCGCTTTCTCTCCGACACCGAGTGGGCCGACATCGCCCGCCGCATCGTGCAGGCAGCCGGCATCGCCCCCGACGGCGACCACCTCGCCTGCCGCTGGATCGCCGTACGCCACGCCGACGACCACATCCACATCGTCGCCACCACCGTCCGCGAGGACGGCCGCCGCCCCAAGCTCCACGGCAGCGGACGACGCGCCGCCGACGCCTGCCGCCAGATCGAGAAGGACTACGGCCTGCGCTGGCTCAAGCCCGGCGACGGCACCGCCGCCAAGCGCCCCACTCAGGCCGAGATGCACAAGGCCAAGTGCCTCGGCTGGAAGCAGACCAGCCGCGACTGGCTCGAAGACCGCATCCGCGACGCCATCCCCCACGCCGCCGACATCGAGGAGTTCCTCGCCTACCTCCAAGCCGACGGCGTCGAGGTCAACCTCCGCCGACTGCCCTCCGGCGACCTGAAGGGCTACTCCGTCGCCCGGCCCGGCGACCTCAAGGCCGACGGCACACCCAACTACCTCTCCGGCAGCAAGATCGCCCCCGACCTCTCCCTGCCCAAGCTCCAAGCACTCCTGGCCACCAGCACCCCGGAGGAACACCCCACCGCCCGCCGCCACCGCCACAGCACCAGCTGGCAACGCACCACCGACGCCCTCGACACCCTCCACCTCGCCGAAACCGACGCAGACACCGGGACCGACACCCTCGCGCAGGCCCAGATCACCGCCCTCGGCGACATCATCAACGCCACCACCCAAGCCGCACCCCACGAGCTGCGCGCCGAACTACGAGCCGCCACCCGCATGTACGCCCGTGCCCAGCGCTCCCGGGTGCGCGCCGACCACCAGGCCGCCGCCGACCTGCGACGGGCCGCCCGCGACATCCTCCACGCCGCCGACGGGCCCGGCGGCAACGCCCTCGCTGTTCTGATCGCCGCGCTCGTCTGGGCGGCGGTCCTCGCCGGCCGCTGGCACCAGGCCCGAGGCCACCACCAGCAGGCCCACGCCGCCAACCTCGCCGTCCAGCACCTGCAGGCCGCCTACGACCAGGCCGCCGCCGAACACCTCACCGCCCTCACCCACCGCCAGCCCGCCCAGGAGACGATCAACGACCTCGCCCACGACCTGCGCGCCGTCGTCCCCGACCACGCCGCACGCATCCTCACCGACCCCACCTGGCCCGCCCTCGCCACCGCTCTCGCCGACGCCGAAGCCGGCGGTCACCAGCCCCGCCAACTCCTCACCGAGGCAGCCGCCCGCCGCGAACTCGGCACAGCCCGCCAGCCCGCCAAGGTCCTCCTCGGCCGCATCCAGCACACCAGCCGCAACCCCCCACCCAACCGCGCCGCCGACGCCGCCCGCCTGCGCACCACCAAGCTCACCAACCCCAGCCGCGACACGGCCCAGCCCACGCCCGCGCCTTCGCTGCGGCCCGGCACCCGCCCGCAGCACCGCAGGCGCTGAAACTCCAGGGCCAGCCTGTCTCCGCGCAGGAGGAGTCTCCTCAGCCCCTGGCCCCACACCTTCCCAGCGCCAGCCCAGGCCGCCGCCGAGCGGCCCCCGCAGCCCACGCCTGCGGGCCACGCCCCCGGTCGCCCGCCCACCGCCGGACGTCGAGCACCACCGCCAGCAGGACCACACCCAGCCCCCATCCCCCACCGCAAAGGACCCCCGTGACCGACACCACCACCTTCGTCAGCCGGAACATCATGAAGCTGCTGTTCGACGCCGACTTCGTGTACCGCGACGACACCGACACCTGGTCCCACCAGGACGGCCGACCGTTCAGCGAGCCCGAGCAGGCCATCGCCGAAGCCGCCGGGGAGGAAGAGCTCGAAGCCCTCTTCGACGTGTACAAGCTCCTGCTCAAGCGCGACCTCGTCGACCCGATCGACGCCCTCCGCGTCCTCACCTACCGGTACTGGATCACGATCCCCGACTACGACGCCGACAGCACTGACCTCCTCGCCGCCATGACCGACCAGGACCGCGCCGAGTTCGCGCGCCTCTCCGACGCCCTCACCCCCGCCCAGCGCATCGCCCTCATCAAGAGCTGACCCTCCACCTCGCCCTGGCCGGGTACCTGCCCGGCCGGGGTGTCGATTTGATGTCTTCCTGCGCGATCGGGAAGCATCTCAGCCCCTCCGTCGTCGTGTGGTGCTTGAACCCGTCACACCACGGAAGGGCACCGCACTTGACCAACCCCGCCGACGCCGACCGCAACCCCCACCGCAACGTCGTCCTCGCCGTTCCCCACCCCGCACCCCTCAACCCCTGCGGCATCACCATCACCTGCGCCATGTGCGACGCCACCCGCGACTGGCTGCTGATCCACGTCCAACCCGACATGGTCTTCGTGCGCTGCCGATGCGCCCACGAGTGGCGCGAGCACGACCTGGAGACCGCCGACGTCACCACAGCCCGAGACGACACCGGGGACCACCAGGAGTGGGAGTCGTTCGAGCAGATGTACCGCGGACTCGGCTTCGACGGGCTGCTCGCGGGAACGGTGTGGAACCTGGAATGACCGGCCCGAGGCCGCCACCAACCGGTGGCGGCCTCCTGCGGAAGCCAGTCCGGCCCGACGGACCAACTCACCTGCCGTCATTGGCCGCAGAGTGTGATCGTGATCGCTCACGGTCCTTGGATCTTCCGGCCGTACGTGTGCTACGTTCCGTGGTCCAACCGAAAATAGGCGACCCCGGCGGTGCTACCAACACCCCGGGGTCCGGCAACAGGAGCTATCACTCCCGATGCGTGTCCATCGTAACGCCCACGCGCGCAACTTCACTGTGCTGCCCAACGCCGTCCTGCAGTACCGACGGCTTTCCTACACCGCCCGCGGCCTGCTCGCCGATCTCCTCTCCCGCCCCGACGGCTGGCGCGAGGACGGCCGGCACATGGCCGACACCAGCCCTCAGGGGCGCGGCGCGATCCGCAAGGCCCTGAAGGAGCTGGCCGAGGCGGGCTTCTACCGGGTCGAGAAGATCCGTATGCCCGACGGCACCATTCGTACCGAGACCCACGTCTACGACACCTCGCAGCTGGCGCTGCCGGGTGCCACCCGTCCGGTCTCCGGTGAAGCGACCACCGGCGGTGCTGACGCCCTTGTAGTAAAGAACCGGTACCAAGAACCCTCCCACCCCACCGACGAGGCCGACGACCGGCCGAGCGCCGACGAGGCGGGCGAGGAGCCGGGAGGGCGGGAGGAGGACCACCAGGACGCCATGGACACCCCGGCGATGCCGGACGAGCAGGTGCGCGAGGCGGTCGCCGTCCTGTTCCGGGTGATTCGCCCCGAGCCGCGCCTGCACCTCGGCGAGGCCGAGGCTAGAACGCTCGCGCCCCTGCTCACCCAGTGGCTGGAGCGCGGCGCCTCCCACACCGACCTCGCGCACGCCCTGCTGCCCGGCCTGCCCGCCCCGCTGCACTCGGCCGTGGCGGTGCTCCGCAACCGCCTGGAGCGCAAGATGCCGCCCGTACAGGCCGCTGCACGGCCCGCAGCGGCTCGGTACGCCGAGTGTGCCAAGTGCCACGACCCTGTGCCCCAGCCGGGCATCTGCGGCCCCTGCGCGGGCCTGGCGCCCCGAACGCCCGGGGTCGACGGCCGCGAGGCTTCCACCCGCAACGGTGCGGCCCGCGCCAGGGCGGCCCTGCGCTCGGCGAAGACGGTCGGGCTGGGCCTGGGGGGCCTGTCCACCGCAGGGTAGGTACCTGCGGGTGCCCACCGCGCCCTCGGGGCGCTACGACAAGTCGGGCGGCCGCATGCCCACCGCGCAGCAGCGGAAGCCCGTGTCGTCGTCCAGCATGGTCGACGCCGCGTCGTTGAAGGCGGACGGTACGACTCGGGCGAACGGGCTGGTGAAGGCGCCGGCCTTGAGTTCGTGACGTCCTGGGGAGGGCTGGTCCTGGCACCACTCCCAGGTGTTGCCGCACAGGTCGTAGACGCCGTACGGGCTCACACCGCTGTGGTAGCAGCTGACGGGAGTGGTGGAGCAGAGGCCGCTCTCGCGACTGTTGCACTTCGCCGGCGTCGGCTGATCGCCCCACGGGTAGATGTGGCCTCGCGGTCCGCGAGCGGCCTTCTCCCACTGGTGGCTCGTGGGCAGGGACTTTCCCGCCCACTGCGCGTACGCCGTCGCGTCGTCCCAGGTGATGAAGACCACCGGGTGGTCGAGCAGCTCGTCCGGGCAGCTTCCTTCAAGCCAGTGCCGGGGCACGCGGTGAGAGGTGGCCGCGACGAAGCGTGAGTAGTCCCCGTTCGTCACCGGGAAGACGTCGATGTAGTAGTCGGGCAGCCAGACCGGCTCCTTGCCGGGCCCGGCAAGGAACACCCCCGCCTCGACGAGCGCCATCCGGCGGCCGTCGCCCAGGTGCCGGAGCTGGTGCTGGCGGGGAAGTGCCAGGCCGTTGTCGCCGTCCGGGTTGGGCAGTACCGAGGGCGACCCGGCGGTGAGTCGGGCGAAGCGTTCGTGAACCTCGGGGTCCGAGGAGGCCAGTGACGTGTCCAGGGCCGCCTGGTTCACCGGCCGGGGCGTGATGTCCGCACCCCGGGCCTCCCACTTGGACACCATCCGGGCGCTGATGCCCAGGTGAGCGGCGAACGATTCGATGCTCATCCGCTTCGCCTGCCGCAGCGCCCTGACCTCGGTACCGGTCCATGTCTCTACGGTTGCCACCGCAGCTCCCCCGCCCCCACCGCCGTCGCGCCCCCGCGCGCTCCTGTTAAGAGGGTCAACTACAGCAGATCACTGCTCAGTTCGTCGTACTCCTTGCGAAGCCGCTCGATGACCGGGTGGGTGCCGGGCAGGGTGCGCTCGTCGACCGCGCCGATGGCGCGCACCCCGATGCCGATGTTGGTGGCGAACGCGGCGTCGAAGCTGGCGACGTCCGTCAGGCGGACGCTCTGCATGGTGGACGGGTGGGCCTGGCGCAGGAGCTCCATGGTGGTGCCGACCAGGCAGTCGGCGTCGGGCCAGATGACCTCGCCGTCCTTCACGAAGCCGATGTTCCAGGTCCCGCCCTCGGAGATGACCGACTCGGTGTCGACGAACAGCGCGTCGTCGAAGCCGGCGCGCTGGGCGGCGCGCCGGTGACGGAGCGAGCCGAACAGGCCGACGCTCTTCACCGACGGCATGTCGCGCGTGTAGACGACAGACTGAACTCGCATGGGGGGAAGGGGGAGCGACCCGGCCGGCCGAGTCGTCACGAGGACCTGGGGCTGCGCGTCCGACCCGACGTGCCCGAGATCCAGCGCGGGATCGAAGATCGTCACACGCACCACGCTGGCGCCGCTGGCCGGCACCAGGCGGCGGGCAAGCTCGCGGACGTGGTCCAGGTCGAGTTCCGTGTCGAACACGGCCTGGCAGTCACGAGCCAGCCGGGCCATGTGCAGGGCGAGGCCGCGAACGCGACCGTCCTCGACGCGCATCGAGGTGAAGTGGCCGTAGTTGGTCAAGGCAAGCGCCTGGAGAGACTCCAGAGCGATCGGGGTGCCGTTCAGTTCCGCCATGCGCCCAGCATGGCACCCGGGCCACCCGCCGGACCTGGCTTCTCCCAGACGCAGTGATCGAAGTTCAGTGAAAGTTCGGCACCGGGGCAGAGGCAGGACATACCAGCTCGATCACCTAAAGCGTCAGTCTGGTCACTCAAAGTTGGCGCCCCCGGCAAGACCGTCCGCCTACCCCGCTTTCGTCGCGGGGAGGCGCGCGGCTCGCGGGCAGCCCGCAGCCCTTACCCGGCTCCCGACCTGGGAGGACGCTCCGTGTCACAAGCACGCCCCGGCTTCAGTCAGTTGGAGCTGGCAGACAGCCCGAACCCGGTCGCCTGGGCCCGCCGCCACACGGTCGACATCCTGGGCCGCTGGCAGGTCCCGCCCGACGTCATCGAGACCGCTCGCCTGCTGGTCTCCGAACTCACCACCAACGCCATCCGGCACCCGAAGAACGACACGACCACTTCGCTGTTCTCGGAGACCTGCCCGGTTCGGACGATCACCTTGGTACTGGTGATCGACCGGGGTCGACTCGTCCTCTCGGTACGGGACAGCGACCACCGCCCACCCGTGGTCAAGGCGGTGGGTGAGGACGCGGAGGGCGGCCGGGGACTCTTCCTGGTGGAAGCCCTGAGCGAACGCTGGGGCTACTACCACCTCCCGGAGCCGGCGGGGAAGGTCGTCTGGTCAGAGCTGACGTTGGTCGCGCGAGACCCCCGGTTCGGAACCGAGCGTCCCCCGAAGCCCTCCAGCCCGACCGAGAGCGACCAAGTGGCCGACCCAAAACGCGGTCAGGCCCCGCCGCTGCTGATGGCCCGCGCTCTGGTTGGCCTTCGAGAGCTCTGACGCAGAGCATGCCCACGCCCACCCTGGTGGGCCCATGAACGAGTGGCCGGCACTGGAATCCCCCACGGCGACGGCCACTCAGAGCGTCCCCGCAGCCCGCGTGATCTCGGCGGTCGGCGAGTTCATCGCGTGATCGCTGCGGGGGCGCTCACCGACGGAGGCGGCCCGATCCCGGCCGCTTCCGACCCGGCACCTCTACCGATGCAACCGCGATGGGAGAGAACGTGCACGAGTCCGTCCCCGCACCACGCCAGCCCGGGACACCGCCTCCCGGCTACCGCTACCTGGACTTCCTCGGCGGCCCCAGCCACCTCGTCGACGAGGGCACCTGCCGGGGCTGCTTCATGAACCAGGCGGAATCCCGCCTGCCGGACATCCTCGCCCCCGTCTACGACGACGGCACCATCACCGTTCGGCAGGACGCCGAATGGGCCGTGCCGGGATTCATGGTCGTCGGCATCCGGCCGCACATCGGCGCGCTCGACGAGATGGACCTCGCGCTCGTCGAGCGGATCGCCCGGGTCACCCATTTCGTCCGCCGGGCCATGCGGGAGCGGCTGGGCCTGGCCGCAGTGCAGATGTACCAGGAGGAGAAGCTCGACCGCCCGCACTTCCACGTGTGGATGCTTCCCCTGTGGCCGGACACGATGGCCGCCCACAGCATCAACCCGCGGATCTATGAATCGAATATCGCCCGGTACCTCACCCTCTTCGCCCTCGGCCCCCACGAGGCAGCCATCCGGAGGTGCGCGGACGAGGTGCGCGACTTCCTCGCCGGAGTACCCGAACTGCAGCTCGGCTCATCCGCCTGACGCGGTTCGCCGGCCAGGCGAACGGCCCCTCCACGAGGAGACGAACATGCGCATCGCTCACGTAGCCCCGCTGTGGGAGAGCGTCCCGCCCAAGGGTTATGGAGCCGTCGAGACGCTGGTCGCCGAGCTCACCACGGTCCAGGTCCTCGACGGGCACCAGGTCACGGTCTTCGCCTCCGGCGACTCCAAGGTGGCCGGCAACCTCCACAGCATCGGCGCGACGGCGCTGCTCGCAGACCCTCGGATCCGCGAGCCCGAGGTCTACCGCATGCTGCAACTGGCGGAAGTCCGTGACCGAGCCGACGAGTTCGACGTCATCCACTCCCACGTGCACTCCAACACCGGATGCCTGGCCATCCCGGTGCTCCAGGGTCTGTGCACGCCGGTGATCCACACCGTGCACTGCTTCTTCAACGACGACAACGCACCGCTCTTCCGCCGGTTCGCCGGCGAGCGGTACGTGGCGATCAGCCACGACCAGCGAGCCCGTCTCCCCGACCTCAACTACCTCACCACGGTCCACCACGGCGTCGACCTGCAGACGTTCCCCTTCGGTGCCAAGGCCGGCCCACGCCCGTACGTGGTGTTCCTGGGCAGGATCAGGCCCGAGAAGGGCGTTCACCTAGCCATCACGGCGGCGCGCCTTGCCGGACTACCGCTCAAGATCGCTGGTCGGATAAAGCCCGGTGACCTCACGTACTTCGAGCAGCAAGTACGACCACACCTCGACGGTGAACAGGTCACCTTCCTCGGCGAGCTGGACTTCGCGAGCAAGACTGCCCTGCTCGCAGGCGCCGCCGGCACCCTGATGACCTCGCTCATCCCCGAGCCGTTCGGACTCGTCCCCATCGAGTCCATGGCGTGTGGGACGCCGGTGGTGTCCCTGCGGACCGGGGCGGCTCCAGAACTCGTCCGACATGGCATCACCGGCTACCTGGCCGACACCGCCCAGGAACTGGCCGACGCCATCGTCCACCTCGAAGCGATCGACCGTGCCGCCTGCCGCGCGCACGTGGCCTCCGAGTTCTCGATCCGCCGGATGGCCGACGGATACGACGCTGCCTACCGGAGGGCCCTACACGGCTGATCCGCCAGGCACCGCACTGCACAACTCCCGTCTCCACCAATTCAGTGAGGCACCATGCGCAGTGTCATCCTCAGCGCGGGCAAGAGCTGCTTCGTAGCCTGTCCCGGCTGCTACAACTACTTCGGCCGAACCATCAGCGACACCAGCCACGTGCTGAACTTCGCAGCCGGCCTGCGCGATCGGTTCGGCATCGAGAAGATCACCGTCGGAGGTGGTGATCCACTCACCCGACCGGACATCCTCCCCCTGCTCAAGGGCCTGCACGGCCTGGGCTTCGGCATCCGGCTGGACACCGTGGGCACCAACTTCCTCGGCCCTGCCCGCATCCGCTTCATGGGCACCGGAACGGCCGACCACGTGTCCGCGGCAGAGGTGGCCGCCGTGACCGATCTGATCGGCATCCCCCTCGACGGCAGTACCGACGCCATTCAGCAACAGTTCCGCCGACACGCCACCGTCTCCTCCCAGTTGGCGATCCTCGCGCAGCTGGAGGAAATCGGCGCAGCCACCTGTATCAACACGGTCGTTCACGCCGGCAACACCGACGACCTCGCGGCCATGGCCGAACTGCTCCGTGGATATACCTGCATCCGTGAGTGGCAGCTCTTCCAGTTCATGCCCATCGGACCGCTCGGTCACCACAACCGCAACCGCTACCTCGTCAACGGCACCGACTTCGAGCAGGCTGCCAGGATCGCCCGGGAGAACGCCCCGGGCGGACTGACGGTCGTGGCCAAGAGGGCACACGGCCGCAAGCACCGATACCTGCTGATCGACTCCGCCGGACTGGTATGGACCCCCGAGCAATCGCCCGCCGCCTCGTGGCAGAGCGAGGACACCAACGATCGACGGCACATGATCGGCAACATCAGCGATTCCGACATCCTCGACCGGCTGACCGCCCTGGACGACGTCGACACAGAGGTCGGGGGATGACCAGAGCCGACCTGCTCGTCGTCCTCGCACATCCCGACGACGAGACGCTGCACTGCGGGGGACTCATCCACCACACCGCCCGGCACGGCGGCACCGTGGTCACAGTCACCCTCACACGCGGCGGCGCCGGCAGAACCCTCGGCATGTGCACCGAAGCCGAGCTGCCAGCCGTTCGCGAACGGGAACTGCGTCGGGCGGTCGAGTCCCTGGGCGTTTCCCAGGCCGAGGTTCACGACCTGCCCGACGGCCGTCTCGTGGACCACGAGACGGAGGCAGCGGGCCTGGTGCTGGACTCGCTCCGGCGCTGGACACCGCACCGGGTGGTGGCCTTCCCTCCCAACGGGATGAACGGCCACCCGGACCACCGTTCCGCCCACCGGATCGCCCTCGCCGCGCTCGACCGCTACGACCTGACCCCGGAGGTTCTGCTGGTGACCAGTACGACTCCGTACACCGAACCGGCCAGACCAGGCTTCCTGGACCCCGCGCAGGTCGAGGCGATGCGCCTACCAGCCACCCTCCGCACCCAGGTGGGCGACAGCCTGGAAGCGAAGCTGCGCGCCATGGGCCACTACGAGACCCAGGCGCGCAGCACCGCGAAGATCCTTCGCCGCTATCCGGAGACGCTTCTCACCGAGGCGTTCCACCGGGTAACCGGCTGAGGAGCCGACCCCTACACAGCGGACGTCAGCAGCTTACGGACGTGTTCCACCGCCTCGGCCACCGGCACCGACTGGGTCTCGCCGGTGGCCCGGGTGGTGACCTCGACCGTGCCGTCGGCCAAGCCGCGGGCGCCGACCGTGATCCGGTAGGGGATGCCGATCAGCTCGACGTCGCGGAACTTCACGCCGGGCCGCTCGTCGCGGTCGTCCAGCAGCACGTCGACCCGCTCGCCCTGCAGCTGCCGGTACAAGCCCTCGGCGGCCTCGACCACCTTCTCGTCCTTGGCGCCGAGTACGACGACGGCCACCTCGAACGGGGCGACCGCGACGGGCCAGACGATGCCCTTGTCATCGTGGTGCGTCTCCACGATGGAGGCAAGCGCGCGCTCCACGCCGATCCCGTAGCTGCCCATGATCAGGACGACGCGCTCGCCGTCACGCCCGAGGACGGTCACCCCCAGGGTCTCGGTGTACTTGCGGCCGAGCTTGAAGATGTGGCCCACCTCGATCGTGACCACCACCTCCAACGGTGTGCCGCACTGCGGGCAGGGCTCGCCGGCGGTCACCTCGCGCAGGTCCGCCCACCGCTGTACGGCGATGTCCCGCTCGACGGAAACGCCGCGCAGGTGGACGCCGTCGGTGTTGGCGCCGGCGGTCATGTCGGTCCGACCGCGCAGGGCCTCGTCCGCGAGGACGGGCAGCTCGGCGACGCCGACCGCGCCCAAGCTGCCGGGGGACGCGCCGAGCGCCGCCTGGATCTCCTCGGCGGTCGCGGGCCGCACCGTCTGGGCGGCGAGCGTGTCGATGAGCTTCTGCTCGACCAGGGAGTGGTCACCGCGGACCAAGACGAGGGTCAGCTGGTCGTCGACCACGTACACCAGCGTCTTGATCTGCCGCTCGGCCGGCACGCCGTGCTGGACGGACAGCTCCTCGATGGTGCGCGCGTTCGGGGTGTCGAACCGCTCCGGGGCGTCCAGGCCGGGGCCGTCCACCACAGCGGGCAGGGCGGAAGTCGCCTTCTCGGTGTTCGCCGCGTAGTCGCAGCCCGGGCAGCGAACCACCAGGTCCTCACCGGCGTTCGAGGGGCTCATGAACTCCACCGACGCGCTGCCGCCCATGCTGCCGCTGGACGCCTGCACCGGGATAGCGGGCAAGCCCAGGCGGGCGAAGATCCGCTCGTAGGCGGCCTTGTGCAGATCGAAGGAGCGATCGAGTCCGGCCGACTCGATGTCGAAACTGTACGAGTCCTTCATCGTGAACTCGCGCACCCGCAGCAGGCCGCTCTTCGGGCGGGCCTCGTCGCGGAACTTGGTCTGGAACTGGTACCACATCTGCGGCAGGTCCCGGTACGACTTCAGCTCCTGCGACAGGACGGTGAAGATCTCCTCGTGCGTCATGCCGAGGGCCAGGTCCGCGCCCTTGCGGTCCTTGAGCCGGAACATCTCCTCGCCCATCACCTCCCAGCGACCGCTGCGCTGCCAGATCTCGGCCGGGTGCATGGCGGGCAGGATGAACTCCTGGGCGCCGATCGCGGCCATCTCCTCGCGGATGATGTCCACGATCTTGGCGCGGACGCGCACGGCCAGCGGCAGCAGGGAGTAGTGGCCGGCCATGAGCTGCCGGACGAACCCCCCTCTCACCAGCAGGCGGTGGCTCACCGCGTCCGCGTCCGCCGGGTCTTCCCGGAGTGTGGGCACGTACAGCTGGGACCAACGCATGGGACCGGAGACCGTCCTCTCGGTGGAACTGCGGAGTGTCGCGGCGGCGCTCACGCCGACATCACGACGGGAGACGCATTCTAGTGGCGGAGCCCTGCCCGAATCGCTCCGTTTTGAGAAGCCCAGGCCAGAGCACGTGGACAGGTCGCATCCACGTTCGGCGAACGGACGGAGGCATGTTGGCAGACACCACGGACGGCACACCCAGCAGTAACCGTTCCGTCGACGCCGTCCGCCGCTACTACGACGACTTCGCCGAGCAGGAGCAGGACCGGCTCGCCAAGGATGTAGCGGGCCGAGTGTCCTTCGAGATCCACCGTCGCTTCGTGGAGAGATACCTGAAAGAAGGTCAGCGAGTTCTTGAGGTCGGGGCCGGCCCCGGCCGCTTCACCACCGTGCTGGCCCAGCACGGTACCCGCATCGTCGTCACCGACATCTCCCCCGTTCAACTCCGGCTGAACGAGGCCAACGTCACCGCCGCGGGCGCCGAGCCAGCCGTCGAGGCGCGCCACACCCTCGACGTCCGGGACACCAGCCGCTTCCCCGATGCCTCGTTCGATCTCGCCCTCGCCTACGGCGGCCCGCTCTCGTACGCCTTCGAACAGGAACGCCCAGCCCTCGTCGGCCTCCTCCGCGTCCTGAAGCCCGGTGGCATCCTGGTCGCCTCGGTCATGTCCCTCTGGGGCAGCTGGCGAGCCAGGCTCCCCGGAGCCACCCAGCTCGCCATCCGCTACGGCACCGACGTCACCGACGCCGTCATCCGGACTGGCGACCTACGCCACGTACCTGGCATGGTCCACGTCTGCCGCATGTTCACTTGGGAACAGCTCGCCATCCTCATCCCCGAATGCGGCGGCGAGATTCTGGCGGGATCCGCCAGCAACTGGGCAAGCCTCGAAGACCCCACTGTCCTTGACAGAATCGAACATGACCCGGAGCTCTGGGCACGGTTCCTCGCCTACGAGACTGCCGCCTGTTCAAGCCTCGGCGGTCGAGACGGTGGCACACACATCCTCTTTGCCGCACGACGCGGCAAGGGCTGAGGTTGCCATCACGTTCCATACGTAGTGCAGGACCTCGGGCCGCGACCCGCACCGACGGGTGGCAGAAGCTGGACTCGCGCCGCCCCGGCGGGCCGCCAGCGTCCGGGCTTCAGTGCCCGCCTCACGGGCCGCGATGGGCTGCGAAGCCCAACCCCCTATCGCCTCAGGCCGAACAGCACCAGGCGCCCGGTCTGAGACGGCCCTCACCAGGTCGGACAGATCTCCAGGGCCCCGGCACGTGCGGGGAACGCTCGGGCTTACAGCGTCGCCTCCGATCCGTGGTTACAAAACGCCGCCCCACGAGTGCGTCCACCGTGGCAGCCTTTGGATGCCAGCTGGGCAACTGAGGAGGCACGTTGGGGCTCTGGCGATGGGCATGGGCTAACAGGCTGGAGCGTCGGGCGGTCCACCGCAGGGCTCGCAAGGCGCGCGTCGAGCTCGTGGAGTACATCCAGGAGCTGGAGTCAGCACTGAGCGAGACCGGCGTTGTGGAAGGGGTGCATCCGAACACACGCCGAGCCCTCTGGGGACATTTCCTGACCGGACAACTTGCCCTCTCTGCGACACTTACGCACGCGCTGGGCCTTGCAATATGCCTGCTCGCGCCTATCCCCGCCATGGCAGCGGTGGGGTACCTCTTTCCTCCGGCCATCGCCGACCTGGCAAAGCAGACGGTCAGAATGTTCGCCATCATGGGCTTGCTCTACTTTCCTCTGGGCGCCCTCCTCGCCGCCCCCCTCGCATCGTTGAACAGGGACAGCTCCTTCCGCTTCGGGAGGCGATATCTCCTCGTCCACAACGTCACCGAGGTAGCCATCCAGGCCAGCAAGGTAACGGCCCGACCCACAGAAGCCGAGGCGGTGCTTGAACTCTCGAGGCGCATTCGGAGGTGTGAGGAAAGCATTCTCCGTGCCCACCGAACCCGAGGGACCGTCATCTTCCGTTCCCACCGGCGGCCGGAGCTCAGGAAGCATGCCCGGACCGTTGTGGCCCGCCTGCGGCAAGCTGAGACCGGACTGGACACAGATCTGAACGTAGCGACAAGAGAGATCGTCAGACTCCTTTGCGAGGTCTCCGACAACTACCTCGCTGACGCCGGGCGACTTGGCAGGCTCCTGCCGCCCGAAACCGAACTCAAGGACCTCGAACCAGTTCGGGACTATGCCGAGCTAAAGAGTGCCCTGCGCTACGCCGCAGGCATCGCAGTTTTCGGTGTGTCTGCATGGGGATCAGATCGACTCGGTATCCCCGCGCCATACAACTTCGCCGTTGCCGCAATACCGACTGTTCTGCTGGTCCCATCCGTTGGGAGGCCACTTCTTGATGCCGTCACATCGAAGGTTGGCGGTCCGTAAAGCCATGCCTCAATTCTCCCGCTGCGCGCTCACAGAGACCGCCCGCAAGGGCCCCGCAGGAGCCCCCGAAGGTCAGCTATGCCGAGTGCACCCAGTGCCACGATCCGATGCCGCAGCCGGGCATCTGAACCGCGTGTGCACGCGAACGGTCCAGGGCGGCGCTGGGGCAGCCGTTGCCGCTGCCGGGGCCGCGCGTGTCCGGGCGGCCGTGCTCGCGGCCAGGTCGACCGTGGGTGCGGGGCGGCTATCCGCAGCAGGCGCCCGGTAGGCCGGTCAGCGCTGCGGACCCGGCCACCGAGTCGACCCAGTGCCACCTAGGATCGGCCGGGCAGAGCACAGAGCCCGAGAGGAAACCCGATGGCTGACGCGAGCATCATCCCGGACGATATCCAGCGTCGCATCGACGAGGTCCAGGCCCGGATGACCGAAGAGGTCTTCGAGGAGATGCTCGCGAAGGCAGGGGTCGACCCCGCCGATCTGGCCGCGCTGCTGGACGTCCTCGCGATCGGCATCACCAATGGCGCCTGGCGCAATAGCTGCGTCGAGAACTGGCACGCCGAGGGGCGCCTGTCCGACGGCGACATGATGCGGGTCAACAGCCACACCACTCATGGTGTGCGCCAGCGGCTCCGAGGATGGACGAAGGAGTTCGGTGTCAGCGCGAGCACCAGTGAAGGGCTGGCGGAGCTCGCTGTGGAGGATGCAGATGCGCTCGGCTACCGGCTCTTCCGCTGGTTGACCAACCCCGCGCGGAAGCTCGCGACCGGTGCAACGCTCGGCGAGCTTGCGAAGACCGAGATGAACCTCGACGAGTACGTGGAGCACGCCGACCAGAGCCTTCGTGGCTTCATCGCGCAGATGGAGGACAAGGGCGTCCGATTCGGCCTGCTCCGCACGGCTTGCCATGGCGCGCTGGCCTGCCAGCAGTGGTGGGGCCACCCCACCTGGCCGGCCCGCGTGGACCGGTTCATGGCCATGCTCGACAACCCCGAGGACGACCAGTGGGGCCCCAGCGCGGCCTACCGCGAGCGACTGCTGCCCGAGCCGTCGGACCTGCAGGACCGCAGCGCACTGCGCGCAACGCTTCTGAAGGAGCCATGGGAACTGGGCAGCACCACCGCCGATTGGATCACGGACGCCGGCATCGGCTACCTGACGCCGCTGACGAACACGTCCCGCATGAGCTGACAGGGCATGCCGCCGCAGTGCCCCGCAGCACGAACGCGGACGTCCACTCCAGTTCGGGGAAACCATCACCATCACCCGCCTACGCTGTGCTCCTCCTGTCCGAGGTAAAGAGCCAAGCAGCCAGGTAGAGCGGCACAAATAGGAAGGCCAGGAAGAGAGCGGCCACCCCAATCATCACTGAACCGCTGCGGGTTTGACCGAGACTCGTTCTCTTGGAAGGATCGAGTCCGTTATGAGGAAGCCATACCCCAGTGAGGTCCGGGAGCGGGCGGTGCGCCTGGTGCTGGAGACCCGCGATCAGTACGAGACCGAGTACCAGTGCATCCGGTCGATCGGCGCCAAGCTCGACGTTGGCCCGGAAAGCCTGCGCAAGTGGGTCCGCCAGGCCCAGACCGACGCCGGCACCCGGCCTGGCACCACGACCGAGGAATCCGCCGCGATGAAGGCGCTCAAGCGGGAGAACGCCGAACTCAAGCGGGCCAACGAGATCCTCAGGGCCGCGGCGTCTTTCTTCGCGGCCGAGCTCGACCGGCCACACACACGCTCGTAGCGTTCATCGACGAGCACCGGGACCGCTTCGGCGGAGTCGAGCCGATCTGCAGGACGCTCACCGCGAA